>NZ_CM145758.1:628750-962500 GCF_055635455.1 Paracoccus sp. KKT209
ACTGGAACCCGCCCTTCAAATGGGCAGGCCGGGCGCCCTCTGCCCTTCTTGCGAGCGGACCGCCCCAAGGTGAAGGAACATGATATGCACTTGCCCGACCCGATCCTGCTTGGCGACACGCCCCTTGGCCCGCCGGTGTTTCTGGCACCGATGGCCGGGATCACCGACGTGCCCTTCCGCCGGGCGGTGGCGCGGTTCGGCGCCGGGCTGATGGTGTCCGAGATGGTCGCCTCGACCGAGATGGTGACGCCGCGACCCTCGACCCGGGCGGCCATCCGCGCCAAGGCCCTGACCGAGGGGGCGCTGCCCGTCAGCGTCCAGATCGCCGGCCGCGAGGCCGCGCCCATGGCCGAAACCGCGCGCATCGTCCAGGGCATGGGGGCGCGCGTCATCGACATCAACATGGGCTGCCCCGCCAAGAAGGTCACCGGCGGGCTGTCGGGCGCGGCGCTGATGCGCAACCTGGACCACGCGCTGTCGCTGATCGAGGCGGTGGTGGGCGCCGTGCAGGTGCCCGTGACGCTGAAGATGCGCCTTGGCTGGGACGAGGATTGCCTGAACGCCGCCGACCTGTCCGCGCGGGCGCGGGATGCGGGGGTGGCGATGCTGACCGTGCATGGCCGGACGCGGGCGCAGTTCTACAAGGGAGTGGCGGATTGGGGCGCGATCCGCGCGGTGGCGAACCTGCTCGGCCGGCCGCCGCTGGTCGCCAATGGCGACGTGGTGGACGCGGCCAGCGCGCGGGCGGCGCTGGCGGGATCGGGGGCCGATGCGGTCATGGTCGGGCGCGGCGCGCAGGGGCGGCCCTGGGTGCTGGCGCGGATCGCCCATGACCTGTGGAACTGCCCGGCCCCCGCGGTCCCCCAGGGCGCGGCGCTGGCCGACCTGGTCGAGGAGCATTACGAGGACATGCTGGATTTTTATGGCCTGGAGTTGGGGCTGCGCGTGGCGCGCAAGCATCTGGGCTGGTACGCCGAGGCCAATGGCGCCCCCCTGCGGGCCGAGATGCTGCGCGCCGAGACGCAGGCCCGGACCGTGGCGCTGATCCGCCGCGCCTTTGCCGACGCCCCCGGAGAGATCGCCGCATGAGCTGTGCCCGGCCCCCGGACTTCCGCGTGGCGGCCCCCGGTCCCGGCTGGGAGGCGCTGCCGCTGCCCGCGCTGGTCCTGGACGGGCAGGGGCGCGTGGCCGCGGTGAACGACGCGGCCGAGATCTGGCTGAACATGTCGCGCAATTCACTGCTGGGGCGGATGCTGGACGAGGACGAGATGGCCACCCGGCTGCGCATCCAGCCCAGCCTGCGCCCCCTGGTCGAGCGGGTCCGCAACGCCGAGGATGCCCTCTATCAGCCCGAGGTCAGCTTTCAGATCGGCGACCGCGCGGGCGGCCACCAGGCGCGGCGGGCGGCCGTGCATGCGGCGCCCACGCCGGGCGGGCCGGGTACCTGCTGCCTGCTGATCGTCCCGGCCGAGGACAATGCGCGCCAAAGCCGCAACATCCGCAGCGCCGCCCGCAGCGCCATCGGCATGGCCGAGATGCTGGCCCACGAGATCAAGAACCCCCTTGCCGGAATCCGCGGCGCCGCGCAGCTGATGGCGATGAACGCCACGCCCGAGGACCGCGAGATGGCCGAGATGATCGTCAGCGAATCGCGCCGGATCGTGGCGCTGCTGGACCAGGTCGAACGGTTCGGCGACACCTCGGCGCCCCGGCTAGGGGCGCTGAACCTGCATGACGTGCTGGAGCAGGTGCGCCGCTCGGCCGCGGTGGGATTCGCGTGCGACGTGGCGATCGTCACCGACTACGACCCGTCGCTGCCCATGGCGCTGGCCGATCCCGACCAGCTGATGCAGGTCTGCCTGAACCTTGTGAAGAACGCGGCCGAGGCGCTGGCCAGCAAGGCGGGCGGGATGATCCGGCTGCGCAGCTTCTATGACCACACGCTGCGGCTGCCGCCGGACGCGGAGGACCCGACCGGCCGCCCGCTGCCCCTGCAGATCGAGATCGAGGACAACGGCCCCGGCTTTCCCCCCGCCATCGCCGACCAGGTCTTCGAGCCCTTCGTCTCGGGGCGCGAGAACGGCACCGGGCTGGGCCTGGCGCTGGTCAGCAAGATCATCACCGACCATGGCGCGCTGGTCCGCGTGGACAGCCGCCCCGGCCGCACCGTGTTTCGACTTTCCCTGCCCAAGGCATAAGGACCTGACCCCATGGACGGAACCGTTCTGATCGCCGACGACGACCGCACCATCCGCACGGTGCTGACGCAGGCGCTGACCCGCGCGGGCTGCCGGGTCCATGCCACGGGCAGCCTGGCGCAGCTGTCGAAATGGGTCGAGGAGGGGCGGGGCGACCTGGTCATCACCGACGTGATGATGCCCGACGGCAACGGCATCGACCGCATCCCGGCCATCCGCGAGGCGCGCCCCGACCTGCCGGTGATCGTGATCTCGGCCCAGAACACCATCGTCACCGCGATCCGCGCGACCGAGGCCGAGGCCTTTGAATACCTGCCCAAGCCCTTCGACCTGCCCGACCTGATGTCCAAGGCGAACCTGGCCCTGTCGCGCCGCCCGCGCCGGTCGGACACGGTCCCCGAGCCGCTGCCCGCGCCCCGCGAGGCGGCCGATCCGGCCATGCCGCTGATCGGGCACGCGCCCAGCATGCAGGCGCTGTTCCGCATGGTGGCGCGGGTGCTGAATGCCGATCTGCCGGTGATCATCGCGGGCGAGGCGGGCGTCGGCAAGACCACCATCGCCCGCAGCTTTCACGAACTATCGGACCGCCGCGACCGGGGGCTGGCGGTCCTGACCTCGTCCGATGCCGGCGAGGAGGCCATCGCGCGGGCGGCCGACAAGGCGATGGGCGGCACCATCGTGATCGAGAACCCGGCCGGCTTCGACAGCGCCGCGCAGGCGCGCCTGATCGGCCTGATCGAGGCGATGGAATCCGGCCCCGACCGCGCGCAGGCGCCACGCATCGTGTCGACCACCGGCCCCGATCCGCAGGCCGACGTGGCGGGCGGGCGGCTGCGCTCGGACCTTTATTACCGGCTGGCCGGCGTGACGGTCAGCGTGCCGCCCCTGCGCGCGCGGGTGGACGACATCCTGCCGCTGGCGGCGCATCTGCTGGCCCGCGCCGCGGCCCAGGGCCTGCCCGAGCGGATGCTGTCGGACGAGGCCGCCGCGATGCTGCGCGCCCATCCCTTTCCCGGCAACGTGCGCGAGCTGGAGAACATGATGCGCCGCCTGGCCCTGACCGCCAGCGGCGCCGCGATCAGCGTGACCGAGATGCGCGAGGCGCTGACCCAGCAGTCGGGCCTGCGCGTGCAGATGCCTGCCCCCGCGAACCTCTCGGGGCCCGCGCCCGCGGAGCCTGCTGCGCTGGTTGCGCTGCCCTCGGCCCATTCGCGTCTGTCGGATTCGGTCGAGGCGCATCTGCAACGCTATTTCGACCTGCATGGCGATGCGCTGCCGCCGCCGGGCCTCTATGACCGCATCCTGCGCGAGGTCGAGCGTCCCCTGCTGCAGGTGGCCTTGGATGCGACCGGCGGAAATCAGCTGCGTTGCGCGGACCTGCTGGGCATCAATCGCAACACTTTGCGCAAGAAGCTGACCGAGCTGAATATCGAGGTGACACGTCGTCGCAAACTGATGTAAAACCGCCACAGGGGGGCAGCGCAAAGGTCACGCGCGCCCGCAGATAAGCCGCGAAAGACGGCAAGTGGGGTTTATGGCAGGCCTGGAGACAGGGCTCGGTTGGGACAGGCTGGCCCGCATCCGATTGCCCCGCCAATGGCGCGGGGTGCTGGGCTGGTCCATGATGCTGGCCGGGCTGGCACTGGCCGTGGCGACGCTGCTGGTGCTGGGGCCCCTGGGGCGCGACCTTCAGGGGCAGGTCCTGCGCATCGTCCTCCTGGGCGACCTGATCTATCTGGTCCTGGTCCTCGGCTTCATCCTGGCGCGCATGGCGCGGTTGATCGCTGCGCGCCGCCGCGCGGGCCCGGCATCGCGGCTGCATGCGCGGCTGGTGGCGATCTTTGGCGGGCTGGCGCTGGTGCCCACGGTGCTGGTGGCGCTGTTCGCGGGCCTTCTGGTCAATATCGGGCTGGAGGGCTGGTTTTCCGACCGGGTGCAGCAGGTGGTCGCCACATCGCAGGCGGCAGCCGAGGCCTATCAGGCCGAGCATCGCAGCGACCTGACCGAGGATGCGCGCGCCCTGGCCGGGGTGCTGACGCAGGCCGGCCGGGCCAATCCGCTGATCGAGGACGGCGAGATGCGCCAGCTGCTGGCACAGGGCCAGAGCCTGATCCAGCGCGGCCTCCGGGAGGCCTATATCATCAACGGCGCCGGAGAGATCCGGGCCCGCGGCGAACGCAGCTATCTCTTCTGGTACGAGGAGCCCAGCAGCGACCAGCTGGACCAGGCGCAGACCGACGGCATCGTGCTGATCGAGGACTGGGGCAATGACGAGTTCCGCGCCTTGGTCGCCCTGCCGCCGCTGGCCGACCGCTATCTTTACGTGACCCGCGACGTGGATGGCGATCTGCTGGGGCTGGTCGACGACACCCGCGCCACCGCCGGAAACTATCGCGAGCTGGAGGAGATGCGCAGCCGCGTGCTGTTCGAATTCTCGCTGGTCTATCTGGGCTTTGCGCTGCTGCTGGTGGCGGCGGCGATCTGGCTGGCGCTGTGGTTCGCCAGCCGCCTGTCGCGCCCCATCGGCCTTCTGGCGCAGGCGACCGAGCAGGTCGGCCGCGGCGATCTGGACGTGCAGGTCCCCGAACCCAGCACCGGCGACGAGATCCAGACCCTGGGCCGCGCCTTCAACCGCATGACCCGCCAGCTGAAGACGCAGCGCGAGGAGCTGATCGAGAGCTATCGGCTGTCGGACGAACAGCGGCGGCTGTTCGACAATGTGCTGGCCTCGGTCACCTCCGGGGTGATCGGTCTGGATGCGGCCGGAGAGATCGACTTTGTCAACCGTTCGGCCAGCCGCCTGCTGGGGCTGGACCCCAGGCGCGACATCGACGCGCTGCTGTCCGAGGCGGTGCCGGAATTCGCCCCCCTGTTCGAGCGGCTGTCGGCCTCGGTCGCCGAAACGATCCAGGACGAGGTGCGGCTGATGCGGCAGGGGCGGGTCGAGAGCCTGCTGGTGCGCATGGCCGTGCGGCGCGGGGCCGAGGGCGACCTGGAGGGCTTCGTGGTGGCCTTCGACGACGTGACCGAACTGGTCATCGCGCAGCGCATGGCGGCCTGGGGCGACGTGGCCCGCCGCGTCGCGCATGAGATCAAGAACCCCCTGACCCCCATCCAGCTGTCGGCCGAGCGCCTGCGCCGCAAGTTCGGCCCGCTGGCGCCCGAAAGCGAACGCGCCGCGCTGGAGCAGTATACCGACGTCATCATCCGCCAGACCAACGACCTGCGCCGGATCGTGGACGAGTTCAGCCGCTTTGCCCGCATGCCCGAACCCGACCGCGCCGAGACCGACCTGGCGGGACTTTTGCGCCAGGTCGTGCTGCTGCAGCAGGACGCATTGCACGACGCCCTGCAGGCCGAGATCCCGGACCAGCCGGTCATCGTCGATTGCGACGCGGGCATGCTGCGCCAGGCGCTGACCAACCTTCTGAAGAACGCGGGCGAGGCGATCGAGGAACGCAAGGCGGCCGAGCCCGGGGACTGGGCGCCGCTGATCCGCGTCACGATGGACACCCAGCCCGAGGCCGTCTGCATCCGCATCATCGACAACGGCCTGGGCCTGCCCGCCGACCGTTCCCGCCTGTTCGAGCCCTATGTGACGCTGAAAAGCCAGGGCACCGGCCTAGGCCTGCCCATCGTGAAGAAGATCGTCGAGGAACATGGCGGCAGCCTGTCCCTGACCGATGCGCCCGATCCTCCGGGCGCCATGGCCGAAATCCGGCTGCCGCGCGAACGGCACCCGGTCCGCGCCCCCAAGACCAAGAGCAGACAAGAAAAAGACGAGGCGACACCATGAGCGACATTCTGATCGTCGATGACGAACGGGACATCCGCGAGCTGATCGCGGACATCCTGAAGGACGAGGGGTTCGAAACCCGTCTGGCTGCCAATTCCGACGAGGCCGTGGCCGCGCTGAACGAGCGCGAGCCGGCCCTGATGATCCTGGACATCTGGCTGAAGGACAGCCGCATGGACGGGATCGACATCCTGAAACAGGTCAAGCGCAACAATCCCGGCGTGCCGGTGATCATCATCTCGGGGCATGGCAACATCGAGATCGCGGTCGCGGCGATCAAGCAGGGCGCCTATGACTTCATCGAAAAGCCCTTCAACATCGATCAGCTGATGGTGGTCATCAACCGCGCGATGGAGACCAGCCGGCTGCGCCGCGAGAACAGCAGCCTGCGGCGCGGCGGCGACCACATGGCCGAGATGCTGGGCCAGTCGGTGGCCTTCAAGCGGCTGCGCGACGCGCTGGACAAGGTGGCCAAGTCGAATGGCCGGGTGATGCTGGCGGGCGAGCCCGGCACCGGCAAGGAAATGGCCGCGCGCTATATCCATGCCCACAGCCCGCGCGCCCATGCGCCCTTCGTGACCGTCCCCTGCGCCACGATCGAGCCCGAGCGGATGGAGGAGGTGCTGTTCGGCCGCGAATCGGCCGAGCGGGGGATCGAGCCCGGCCTGCTGGAACAGGCCCATGGCGGCATCATCTATTTCGACGAGGTGGGCGACATGCCCATGGGCACACAGCCCAAGATCCTGCGGGTGCTGACCGAACAGCAGTTCGTGCGTGCGGGCGGGGCGGACCGGGTGCGGGTGGACCTGCGGGTGCTGTCCTCGACCAACCGCGACCTGGTGGCCGAGATCGCCGCCGGGCGCTTCCGGCAGGAGCTCTACGACCGGCTGAACGTGGTGCCGCTGGCGGTGCCCTCGCTGGCCGACCGGCGCGACGACATCGCGATCCTGGCGCGCCACTTCATCGAGCAGTTCCACCGCACCCAGGGCCTGACCCCGCGCGACCTGCCCGAGGAGACCGTGGCCGCGCTGCAATCGATGCGCTGGCCCGGCAACATCCGCCAGTTGCGCAACGTCATCGAGCGCGTGCTGATCCTGGCCGAGGAAAGCGGCGCCATCCAGCCTTCGGAACTGGAACCGCAGGGCGCCACCCCCGACAACAGCGACGCGCTGAGCCTGGGGCCGGCGGTCACCGCCATGGCGCTGCGCGAGGCGCGCGAGATGTTCGAACGGGAATACCTGGTCGCGCAGATCAACCGTTTCGGCGGCAATATCAGCCGCACCGCCCAGTTCGTGGGGATGGAGCGCAGCGCGCTGCACCGCAAGCTCAAGTCCCTGGGCGTCGTCGGCGGCATGCGCAGCGACGACGAGATGGCCTTGGGGCAATAGCGCCGCCGCTTGCACGCGCGGGCGCCCCGGCATAGGCAAAGGGGCGTCCGGCATCTGGGCGCGTGCGGCAAGAGGGCTGTGGATGAAGATCATCATTTGCGGGGCCGGCCAGGTCGGCTGGCAGATCGCGCGCCACCTGTCGGGGGAACGCAACGATGTCACCGTCATCGACAACAATCCCGACCTGATCCGCCGCGCCACCGATGCGCTGGACGTTCAGGGTGTCACCGGCTTTGCCAGCCATCCCGACGTGCTGGACCGCGCCGGCGCCCGCGACGCCGACCTGATCATCGCCGCGACCCATTCGGACGAGGTGAACATGGTCACCTGCCAGGTTGCGCATTCGGTCTTCCAGGTGCCGCGCAAGATCGCCCGCCTGCGCAGCGGCGCCTATCTGGACGCCATCTACAGCGATCTCTATCGCACCGAACACCTGCCCATCGACGTGGTCATCAGCCCGGAACGCGAGGTGGCGCTGGCGGCGCTGCAGCGGCTCTCCGCGCCCTCGACCTTCGACGTGGAAACCTTCATGGACGGCAAGATCCAGCTGCTGGGCATCGACCTGGAGCCGGACTGCCCGGCGCTGAACACGCCCCTGCGGCAGCTGACGGAACTGTTTTCCAGCCTGCGCGCCATCGTCGCGGGCGTGCGCCGCGACGGCCGGCTGTTCGCGCCCGAACCCGGCGACCAGCTGTTCGCCCATGACCAGATCTATGTCTTTTCCCATGCCGAGGACGTGGCCCGCACGCTGGATATCTTTGGCAAGCCACCCCAGAAGCAGGAGCGCGTGGCCATCATCGGCGCGGGCAACGTGGGCCTGGCCGTGGCGCAGACGCTGGAGAACCGCGCCGACCGCATCCGCGCCAAGCTGATCGAGCGTGACCGCGCCCGCGCGGAATTCGCCGCCGACCGGCTGGAGCGGACCATCGTGCTGAACGGCGACGGCCTGTCGGCCGAGCTGCTGGACGAGGCGGGCGTGCCGCAGGCCGATGCGGTGCTGGCGGTGACCGACGACGACAAGACCAACATCCTGGCCTCGGTCCGGGCCAAGCAGGCGGGCGCCAAGATGGCCATTGCGCTGATCAACGACCCGACGCTGGTGCCGCTGATGGGGGCGCTGGACATCGACGCCTATATCAACCCGCGCGCCACGACCGTGTCGACCATCCTGCGCCACATCCGCCACGGCCGGGTGCGCGACATCTATTCCATCGGCGATGCCGAGGCCGAGGTGATGGAGGCGCAGGTCCTGTCGACCAGCCCCATGTGCGGCCGCCCGCTGCGCGACATCGACTTTCCCGAAGGCGCGCTTCTGGGGGCGGTGCGCAAGGGCGACCGCGTGCTCAAGCCCCTGGCCGACACGCGCATCGAGGAGGGTGACATCGTGCTGATCTTTGCCCTCACCAAGGACGTTCCCGAGGTCGAGCGCCTGCTGCAGGTCTCGATCGACTTCTTCTGAGGGGCGCGCGCCGATGATCCGCATCCTGCAACGACTGCCGCTTCTGGTCCTGCTGAGCGGGCTTGCCGCGCTGATGATGCTGATCCCCGCGGGCTATGCCTCGACCACGGGACAGGCCGCCATCGCGCGCAACTTCTTCTACGCGGCACTGCTGATCCTGGTCTTCTGCGGGCTGATCGGGCTGGCGACCCAGGCCAATCCCCGGCCGCAGCGCTCGCGCGAGACGCTGCTGACCATGCTGGGTGTCTTCGGCCTGCTGCCCCTGCTGCTGGCGCTGCCCTTTGCCGAAAGCCTGCCCGATACCGGCTATTTCAACGCCTGGTGGGAAATGGTGTCGTCGCTGACGACCACCGGGGCCTCGCTCTATTCGGCCGACCTTCTGCCTGCGCCGCTGCATCTGTGGCGGGCGATGGCGGGCTGGATGGGCGGCTTCTTCATCCTGGTCGCCGCCATCGCCATCCTGGCGCCGCTGCATGTGGGCGGGTTCGAGATCATGTCCAGTCCCTATGGCCGGCGGGAATACATGCAGCGGCTTCCCCGTTCGGCCGATCCGCGCCGCCTGATCCCGCATCTGTCGGACCCCGCCTTCGAAACGCGGCAATCCGACGCCGGGGCACGGCTGGCGCGCGCGGCGCTGGCGGTCGGACCGCTCTATCTGGGGCTGACGCTGGCCCTGTGGGTCGGGCTTCTGATGCTGGGGGACCCGTCCTTTCTGGCGCTGACCCGCGCGATGGGGACGCTGTCGACCTCGGGCATCTCGCCGGTCATCGGGCCGACCAGCGAAGTGTCGGGCGTCGCCGGCGAGATGCTGGTCTTCCTGTTCCTGATCCCGGCGCTGTCCCGCCGCTTCTGGCCCGGCGGCAGCCAGCTGCGCGCCACCGAGAGCCTGCGCGAGGACCCGGAACTGCAGCTGGCCGCGGGCCTGGTCGTGCTGGTCGCCAGCCTTCTGTTCCTGCGCCATTTCCTGGGCGCCATCGAGGTCGGCAGCGCGGAAGGCGAGGCCCCCGGGATGCTGCGCGACCTGGGCAACGGGCTGTCGGCCCTGTGGGGCGGGACGTTCAATGCGCTCAGCTATCTGACGACGACGGGTTGGAACTCGGTTGACTGGCAGGGGGCGCGGGCCTGGTCCGGCCTGACCGCACCGGGCCTGATCCTGGCGGGACTGGCCATGATGGGCGGCGGGATCGCCACCACCGCAGGCGGCGTCAAGCTGCTGCGCGTCTATGCCCTGGCGCGCCACGGCCAGCGCGAGATGGAGCGGATCATCCATCCCAGTTCCGTGTCGGGCGGGGGCCGCATCGCCCGGCGGCTGCGGCGCGAGGGGGCCTATCTGGCCTTCATCTTCTTCATGCTGTTCGCGATGTCGATCGCCGCCATCGTCACGCTGGTCTCGATCCAGGCCATCGAATTCGAAACCGCGACCATCCTGTCCATCGCCGCGCTGACCAATACCGGCCCGCTGGCCGGCGCCATTCCGCTGACCCCCGCCTTCGAGGGCAGCGCGGGCATCGCCTCCGCCCCTTGGGAGGGCTGGTCGGGCCTGCCGGTCTTCACCAAGGCGGTGCTGGCCTCGGCCATGATCCTGGGCCGGATCGAGACGCTGGCGGTGCTGGCATTGTTCTCGCCCGAGTTCTGGCGGCGCTGAACCGGCAGGTGTGGCCGAAATGGTATGCCTCGTTTTTCCGTAAATCCGGTCCGCTTGCATGGCCTGTGGCAAGGCTCTAGATGTTACATTTGACAGGGACAGTGAAAAACGGACGAAAAAAATGGCTGGCGACAAGCAGAACCTGCAGGACGCATTCCTGAACCACGTCCGCAAGGCCAAGGTGCCGGTCACCATTTTCCTGATCAATGGCGTCAAGCTGCAGGGTGTCATCACCTGGTTCGACAATTTCTGCGTCCTCCTGCGCCGCGACGGCCAGTCGCAGCTGGTCTACAAGCATGCCATCAGCACGATCATGCCGGGCCAGCCGATCAGCCTGTATGAAGGCGAGGACTGATTGGCAGAACTGACCGAAACCGCAGCACGGCCGACCCGCGCCTATGTGATCCATCCCGATCTGGGCCGCGCCCGCACGCAGCGGCGCACCCCCGAACATGCGCTGGCCGAGGCCGTGGCGCTGGCCTTGGCCCTGCCCGGCATCGAGATGGTGGGATCCGAGGTGGCCAACCTGCGCGAGCCCAATCCCGGCAAGCTGTTCGGCAAGGGCAAGCTGGCCGAGATCAAGCAGCGCCTCGAGGAGGCCGAGGTCGAGCTGGTCCTGGTCGACGGCCCCGTGACGCCCGTCCAGCAGCGCAACCTGGAAAAGGAATGGGGCGTCAAGCTTCTGGACCGGACTGGGCTGATCCTGGAGATCTTCGCCGACCGTGCCCGCACCCGTGAAGGCGTGCTGCAGGTCGAACTGGCGGCACTGTCATATCAGCGCACGCGGCTGGTCCGCGCCTGGACCCACCTGGAGCGCCAGCGGGGCGGCCTCGGCTTTGTCGGCGGTCCCGGCGAGACGCAGATCGAGGCCGACCGCCGCGCCATCGACGAACAGATGACCCGCCTGCGCCGCCAGCTGGAGCGCGTGGTCAAGACCCGCACCCTGCACCGCGCCGCGCGGGCCAAGGTGCCTTACCCGATCGTGGCGCTGGTGGGCTATACCAACGCCGGCAAGTCGACGCTGTTCAACCGCCTGACCGGCGCCGAGGTCCTGGCCAAGGACATGCTGTTCGCGACGCTGGACCCGACCATGCGCGCCATCCGCCTGCCGGATGCGCAGGGGGGGACCTCCGGGCGCAAGATCATCCTGTCGGACACGGTGGGCTTCATCAGCGACCTCCCCACGGAACTGGTTGCCGCCTTCCGCGCCACGCTGGAGGAGGTGCTGGAGGCCGACCTGATCCTGCATGTCCGCGACATCAGCCACCCCGAGACTGAGGAACAGGCCGAGGATGTGGCCGACATCCTGGACAGCCTCGGCGTGGACGAGGACGTGGCCGCCATCGAGGTCTGGAACAAGATCGACGCCCTGGGCCCCGAGACGCGCACCGCGCTGCGCCGCACCGATGCCCGCACCGAGGGCGTGCAGGCGGTCAGCGCCCTGACCGGCGAAGGCCTGGACGACCTGATCGGCGCCATCGACCGGCTGCTGGGCGAGGTTCTGGATGAGCCGCGGCTGGAAGACCGGGTGGTGCTGGACTTTGCCGACGGTCGCAGCCGCGCCTGGCTGCACGAGGCCGGCGTGGTCGAGCGCGAGGAGGCCGGCGAGGATGGCCTGATCCTCCACCTGCGCTGGACCGAGCGGCAGAAGGCCGGCTTTGCGGCCCTGACCGGCGGCGACGACGCGGCCGATGATGATGACGAGGATGACGGCCCCGATGAGCGGCGGCTTGGGGGCTGGCACCCGGCCGACTGAGCCCTGCGGGGCCGATGCCGGCGCCCTTCGCAGAACCATGCGTCGCGAACCGGTTCCCCCTGTGCGCGACGCATGATCCTCCCTTCAGTCCCGGGCCGGCATTTCCCTTGCCCAAGGCGGGTTCGCGCCGGGGCGCGACACGGTCACCGATGCCGCCTGCGCGCCCAGGGTCAGGGCAGCGCGGATCTGGTCGGGCGTGATCCCCGCGATCCCCTCTTTCGTCAGCAGGCCCTGGCGGTCCAGGCTGGCCAGCACGCCTGCGTTGAACGTGTCGCCCGCGCCGATCGTGTCCGCGACGGTGGTGCGGACGGCGGGAACGGTGACCGTCTCGCCCGCCCAGATGGCCTTGGCGCCAGCCTCGCCCCCGGTCTGCAGGACCAGCCGGGGTCCGGTCGCCAGCACCGCCCGCGCGGCTTCCTCAGCGGAGAGGTCGGGATGCAGCCATTCCAGGTCGTCCGCCGACAGCTTGACGATGTCGGCCATCGGCAGCAGACGGTCCAGCCGGGCGCGATAGGCCGCGGGATCGGTGATGAAGAAGGGCCGGATATTGGGATCGATCATCACCGGCAGGCGGTGGTGATGCGCGGCAACCAGCCCCTCGATCGTGGCGCCGCAGGGGTCCGGCACCAGGCTGATGCCGCCCGCAAACAGGGCCGACACGCTGTCGGGCAGGGCAGGGATATCCTCGGGGCGCAGCATCCGCCCGGCCGAACCTTCGTCATAAAAGGAATAGCGCGCCTCGCTATTCGTCAGCGTCACCAGGGCCAGCGTCGTCAGCCGGTCGGTGCGCGGGCACAGCGCGGTATCGACCTCCGCCTCGTCCAGCGGCGCCAGGATCTGGGCGCCGAAGGGGTCGCGGCTGATCGGCCACAGATAGCCGGTCCGCTGCCCCAACCGGCCAAGCGCGATGGCGGTGTTATAGACCGCGCCCCCCGCCAGCGGACGAAAACAGCCGTCCTGCGGCACCATGTCGATCAGCGATTCGCCTGCACACAGGATCATGCCCGTTCCCTTTGCCCCTTAGCCTGACTGCGTCAGATACAGGAAAGCCGCTAGCGCTACCAGCGCGACAAGGGTCGCGGCGGCGATTTTCCACGCCGACCAGGGCCGCTCTCCCATGACCCGGCCCGACTGGCCGTTCACCACGAAACGATAGCTCTTGCCGTTGTAGCGATAGGCCGCGGTCCAGATCGGCAGCAGGACATGCTTGAAGGTCTCGGCCGAAAACTCGCTGTCCAGCCGGTCGATCCGCTGCTGGTCGCCGCCGATGTCGCGCCGGACGTCGCCGGCGATGACCTGCGCCATCTGCGCCCGCGCCGCCTGGTGGCCGTCGGCCAGGGGCACGGTGTAACCCTCGGCCTCGAAGCCCGACAGGAAGGCCGGATCATAGGTCGCCAGCTGCGACAGGTCCCAGGGCGTCAGCGCATCCGTGAACCGCGGCGGCAGCGCGGTCGAGGCCAGCACCAGCACGTCGTTGAAATCCCGCGCCACCTGGCCCGACACGCGTCGCCAGCGGATGCGCGGCACCTGTCGGGCCACGCGCTGGCTGCGGCCGTTGACCTGCTGGGTGACCCAGACCGTCTCGTAATAGGTGTCGCCGCGCTGGCCGTGATAGCGGCTGCGGCTGCGCGCGTCGAAGGTCCAGAAGGGCGAATAGACCCCCGCCAGGCGCCGGTCCTTGCGCGCATAGGCGGTCAGGCCCGACGGCGCGAACCACAGCCGCCCCAGCCAGTCGGTCATCGCCAGGCGGGCCTGCTCCTCGGTCAGCACAAAGGGCAGGACGCCCTGCGGCTTGATGCGCCGGGTCCGGCCGGTGTCGGTGACCACCGGCGTGGCGCAGAACGGGCAGGCGCTGGCATGGTGGCTGTCGTCCAGATCGACCCGGGCGCCGCAATTGGGGCAGGACAGCGTCCGCACCTCCTGGACGATGTCGCCCGCCCCCGCATCCAGGTGCAGCCCCTTTTCCAGCGGGATCTCGGCCAGCTGGGGGGCCTTGTGGCCCGCATCCCATTGCAGCGCCGGATCGGCCGGGGCGCCGTCGGCCTGCCGTCCGGGCGCGCGGGCGGCACCGGGGCCTATCTCCTGCCGGTGGCCGCAATAGTCGCAGACCAGCATTCGCTGGCCCGGCTGAAAGCGCAGGCTGGCCCCGCATTGCGCGCAGGGAAAGCGGTGTTCGGCGGGCCCGGCCATCTCAGCCGGGCAGGGGCGGCGGCATCATGGTGAAAAGCTGCGCCAGTTCCGGCACGTCCTCGGCCGGCAGCCAGCCATCCTGCCCCGGCGTCCAGACCAGCGTATCACGCGCGAAACTGCCCTCGGCCGCCATGCGCCCCAGGTGCCCGCGGCCATAGGGGCCTTGGGCCGCGCCGTCGATAGCCACGTGCCAGACCGTCTCGACCGCGCGGCCGGGCAGCGGCGGCGGCACCGGGGCCGCAGCGGCGGACGCGGGCACGGCGCCCCAAGGGCCCGTGCGCATCGTGGCGCCCATCGCCGCCCCCATCGCCGCGCCAAAGCCGGCGCCCGCGCCACCTTCGTTCCGGGCCGCCGCCAGCATTGCCTCGGACGCCGCATATTGGCCAAAGCGGTCCAGATCGCCCACGATCCCCATGCTGGTCCGCTTGTCCAGCATCGCCTCGACCTCGGCGGGCAGGCTGATGTTCTCGATGTAGAACTCGGGCAGGATCAGGCCATAGGTCTCGATCACCGGGGCGATGGCCTTGGCGACCAGCCGGCCCAGCTGGTCGGTATTGGCGGCCATGTCCAGGACCGGGATGTTCGCAGCCGCAATGGCGCGGGAAAATTCCTGCACGATCACGTTGCGGATCTGGTAGGCGATCTCGTCTCGCGTGAAATCGCCGTCGGTGCCGACGATCTCCGACATGAAGCGCGCAGGGTCGCTGATGCGCATCGAATAGGTGCCGAAGGCGCGCAGCCGCACGGGGCCGAATTCCGGATCGCGTGCGATGATCGGGTTGCGCGTGCCCCATTTCAGGTCGTTGAAGCGGGTCTTGTTGACGAAATAGACCTCGGACTTGAAGGGGCTGCGAAAGCCGTGGTCCCAATGCTGCAGCCGGGTCAGGACCGGCAGGTTGTTCGTCTCCAGCAGGTAAAGGCCCGGTCCGAAGACATCGGCCAGCTGGCCCTCGTGGACAAAGACGGCGGCCTGCCCCTCGCGGACGGTCAGCTTGGCGCCATACTTGATCGCGCGCCCGACCGTGTCAAAGCGCCAGACCATCGTGTCGCGGCTGTCGGCGGTCCATTCGATGACCTCGATGAATTCGCCGCCCAGGATGTCGAAAATGGACATGGTCTTCCCCCTTCGCATGGCCCGCCCCCTGTATGGGACGGGCCGGAGGCCGGATCAAGCGCGCCGATCAGGCGCTTTCGCCCAGCAGCTCGGACGCGATCTGGCGGACGATGGGCGCGGCCTCAGCCTCGGTCATGCCGGGCGACAGGCGGCGGTCATAGAGGATCCGCAGCAGCAGCTCGTCATGCCGGGTCAGCAGGGCGAATTCCTCGTCGTCGTTGAACAGCGACGGGCGCGCGCTGGGGCTGTCATTGGCCAGGCCCAGCCCCTGCGCCAGCTCCTCGTGGATGCAGGAGGAGCGCAGCAGGCGGGGCAGTTCTGCCCGGATCACCGCGACCGCATGGGCATAGGCGCTGCTGCCGCCCTGCGAATAGGCAAAGACCGAGCATGTGATCGCCGGCGGCAGGTCCGCCAGGATCTGCCGGTCGCGGGCGGGAATGCCCGGCACCAGCTCCTGCAGGCGCGGGCCGATGGCGCGGCGCTCGTCCTCGGTCAGCACCAGGATGGTGAAGTTGCCGCCCTGGGCGGTCAGGCTCACGGGATGGCCGGTCGCCGCCGACAGCTGGCCCGCGTAATCCGCCACCTCGGACCGCCAGGCCGGGCGCGCGGCCGTGTCGGTCGAGGCGCCGAATTCGATCTGCATCCGCACCGGCTGCGCCCAGCGGCGCAGGGGGGCCGACCGGTCCTGCGCCACCAGCCCGCCGGCGGATTGGCTGTATTCATCGCGCAGCGCGATGGCCAAAAAGTTGCGGGTCAGCATCTCGGCGTCGATCGGTGCATCCTGGGGCACGCGGTCGCGCCTGAGCCGCCCCTGCGACAGCAGGCGCTGTTCCACGGCCGCATAGTAATCGCGCTGAGACCGGCTGGCGGGGCTGCTCTCCAGCGAAGCCGACTGCGCGGCGGCATTGGCGGCACGGTTCCGCTCGGCTCGGGCGCGGCGCAGCTGGGCCTGGTCAGGCTGGCCCTCCTGAACCTCGGGCCGGGGGTCCGGGCGCTGCACGGGCGCGTCGGGCTCAACAGCCCCTGGCGCGCAACCCGCCAGTGCCAAGGCCGCCAGAACGGCGGCGCCAAGGGCGCGCGGGCGCAGGCCATAGGGTCGGGGCAGGGGGGCCGACATCAGCGCGCTCCGGTCCGTCCGGTGATCGCCCCGCCCTGGCGCGACGAGGCCGAGGCCAGCGCGTCGCGCAGTTCCGCCTCCATCCGCACCAGTTCGCCCTCGGCGGCGGCACGGCGGGTGCGGCCCTCGTCGGCGATGCGCAGGCTGTCCTCGATCGTGGCGATCAGCTGGGCATTGGCGGTCCTGACCGCCTCGATGTCAAAGACGCCGCGCTCGGTCTCGGCGCGGATCGTGGCATTGGCCTGGCGCAGGTTGTCGGCGTTGCGGGTCAGCAGCTCGTTGGTCAGGTCGCTGGCCTCGCGCACCGCGCGGGCGGCCTCGGCGCTGCGCTGGATGGTGACGGCCTGCGCCAGCTGCGTCTCCCACAGCGGCACCGTGTTCACCAGGGTCGAGTTGATCTTGGTCACCAGCGACTTGTCGTTCTCCTGCACCAGCCGGATTGAGGGCAGCGACTGCATCGTCACCTGCCGCGTCAGCTTCAGGTCGTGGACGCGGCGTTCCAGGTCGTCGCGTAGGCTGCGCAGGTCGCGCAGCTCCTGCGCCTCCATCACCTGCTCGGTCGCGCCCTTGGCGGCCACCTCGGCCTCCTTGGCGGGGATCGTCTTGTGGTCCAGCTCGTGCAGCTTTTCGGTGCCGGCGGCGATGTACAGCGCCAGCTCGTCATAAAAGGCCAGCGTCCGGTCATAAAGCAGGTCCAGCGACTTCACGTCCTTCAGCAGCTTCTGCTCATGCGCCTCCAGTTCGGCGGTGATGCGGTCGATCTGTGTCTGGACCTGTTCGTAATTGGCCACGAACTTGGCAAAGGGCGCGGACCGCCCCAGCAGCCTCTCCCACCAGCTGCGCTGTCGGCGCATGTCCAGTTCCGTCGTGGAAAAGCCGCGGATCGTGGTCACGACCTCGCGCAGGCTGTCGCCGGCGGGGCCGACCTCCTTGGTCTTGACGTCGGCCAGCATCCGCTGGCTGATCTGTTGCAGATCGGCCTGGGCGCGGGTGCCGAACCGCAGGATCGAGCCCGAATCCTTCAGGTCGATCTCGTCCATGCGGCGGCGGATCTCGGCCTGGGTGGCCGGATCAGCCCCGGCCAGTTCGGTGGGCGCTGGGGCCGGTTCCGGCAGGGCCGCAGCGGTCAGGGCGTCGATCTCGGCCTGCGTGGCCTCGGCGCGGCGGCGGGTGTGGTCGGTCATCAAAAAATGTCCCCTTGTCAGCCATCCGCCCGGCGGTGCTGGCGCTATGCATCAGCATATGGCGAAGTCCTGCCGGATCAACGAGATGCCCTGCGGAAAGTTTCGCATCATGGCGCCCGGGACACAAGGCGGGGGCGGATGGGCCACAAGGGTGCGGCCCATCCGCCCGGGATGTCAGGCGGCCTTCTGCTGCCCGCCAAAGCGGCCATAGAAGCTTTCGCCCTTTTCGGCCATTTCGCGCAGCAGGGCGGGGGCCTGGAAGCGGTCGCCATGCGCGGCCGTCAGCCGGTCGCAGATCTCGACCGCCTTCCGGGCGCCCAGGATGTCCAGCCAGCCGAACGGCCCGCCCGACCAGGGCGCAAAGCCCCAGCCCAGGATCGCGCCCACGTCGCCCTCGCGGATGTCCTCCAGGACGCCATCCTCCAGCGCGCGCACGGCCTCCAGGCTTTGCGCGAACATCAGGCGGTGCTGGATGTCCTGCAGCTCGGGCTGGTCCTCCGCGCGCGGATACCGCGCGTCCAGACCCTCCCACAGGCCCTGCCGCTTGCCGTCCTCATAGGCGTAAAAGCCCGCGCCGCCCTTGCGGCCCATGCGGCCCTGGTCGGCCATCCAGAACAGCACCTCGTCGACGGCGCCGTCGGAATAGGCATCACCCATCGCCGCGCGCGTGGCCTTGGCGATCTTGACGCCCAGGTCGATCGAGGTCTCATCGACCAGCTGCAGCGGCCCCAGCGGCATGCCCATCATCTTGGCGGCATTTTCCACCAGCGTCGGGTTGACCCCTTCGCCGACCATGCGGATGCCCTCGTTGATATAGGGGATGATGCAGCGGTTGGCATAAAAGAAGCGCGCATCGTTCACCACGATCGGCGTCTTGCGGATCTGGCGCACGAAATCCAGTGCCTTGGCGACCGCCACCGGACCCGTCTCCTTGCCCTTGATGATCTCGACCAGCAGCATCTTGTCGACCGGGCTGAAGAAGTGGATGCCGATGAACTGCTCGGGGCGGCTGCTGGCCTTTGCCAGGTCGCCGATCGGCAGGGTCGAGGTGTTGGTCGCAAAGATCGCGTCCTCAGGGATCACGGCCTCGGCTCGCCTGGTCACCTCGGCCTTGACGGACGGGTCCTCGAACACCGCTTCCACGATCAGGTCGCAGCCTTCCAGGGCTGCATAGTCCGTGGTGGCGGTGATGCGGCTCAGAACCTCGGCCTTCTTCTCCTCGGTCGATTTCTTGCGGCCGATGGCCTTGTCCAGCAGCCCCGTGGAATAGGCCTTGCCGCGATCGGCGCTCTCCTGGGCCGCGTCGATCAAGACGACCTCGATCCCCGCCATGGCGCTGACATAGGCGATGCCCGCGCCCATCATGCCCGCGCCCAGGATGCCGACCTTCTTGACGGTTTGGTCCGGCGCCTCGGGACGGTTCGCGCCCTTTTCCAGCGCCTCCTTGTTGATGAACAGGCTGCGGATCATCGCGGTGCTGCTGGGGTTCATCAGCACGTTGGTGAACCAGCGCGCCTCGATCTTTAGCGCCTGGTCAAAGGGCACCATCGCCCCCTCATAGACCGCTGACAGCAGCGCCTTGGCCGCCGGATAGACGCCCATGGTCTTGCCATGAACCATGGCCGATGCGCCCACGAAGGTCATGAAGCCCGCCGGGTGGAACGGCTCGCCTCCCGGCATCTTGTAGCCCTTGGCGTCCCAGGGCTTGACCAGGTCCGCCTCCTTCGCCTCCAGGACCCAGGCCTTGGCGGCGGCCAGCGGATCCTCCACGACCTCGTCGATCAGCCCGGCGGATTTCGCCTTCTTCGGGTCCGACAATTTCCCTTCCAGCAGGAAGGGCGCGGCCATCATCGCGCCCAGCTTGCGCGCCAGCCGGGTCGTCCCGCCGGCGCCGGGAAAGATGCCGACCATGATCTCGGGCAGGCCGATCTTCGCCTTCGGGTTGTCGGCGGCAAAGATGCGATGCGTCGCCAGCGGCAGCTCCAGCCCGATCCCAAGCGCGGTGCCGGGCAGGGCGCTGGCGATCGGCTTGCCGCCCTTCTTGGTCTTGGGGTCCATCCCCGCCAGCTCGATCTTGCGCAGCAGATGGTGCAGCGTCATCACGCCGTCGAACACGCCCTGCGCACCATTCGCGTCCTTCATGCCCGCGATGACCTTCAGGTCCATCCCGGCGGCAAAGTCCGTCTTGCCGCTGGTGAAGACGATGCCCTTCACCGCCTCGTCGGCCAGCGCATCGTCGATCAGCCCGTTCAGCGCCGTCGCACCGTCCATCGACAGCACGTTCATCGACTTGCCGGGCACGTCCCAGGTGATCACCGCGACGCCGTCGGCGCCTGTCTCCATCGTGAAATCGGTCATGTCCGGGGTCCTCACACGCGTTCGATGATGGTGGCCGCGCCCATGCCGGACGCGATGCACAGGGTCGCCAGACCCACCTGTTTGTCCTGCCGCTCCAGCTCGTCCAGCAGGGTGCCGATGATGATCGCCCCCGTCGCGCCCAGCGGATGGCCCATGGCGATGGCGCCGCCATTGACGTTGACCTTGGAATGATCGACCTGGAAGGCCTGCATGAAGCGCAGCACGACCGAGGCAAAGGCCTCGTTCACCTCGAACAGGTCGATGTCGCTGATCGACATGCCGCTGTCGGCCAGGATCTTCTCGGTCACGGGCACGGGGCCGGTCAGCATGATCGTGGGGTCGGTGCCGATCTTGGCGGTCGCACGGATGCGCGCGCGGGGCTTCAGCCCATGCGCCCGGCCGAACTCCTCGTTGCCGATCAGCACGGCGGCGGCACCGTCGACGATGCCGCTGCTGTTGCCGGCATGGTGGATGTGGTCGACATGGGTCATGTGCGGGTATTTCAGCATCGCCACCTTGTCGAAACCGGGCATCGCCTCGCCCATCTCCTTGAAGGCGGGGCGCAGCTTGGCCAGGTCCTCGGCGGTGGTGCCGGGGCGCATGTATTCGTCACGGTCCAGGATGGTCAGCCCGTTCTGGTCCAGGACCGGCACGATCGACTTGGCGAAACGGCCTTCCTCCCAGGCCCGGGCCGCGCGCTTCTGGCTTTCCAGCGCCAGCGCGTCGGCCTCCTCGCGGGTGAACCCGTATTCGGTCGCGATGATGTCGGCGCTGATCCCCTGCGGCACGAAATAGGACCGCATGGCCAGGCTGGGATCGACCGCGATGGCGGCCCCGTCGCTGCCCATCGCGACGCGGCCCATCATCTCGACACCGCCCGCGATATAGGCATGCCCGGCGCCGCCTCGGATCTGGTTGGCGGCAAGGTTCACGGCCTCCATGCCGCTGGCGCAAAAGCGGTTGATCGACAGGCCCGGAATGCGCTGGTCCAGGTCGGATGCCAGCACCGCGCTGCGCGCGAGGCAGCCGCCCTGCTCCTTGACCTGGGTGACGTTGCCCCAGATCACGTCCTCGACCACGGGGCCCTCCAGCCCGTTGCGCTCCTTGACGGCGTTCAGCAGGCGCGCCGACAAAGCCAGCGACGTCACCTCGTGCAGGCTGCCATCGGGGCGGCCCTTGCCGCGCGGCGTGCGGGCGGCGTCATAGATGAATGCGTCGGTCATTGGTCCTCCTTGGGCGCCCGGTCGGATGGATTGCCGGGCATCAGATCATAGGGGTGTTTCCAACCGGGCAGGGCGGCGATGCCCTCCAGCCAGCGGTCGATGTGGGGCCAGTCCCTGCGGTCGAAACCGAAGGGCTCGGGGTAGTAGAGATATCCGCACAGTGCGAAATCGGCGACGGTCGGGCCACCCGGCGCGACCCAGTCCCGGTCGGCCAGATGCGCGTCCAGCACCTGATAGGCACCCTTCAGCCGCCCCTGCAGGTATTCGGCCGCGCCCAGCGGGCGCTTGTCGGCGGGCAGGAAGTTCAGCAGGAACCGCGCAGGCCCCGCCTGACCCGAAACCTTGTGATTGTCGAACATCAGCCAGCGCAGGGTCTCGTTGCGGTCGCTGCCCAGAAACCTGCCCGCGCGCTCGGCCACATGCAGCTGGATCACCGCGGATTGTGTCAGGGTCAGGTCACCTTCGCGAAAGACCGGCACCTCACCCATCGGGTTGATGTCCCTGAACGCCGGGCTGCGCCCTTCGCCGTTGAAGAAGTCGACATAGACGGGCTGCCAGTCATAGCCCGCCAGCTGCATCGTCAGCGCCGCCTTGTAGGCATTGCCCGATTCGCCAAAGCACCAGAGTTGCGCGGTCATTTCTATTCCTCCACGCCGGGGGCTTCGCGCCCCCGGACCCCCGCGGGGGATTTGGACAACAAAGAAGGGGCCGCTTAACCCCTTCTTCACCATGCGCCTTTACAACCGACGCTGCGGTACAGGCTGGGGAGCCGATGACCGCCAACGGAGAAGCCGCCCCGGCTCCTGGGCCGATAACGCCTTGCCGCTCGGAAGAGGGGAGGGGCCGGGGCGCAATCCGCGTTTCTTCGTTGCGAAAATACCCATCCTGGCCTCTCCACCTGCCCCGCCGGATCAGAAGGCTTCCGCCTCCAGTTCCATGACCGGCGCCGCCCCGGACTGGATGCGGGCCAGATGCGTCGCGGTCATCGGCAACTGCCGCTTCATGTAGTACCGGCCGGTCACCAGCTTGGTCCTGAGGAAGCCGGCGTCGCCTTCGCCCGCATCCAGCGCCGCCTGCGCGGCGACGGCCATGCGTGCCCACATGTAGCCCAAGGTGACATGGCCAAAGAGGTGCATGAAGTCATAGCTGCCCGACAGCGCATCGTTGGGGTTCTTCATGCCGCGTTCCATGAAGAACATGGCCGCGGTCTGCAGGTCCTTGGATGCGGCCTTCAGGGGCGCGATGAAGTCCGCCGCCAGAGCCTCGTTGTCCGACTGCTCCTTGCAGAAGGACTTCACCATGTCGAAGAAGGCCATGACATGCTTGCCGCCGTCCTGCGCCAGCTTGCGGCCGACCAGGTCCAGCGCCTGCACCCCGTTCGCGCCCTCATAGATCATGGTGATGCGGGCGTCGCGGACGAACTGGCTCATGCCCCATTCCTCGACATAGCCGTGCCCGCCCAGGATCTGCTGGGCCAGCACCGTGGTGTCAAAGCCCTTGTCGGTCAGGAAGCCCTTGACCACCGGGGTCATCAGCGACACCAGCCCCTCGGCATCCGCATCGCCCGCCATGTTGCTGCGGTCGATCAGATGCGCCCCCCACAGGGTCAGCGCACGGGCACCCTCCAGGAAGGACTTCTGGTCCATCAGGCTGCGGCGGATGTCGGGATGCACGATCAGCGGGTCGGCGGCGGCGGCCGCGTTCTGCGCACCCGTCACGGCCCGGCCCTGCAGGCGGTCCTTGGCATAGGCCAGCGCGTTCTGGTACGCGGGGATCGCGCAGGCATAGCCCTGCAGGCCGACGCCCAGCCGCGCCTCGTTCATCATCGTGAACATGGCGCGCATGCCCTTGTGCAGGTCGCCCAGCAGCCAGCCGCGGGCGCCGTCATAGTTCATCACGCAGGTGGCGTTGCCGTGGATGCCCATCTTGTGCTCCAGCGCGCCGACCGACACGCCGTTGCGTTCGCCCAGGCTGCCGTCCTCGTTCACCAGGAACTTCGGCACGATGAACAGGCTGATGCCCTTGGTGCCCTCGCCGCCGCCCGGCGCCTTGGCCAGGACCAGGTGGATGACATTCTCGGCCAGGTCATGGTCGCCGGCCGAGATGAATATCTTCTGCCCGGTGATCAGATAGCTGCCGTCATCCTGCGGCTCGGCCTTGGTGCGCAGCAGGCCCAGATCGGTGCCGCAATGCGGCTCCGTCAGGTTCATCGTGCCCGTCCAGTCGCAGCTGACCATCTTGGGCAAAAAGGTGCGCTTCTGCTCGTCGGTGCCGTGGGCGTGGATGGCGGAATAGGCGCCGTGGGTCAGGCCCTGGTACATGTTGAAAGCCATGTTGGCGCTGACGAACAACTCGCCGGTGGCGACGCCCATGACATAGGGCATGCCCTGGCCGCCATATTCGGGATCGCAGTCCAGCGCCGTCCAGCCGCCTTCCTTGACCGCCTCGAAGGCGCGGTCAAAGCCGTCGGGTGTGCGCACGACACCGTTCTCCAGACGGCAGCCCTGGCGGTCGCCGACGATGTTCAGCGGCGCCAGCACCTCGCTGGCCAGCTTGCCGGCGGCCTCCAGGACAGCTTCGGTAAAGTCGCGGTCCAGCTCGTCATGGCCGGGCAGGTCGGACTGCGACAGCTTCAGGACGTCGTGCAGGACGAATTGCAGGTCGCGGATCGGGGCAGAATAGATCGGCATGGCGTTATCCTGTGGACTGTTCGTGGGACGGGACGGAAAGCCGGTGTTCCGCGTCGGAGATGTGCAGCCTGAGATCGGCGATCGCCTCGCTCAGCTCGGCATGCTGCCGTTCCATGTCGGCCAGACGCGCCCGCCCGACCTCGATCGTGCGGGCGATCTGGGTGCGGTTGGTGCCGCCGGGCTCGTAAAGCTCCAGCAGCTGGCGGATCTGTTCCAGGCTGAAGCCGAACCGCTTGCCGCGCAGGATCAGCGTCAGCCTGGCCCGGTCGCGCCGGTCGTACAGGCGGTGCTGGCCCCGGCGTTCGGGAAAGATCAGCTCGCGCGCCTCGTAGAAACGCAGCGTGCGGGGCGTGACCTCATAGGCATCGCACATCTGGCGGATGGTCATCAGCTCTTCGGACATGGGATGCGGCTTCTCCTCCTTCACCGGCGTTCCGTCCTTGTCCCCGACATATAGGGCCAAGTTGACGCGAACGTAAGCGAGACGCGGCGTCACGCCGCGCCCCGTCGTCCCGTCAGCCGTCGGCTGCGGGCATGCGCGACAGCTCGTCCATCGTCGTCTCGCGCAGTTGCGCCAGATCGGCGCGCGCGCCCTTCAGATCCTCGATCTGCCCGTCCAGCACCGCCAGCTGGCGGTCGGCCATGTCGATCCAGACCTGGTACTGCTCGCGCGAGCCCTGGCGGTCATAGATCAGCAGCCATTGCCGGATCTCCTCCAGCGAAAAGCCAAAGCGCCGGCCGCGCAGGATCAGCGTCATGCGCGCCACCTCGCGCGGGCCGTAAAAGCGGGCGCGACCCTCCTTCCGGGGCTTCAGCAGCTCGATATATTCGTAATAGCGCAGCGTCCGGGGCGTCACCTCGAACCGGGCGCACATGTCCTTGAAGCTGATCTGGTCTTCGCTCACCCGCGACTCCTGTCGGATTTCCCTTAACGTCAGCCTAGGACGTCGGGGCCCACGACTCAACCGAATCGCTCAGGCTCCCGCGCGGGGGGTTGAGTGCGCGGGCCCCCCGGCGCTACTCATGACCAAACAGGAGCCCGCGATGACGCAAGACCCCGACACGACCGCCGCCGACCATGCGCGGATCGCGCAGCAGTTCATCGAGGCGATCCCCCATGCCCGCGCCCTGCAGATGCGCGTGGACGAGATCGGGGCGGGGCGGGCGGTGATCTCGATGCCCTGGGCCGAACACCTGGTGGGCGACCCGCGCACCGGCGTGATCCACGGCGGCGTCGTCTCGGCGCTGATGGACACCTGCTGCGGGGCGGCGGTGATGGCGCATCCCACGAACCCGCGATCGACCGCGACCATCGACCTGCGCATCGACTACATGCGCGCCGCCAAACCGGGACAGCGCATCACCGCGCGGGCCGAATGCTATCACATGACCCGCAGCGTGGCCTTCCTGCGTGCGGTGGCGGTGGACGACGACGGCGAAAATCCCGTGGCCAGCGCCACCGGCGCCTTCACGGCGGAAAGGTGAACCCATGGCCGACCGCAACGAGCCCCTGCACCTGATCAAGTCGCGCCGCGATTCGGCGCTGAACGCCTTGGTCTCGGGCGTGCCCTACATGACCTGGCTGGGCATCCGGTTCGACCGCCGCGGCGACGAGCTGACGGCGATCCTGCCCTTTGACGACAAGCTGATCGGGAACCCGCGCCTGCCCGCCATCCACGGCGGCGTCACGGCGGCCTTCATGGAGGTCACGGCGATCATCGAGCTTTCCTGGGCCGCCATGTGGGAGGACCTGGAATCTGGCCGCATCGCCCCCGACGCGGCCGTTCCCGACAGCCTGCCGCGCCTGCCCAAGACCATCGACTTCACCGTCGACTACCTGCGCTCGGGCCTGCCGCGCGACGCCTATGCGCGGGCGCGGGTGGTGCGGTCGGGGCGGCGCTATGCCTCGGTCCAGGTGGAAACCTGGCAGGACAACCGCTCGCGGCTGATGGCGCAGGCGACGGGGCATTTCCTCATGCCCCAGCCATGACCGACCTGACCCATCGCCGGGTCCTGAACATCGCCCTCCCCATCGTCCTGTCGAACCTGACCGTGCCGCTGCTGGGGCTGGTCGACACCGGCGTCGTGGGCCAGCTGGGCCTGCCCGAGGCGATCGGCGCCGTGGGCATCGGCGCGATCATCCTGACCTCGATCTACTGGGTCTTCGGCTTCCTGCGCATGGGCACGTCGGGGCTGGTGGCGCAGGCGCATGGCGCGGGCGATGCGGCCGAGGTCGGCGCCCATCTGCTGCGGGCGCTGGCGATCGCGGCGGCGGCGGGCCTGGTCTTCGTGGCGCTGCAGGTGCCGATCTTCTGGGCGGCCTTCCGGCTGGCCCCGGCCTCGGACACAGTCGAGGCGCTGGCCCGCGACTATCTGGCGATCCGCATCTGGGGGGCGCCCGCGACCATCGGCCTTTATGCGATCACCGGCTGGCTGATCGCGGTGGAACGCACCCGCGCGGTGCTGGCGCTGCAGCTGCTGCAGAACGGGCTGAACGTCGCGCTGGATATCTGGTTCGTGCTAGGCCTCGGGCTGGGGGTGGCGGGCGTCGCCTGGGCCACGCTGATCGCCGAACTGGCCGGGCTGGGCCTGGGCCTGTGGCTGGCGCGCCATGTCCTCGGCCGCGCGATCCGGGCGGCACGCGGCACCGCCACGCTTTTCGCCGCGGGCAAGCTGAACCGGCTGGCGCGGGTCAACGGCGACATCATGATCCGCTCGGTCCTGCTGCAGGGCTGCATGACCAGCTTCCTGTTCCTGGGCGCGGGGCAGGGGGACGTGCCGCTGGCCGCAAACCAGGTCCTGCTGCAGTTCCTGGCGCTGACCGCCTATGCGCTGGACGGCTTCGCCTTCGCCGCCGAAAGCCTGGTGGGGCAGGCGGTGGGGGCGCGGCACCCGATCCGCGTGCGCCGCGCCAGCCAGCTGACCTCGGCCTGGGGCCTGGGCGGGGCGGTGGCGCTGGGGCTGGTCTTCGTGACCGGGGGCGGGGCGATCATCGACCTGCTGACCACCTCGCCCGAGGTCCGGGCCGAGGCACGCCTCTACCTGCCCTGGCTGGGCCTTGCGCCGCTGATCGGGGTCGCCGCCTGGATGCTGGACGGCATCTTCATCGGCGCCACCCTGACGCGGGAAATGCGCATCGCGATGATCCAGTCCGTGGCGGTCTTCGTGGCGGGGGTGCTGGTCCTGCCGCCGGTCTGGGGCAATCACGGCCTCTGGGCGGCGCTGATGGCGCTGAACACGGCCCGCGCCCTGACCATGCTGCGCCTCTATCCCCGGGCCGAGGCCGCGGCCCAGCCCGCCTGACCGGCGCCGCCTGTGTACAACCGGTGCACATCCGGTGCACCGGCGGCGGACGCCCGGTGCGGCCCCATCCCCAGCAATGGCTGGAAAAAAGGCCTCCGACCGCCCCGCCCGTTGCGGATCACACCCATGCAACGCGCCCTGCCCGTTGCGCATGAAAAAAGGGGGCGCAACGCCCCCTTCGGTCCGGTCGTCGGCCAGCCCCGTGGATCAGCTCTCGTCCACGATCTGGCGGCGGGCCACGTCGGTCAGCTCGGCCATCTTGGCGCGGATCGTGGCGCCGTCGGCCTTGCCCTGCAGGTCGCCCTCGACCTTGCGGAACACGTCCTCATCGCCCGGTTCCTCGAAGTCCGAGGTGACCACGCTCATCGCATAGGCGCGGGCGTCGTCGCCCTCCTTGCCCAGCATCCCGGCCGCCCATTCGCCCAGCAGGCGGTTGCGCCGGGCTTCCGCCTTGAAGCGCAGATCGGCGTCATGGGCGAATTTCGCCTCATAGGCGCGTTCACGGTCGTCGAACGTGGACATGGGTCCCTCCTGCTGTCTCCTGTTTCCGATATGCCCATTGGCGGGACTTGTCGCAAGCCTCGTATTGCTACCGATGGGCTTTCTGCGCTAAGCGGCATCTTCAGGGACATGCGAAAGGACGGTGGGCCCATGGCACCGCGGCGCAAGAAGGTTTACGAAGGCAAGGCAAAGATCCTCTACGAGGGCACTGAACCGGGCACGCTCATCCAGTATTTCAAGGATGACGCGACCGCCTTCAACGCGCAGAAGCGCGCCACGATCGAAGGCAAGGGCGTGCTGAACAACCGCCTGTCCGAGTTCTTCATGAACGGTTTGACGAATATCGGCGTCCCGAACCATTTCATCCGCCGCATCAACATGCGCGAGCAGCTGATCCGCCAGGTCGAGATCGTGCCGCTGGAAGTGATCGTGCGCAACTTTGCCGCCGGTTCGCTGTCCAAGCGGCTGGGCCTGGAGGAGGGCGCGCTGCTGCCCCGCCCCATCGTCGAATACAGCTTCAAGAATGACGAGCTGGGCGACCCGATGGTGTCCGAGGAATACATCATCGCCTTTGGCTGGGCGACGCAGCAGGACCTGGACGACATCGTCAGCCTCGCGCTGCGCGTGAACGACTTCCTGTCCGGCGTGTTCTACGGCGCCGGCATCAAGCTGATCGACTTCAAGATCGAGATCGGCCGAGTCTGGGACAACGATTTCATGCGCCTGATCGTGGCGGACGAGATCAGCCCCGACAGCTGCCGGCTATGGGATGTCAAGACAGGGCAGAAGCTGGACAAGGACGTGTTCCGCCGCGACCTCGGCAGCCTGACCGACGCCTATACCGAGGTGGCGCGCCGGCTGGGCCTGATGCCCGCGAACACGACCAGCCTGAAACCGACCGCGATCAACTGAAAGGACGCCCCGCCATGAAAGCACGTGTGACCATCATGCTGAAGGACGGCGTCCTGGACCCGCAGGGCGAGGCGATCCGCCACGCGCTGGGGGGACTGGGCCATGGCGGCGTCTCGGGCGTGCGCCAGGGCAAGCTGATCGAGCTGGACCTGGCTGCCACCGACCCCGAAACCGCCCGCGCCGAGGTGACCCGGATGTGCGAGGGGCTGCTGGCCAACACCGTGATCGAGAAATATTCGATCGAGATTGCCTGACCTTTCGTCCTGACGCAGCGGCAACCTGCCTTATCGGCAGGTTGCCCGCTTCACCCCGTTGCAAATGGGGCGCTTTTGACGCCCAATGCGCGGATGATGAGCAAGACCCCTTCCCAAGCCGACACTCCGCCGGTCATCCAGATCACCGGGCTGCACAAGGCCTATGGTCCGCTCGAGGTGCTCAAGGGCATCTCGATGACGGCGCCGCGCGGCCATGTGATCAGCCTGATCGGGTCGTCGGGCTCGGGCAAATCCACGCTTCTGCGCTGCTGCAACCTCTTGGAGGACAGCCAGGCCGGCGAGATCCTGTTCGAGGGAGAGGCCGTGCGCTGGAAGGGCCAGGGCCAGTCCCGCATGCCCGCCGACCGCGCGCAGGTGACCCGGTTCCGCACCAACCTGTCGATGGTCTTTCAGCAGTTCAACCTGTGGTCCCACATGACGATCCTTCAGAACGTCATGGAGGCCCCGGTCACCGTCCTGGGCGAGGACCGCGCCGAGGTCGAGGCGCGGGCCCGCGACCTGCTGGACAAGGTGGGCATCGGCGACAAGGCCGGGGCCTGGCCCGCGCAGCTGTCGGGCGGCCAGCAGCAGCGGGCGGCCATCGCCCGCGCGCTCTGCATGCAGCCCAAGGCGCTGCTCTTCGACGAACCCACCAGCGCCCTTGACCCCGAACTGCAGCAGGAGGTGGTCAAGGTCATCAAGGATCTGGCCGCGGAGCATCGCACGATGATCCTGGTCACCCATGACATGCGGCTGGCCGCCGATGTCAGCGATCACGTCGTGTTCCTGCACCAGGGCGTGATCTGCGAAGAAGGCCCGCCCGCGCGGCTGTTCGGGGACCCGCAGACCGACCGTCTGCGCCAGTTCCTGTCCGCCACGATGGCCAATTAAAGACGCACAGGAAAGGTAAGACATGAAACTTCTGACGATTGCTGCTGCCGCTCTGGCACTGACCGCCGGCCTGTCGCAGGCCCAGACCATCCGCATGGGCACCGAAGGGGCCTATCCTCCCTACAACTTCATCGACGACGCCACGGGCGAGGTCACCGGCTTCGAGATCGAGTTGGGCAACGAGCTCTGCGCCCGGGCCGAACTGGACTGCACCTGGGTGCGCAATGACTGGGATTCGATCATCCCGAACCTGGTGTCGTCGAACTACGACACGATCCTGGCCGGCATGAACATCAACGAGGAGCGCAAGCAGGTCATCCAGTTCACGCAGCCCTATACCCCCGCCATGCCCTCCGCCTATGCGGCGCTGTCGGCCGATGCGGATGTCGAGGGCGGCGTGGTCGCGGCGCAGACCAGCACGATCCAAGCCGGCCATGTGGCCAGCACCGGCGCGACGCTGCTGGAATATCCCAATCCCGACCAGACCGTCGCCGCCGTCCGCAATGGCGAGGCCGACGCGGTCTTTGCCGACAAGGACTTCCTGGCCCCCATCGTCGAGGAATCGAACGGCGAGCTGGTCTGGGTCGAGGGCTTTGACACCGTCCCCCTGGGCGAGGGCATCGGCATGGGCCTGCGCCAGTCCGACACCGAACTGCGCGACAAGTTCGACACCGCCATCACCGCGATGAAGGAAGACGGCAGCCTTAACGCGCTGATCCTCAAGTGGTTCGGCGAAGACGCGCTGGTCTTCGAATGATCTGACCCGCCGCCGCGGGATCGTCCCGCGGCGGCCTTCCGGGACCCAAGATGTTTTCCTACTGCACCGATCCGTCCTCGCTCGAAGGGCTCGTCTGGCTGTCGTGCTATCTGACATCCGGCACACATCTGCTGTTCTATGCCAGCTTCGGAACGGTGCTGATCCTGCTGGCGATCACCGCGCCCGTCGCGCTGCTGTTCGGCTATGGCGGGGCCATGGCGGCCCGGTCGTCGATCGCGCCGCTGCGCTGGTTCGGCAAGCTCTATACCTCGATGGTGCGCGGCGTGCCCGACATCATCTTCTTCCTGTTCGTGCCCATCGCGCTGGACCAGGGCTTCGAATGGCTGCGCCACCAGGTCCTGTGCGACAGCAGCCAATCGGTCTGGCAGGGCAACGATTTCGTCGTCTGCGATGCCGCCAAGCTGCCGCTGAACACCAGCGCGGCCTGGGTGCATGACGCCTATGGCATCTTCCTGGCGGTCGTCGCCTTTTCCGTCGTGTTCGGGGCCTTCGCGGCCAACGTGCTTTTTGGCGCGATGCAGGCGGTACCGCGCGCGCAGCTGGAAACGGCCGAGGCCTATGGCATGACCCGCCGCCAGGTGACCCGCCGCGTGCTGGTCCCGCAGATGTGGACCTATGCGTTGCCGGGCCTGTCGAACCTGTGGATGATCCTGATCAAGGCCACGCCGCTGCTGTTCCTTCTGGGGGTCGAGGACGTCGTCTACTGGGCGCGCGAACTGGGCGGCGCCAAGACCAGCGCCTTCAGCTATCCCCATCCCGACTGGCGGCTGTACTATTTCCTGGCGCTGCTGGTCTTCTACCTGCTGATGACCTGGGCCTCGGAACGGGTGCTGGGCCGCGTGACGCAGCGGTTGTCGCGCGGGCAGGCGACAATGGGCGGCGAGGCGCAGCGCAAGGGGGCGGTGGCATGAGCTGCACCCAGACCATCATCGACTATGGCCTGCGCTCGATCGGCATCGGCGAACGCCTGCTGCCGCGCGAGGGGTACGATCTCTGCCAGCAGTTCACCCTGATCGGGTCGGGCCTGATCTGGAACCTCTATTTCGCCATCCTGGCGCTGGCCATGGGCTTCGTCCTGGCCACGGCCGTGGCGATGGCCAAGGCCAGCCCGCGTTCCTGGCTGCGCAGGCCCGCCAATGCCTTCATCTTCCTGTTCCGCGGCAGCCCGCTGTTCATCCAGTTCTTCATCGCCTACGAGGCGCTGGTCCTGCTGCCGCGGGCCGGCGTCGACATCCTGGGGCTGACCGTGCAGACCAGCTGGCTGACCAAGGCCTGGGCCGGGGCGCTGATCGTCCTGACCCTGAACACCACCGCCTATACGGCGCAGATCTTTCACGGCGCGCTGATGTCCGTCCCGAAGGGTGATGTCGAGGCCGCCGATGCCTATGGCATGACCGGCTGGACGCGCTTTCGCCGGGTGATCTGGCCCACCATGCTGCGGCTGGCCTGGCCCTCCTACACCAACGAGGCGATCTTTCTCTTCCACGCCACCACGCTGGTCTATTTTTCGGGCTTTCCGGCGTTCCAGCAGCGGGGGGACGCGCTCTATTACGCCAGCTACTTCGCGGACCGGACCTTCAACCCCTTCGTGGCCTATCCGATCGCCGCCGCCTATTTCATCGCCGCCACGCTGCTGCTGATCTGGCTGTTCGGCCGCGTGAACCGTCGCCTGAACCGCCACCTGCCGGGGCAGGGCGGGCGGGTCAGATACCGTCCTTTGCTAGTGAGATGACCAACATGGAATGGCTGCGCGAACATCCCGAGGTAAAGACGATCCGCGTCGCGGCCGCCGACCTGAACGGAGTGGCGCGCGGCAAGCGTCTGCCGGCCCGCAACGCCTTGGCGCTGATGGAGGGGGGGACCAAGTTCCCCTATTCGGTCCTCAACCTGGATATCTGGGGCGAGGATGTCGAGGACAGCCCGCTGGTCTTCGAGGCCGGCGATCCCGACGGGTTGCTGATGCCGACCGAGCGCGGTTTCCTGCCCATGCCCTGGCTGGATGCGGCCCCCACCGCGCTGCTGCCCCTGTGGATGTTCCACCCCGACGGGCGCCCCTATGACGGCGACCCGCGCCAGGCGCTGGCCCGCGTGGCTGAACGTTACGCCGCCGCCGGCCTGACCCCCGTGGTGGCGACCGAGCTGGAATTCTTCCTCATCGACGACAGCGGCCGGCAGCTGCGCGTGCCCCCCAGCCCGCGTTCGGGCAAGCGGCGGACGGGGGGCGAGGTCCTGTCGCTGCGCGCGCTGGATGCCTTCGATCAGTTCTTCACCACGCTCTATGATGCCTGCGAATCGATGGACATCCCGGCCGACACGGCGATCTCCGAGGCCGGGCCCGGCCAGTTCGAGATCAACCTGATGCACCAGGCCGATCCGCTGAAGGCCGCCGACGACACCTGGCTGTTCAAGATGCTGGTCAAGGGCGTCGCGCGCTCCTACGGCTTTGCCGCCAGCTTCATGGCCAAGCCCTACGAGGCGTTTTCGGGCAACGGGATGCACATGCATTTCTCGATCCTGGACCGCGAGGGGCGCAACATCTTCGACAATGGCGGCGAGGAAGGGTCCGAGGCGCTGCGCCAGGCCGTCGCCGGCTGCCTGTGCGCCATGCCCGGGTCGACGCTGCTGTTCGCCCCGCACGAGAACAGCTATGACCGGCTGGTCCCGAACGCCCATGCGCCGACCGGCATCGGTTGGGCCTACGAGAACCGCACGGCCGCGATCCGCATCCCCTCGTCAGGCCCAAAGGCACGCCGGATCGAGCATCGCGTGGCGGGGGGCGACGTGAACCCCTACCTGACCATCGCCGCGATCCTGGGCGCCGCCCTGAACGGCATCGAGGACCAGCTGCAGGCGCCCCCGCCCTTCAAGGGCAACGCCTATGACCAGCATCTGGCGCAGCTGCCCGGAGACTGGGGCGCCGCCATCGAGGCCTTCGATCAGTGCCCCCAGATCCGCCGCATCCTGCCCGCGCATCTGGTCGAGAATTACCTGATGACCAAGCGTCAGGAACTGCACTACATGGCGGAGCTGTCGGACGAGGAGACGGTCGAGCTGTATCTGGACACGGTGTAGGTGTGTAGAGGCCCCCATAAAACTGCCATTTCGGGGGTTTTCTGCCATTTCGACAACCATAACGCTGCCACTGGTTCGCGTTTCACGCAACTAAGTTAGAATTTTCAGCGGCTTAATGGCATTGATGCCGGACAGGGCCAAGCTGCGCCAGCTGTGTCCCTGCTGCGGGCCGCTGGCTTGACGGCGTGGCCGTCGGATCTCAACACTTCCTCCTGACCCGGGTCCTTCCTGAAACCAGCGTCTGCGCCTTCGGGCCAGCCGCATCCGGCCGCGGATGAGCGGCTGGTTCATGCGAGGACCGACCATGCGAAACCACCCCTTCATCAGGGCCAGGATGCCTGACCCGGACCTGTCGGCGCGCAGGATCACCAAGCGGCTGGTGCTGCACCTGCTTCGGCTTCGCGCCGCTCGCGCTGGCGTCGATCTGTCCCGGCATGAGGACTGAGACCTCTACGATCTTGCCTGCATGGGCGCGGTCGAGGGCATCAGCGTGCCGCAGAAGGACCACAGGCGCGCGAACCGGCGGGCCAGCCGGCTCCATGATCGCATCCTGCGTGCTTCGGGGGTCGGGCATCTGGACAAGCAGGACCGCGAGCGGCTGTCGCCCCTGAAGGACGGCGTCAGCCTTGCCCAGATCTCCGACGAGCATCACGCCGATGTCCTGGCGGCGACGCTTCACCAAGAAATGCCGTGGATGGCGCCGGCGACCGAACATGCCTGGAACGCCATGCGCAGGTCCGTGCGCGAAGGTCATCCCGGGTTCCGCCTGCCGCCGGTGATCTTCGACGGCCCGCCGGGCATCGGCAAGACCCACTGGGCACGGCGGCTGGGCGAGCTGATCGGCGCCGGCAGCCTCGTGATCGACGCGACCAGCGAAGGGGGCAGCTTCGCGGTGGTCGGCTCTCAGCGCGGCTGGTCGAGCGCCCGCCCGGGCCGCGTGTTCGAGTTCGTGCTGGAGCGGCTGTCGGGCAATCCTCTCGTGGTCGTCGACGAGGTCGAGAAGGCGGGCGATGTCAGGTCATCCAGCGGACATTCCCATGCTCTCGCCCCCGCGCTGCTGCCGCTCCTTGAGCCCGTCACCGCAGCAGACTGGAGCTGCCCCTACTTCCGGGTGCGCTGTGACATGTCGTGGATCAGCTGGATCCTGCTGGTCAACAACCTGGCGCCGCTGCCAGAGCCGCTCATCAGCCGCTGCACCGTCCTTCGGCTGCAGGACGTGGAGCTGCCCCACCTGATGGCCTTTGCGGAACGCCAGGGACGCGCCCGCGGTCTTTCCGGAGCCTCAATCTCGGCCATCGTCGACGCCCTGGCAGTGGTCGCGCCTCATGCAGAGGCGAGGCCGAGCCTTCGGACGGTGCTGAGGATGCTCCAACGTGCCCTCGACATGGAAAACAGGTCGGTGGCGATGTGAGATGTCCCGCAAGCAAAGAATGACAGGCCGTGGCAGGGCGCGCCTTCGGGTCTTGCGCAGGCAGATCCTCAGCGGCGTCGAGATGATCAGTGGCGATGAAGCACGTGGAATGCTGGGTCGGTCGGATGCGTGTCCGTCTTGGTGCAGCTTTCCGAAGGAGGGCTGCCTTCTGCGCTTCCGTGTCGCCGGTACTTGGAAATATCCTGTCTTCCAGTTCGACTTGATCAACCGTCGGCTCGACCCTGGATTCGCCCAGATCCTCGCTGCTGCCAGAGCGGCGAAATGGAGCGACCTCCGGCTGCTGAACTGGCTGATGCGCCCGCATCTCGATTTTGACGGAGTTCCAGCCGACGCCTTGAAGGGGCCCGACGGCGCCGTCCTTGCGGTTTTCCTCAGGGAGATCGGGCCGGAGTGCCATGGGTAGCTTCGGATGACGCCGGCGATTCGGGCGCCGAAGCCCTCTCGATGGAAGCCTCTCGCGATCGGCCGCCGTGCCCAGCCATGCCCACAGTAACCGCCCCAATCATGGAGACCCAGATGCACGACCCTCACAGTTTCTTCTGCCTTGCCAAGGCTTCCGTCGCCGCGCTTGAACGCGGTCCCACGTCTGAGGATCTCGCCGAGGCCCCTCTGGCAGATCTTTGGGCCGTTCTTGTCAAGGACGAGGGCGATCTTCCGGCCCTTTGGGCGCAGGTCTCGGGGCACCCCCTGCTGGGAGACCGCCAGATCCTGACATCGGCCCTGGTCGGGCTGAGCCGTGACGCCGGATGGGCCAGGACGATCAGCCGGTGGTATCGCCTCGGCAGGCCGTTCCCGAGTGCAGTGATCACGCTCGCCTCCTCTGGTCATGATCCAAACCGGAGGACCGGCTACCTGCCGCTTTGGTCCTCAGGATATCTGGCGGTTGTGGACGAGGCGCTCCTCAAGGCGAAGACGACGCGCTTCGTGTCGCTGTTGAAGAACCTCGAAGCGCACATGGAGAGCGGCGCTTCGGGAAGGAGACTGCAATGACTGCAAGGCGAACGAAGCGAGGCAGTATGGCCGACGATGGCGGGGGCAGCCTCCTGGAGAGGATGCGAGCTGCCAACCCTGCAGGGGCGGCGCTGCTCGATCAGCACCGAGCGGAAGCTGATCTCGCCATGGCCCTGCGGGCCATGCGCAAGACGAAGCAGATGAGCCAGGCAGACCTTCGGCGCGCATCCGAAGAACTCGGCCGGCCGCTGACACTGTCGATGATTGGACGCCTGGAAAGCCCGACGGCTGCCTTGCCGAATCTAGAAAGTATCGTGAGCTACGCCGCAGCCTGCGGCGCCCAGGTGGAGCTATCGTTCCTGTTCAAGACAGCGGATGATCGTCACGTCCTCAAGGTCTCATTGTCCTGACGAAGGCTGCCGACAGGCCGAACCGCACGCTCCGAGCCGGTGAAGAGGGACGGCAGGTGGCGGCCCTGTGCGGCCGGTCGAGACAGTCGCGGCGGCGCCGTGCAGCTTCCCGAGAGCAGATGCTCGTGCTTGGCGCAGCGAAATCGGCAGGCCACAGTCCGCTGCGGTGCGACACAAACTTGCCTGTCATTCACCCAATACGACCGACCTCATTTCGGCGCAGAGAATATATTCCTGCATCGACATCTGGCCGCCGTCCATGAATGAGCCCTGTGCGGCGAAGTTTGCGCGAAAGCGATCGACATACTCAAGCATGATTGGCTCCATCTCCGTGATGGCATAATCAACCTGCTTCTGAACATCTGGTTCGCCGAACCCTCTCTCTTCAGCTTTCTGAACGCGGAGCATTGCCGCAAATATTAAGCTCTGCTCGGCGGCTTGCCGGGAACTTTCTAGTAGATCCGGACCTAAGTTCACGCCTGCGTAGCGCTCTGTTCCCGTATATAGCGCCGCGCATCTGATCCAAGGATATCCCACTTCTATACTGACCTGCCCCCCGTTGGTCCGTCGGTCATAACGAGAGTCTGCCGGTTTGTGCGCTGCTCCCCAACCTTGGACCACCGGATGCTGGAGTTTTCCGGCTCGTGCCCCATGCGGCCACGCGCTTGGGCCTTGTGCTCACAGCTTTACGCCCCGCAGCCGTGCGGCATTGGCGATCACGCTGACCGAGGACAGGGCCATGGCGGCGGCCGCGATGATCGGGGACAGCAGAAAGCCGAAGACCGGATAAAGAGCCCCTGCCGCGACCGGGATGCCGAGCGCGTTGTAGATGAAGGCGAAGAACAGGTTTTGCCGGATGTTGCGCATCACCGCCTCGGACAGCCGCCGTGCCCGGACGATGCCGGTCAGATCGCCCTTGAGCAGGGTGACACCGGCGCTCTCCATGGCCACATCGGTGCCGGTGCCCATGGCGATGCCGACATCGGCGGCCGCTAGGGCGGGCGCATCGCTGACCCCGTCGCCCGCCATGGCCACGACCCGCCCTTCTGCCTTGTAGCGCTGGACCACGGCGCTTTTCTGGTCGGGCAGAACCTCGGCCTCGACATCGTCGATGCCAAGCTGCCGCGCCACGGCTCTTGCCGTGGTCCAGTTGTCGCCGGTCAACATGACAACCCGGATGCCATCGACCTTGAGGGCAGCGAGGGCCTCCGGCGTTGAGGGTTTCACCGGGTCCGCGATGGCAAAGATCGTGGCAGGCTCGCCATCCACGCCCATGAAGATGGCGGTGGCGCCATCGGCACGCAACGCGTCGGCGCGGGCGGCAAGGGACGCGACATCCACGCCCTGCTCGGCAAGGAACCGGGCATTGCCCAAGGCGATGCACTTGCCCTCGACCATGCCCAGGGCGCCCTTGCCCGTGGGCGAGTCGAACTCTGCCACAGGTGCGGCTGCCACGCCCCGGTTCTCCGCTGCCCGCACGATGGCAAGCGCCAGGGGATGTTCGCTGGCCCGTTCCACGCTGGCCGCAAGACGCAGCACTTCGGCGTCGGTCCATCCGGGGGCGGGAACGATCGCGGTGACGGCGGGCCGGCCTTCGGTCAGGGTGCCGGTCTTGTCGACCACAATCGTGTCTACCTTCTCCATATGCTCCAAAGCCTCGGCGTTTTTGATCAAGACCCCCGCCTGCGCGCCGCGGCCGACCCCCACCATGATCGACATCGGGGTGGCAAGGCCGAGGGCGCAGGGGCAGGCGATGATCAGGACCGAGACGGCAGCGATCAGCCCGAACGAGAAACGCGGCTCTGGTCCCCAGACGGACCAGGCCGCAAAGGCCAGCAGAGCCACAAGGATCACCGCCGGCACGAACCACCCCGAGACCTGGTCTGCAAGCCGCTGGATCGGCGCACGCGAGCGCTGCGCCTCGGCCACCAACTGCACAATCTGGGACAGCATGGTGTCGCGGCCCACCTTGCGCGCCTCGATCACCAGGGCGCCGGACTGGTTCATCGTTCCGCCAATCGCCGTGGCGCCAGCCTCCTTGGTCACGGGCATGGATTCACCCGTGACCATCGACTCGTCCACCGCGCTGCGCCCTTCCAGGACCGCGCCGTCCACGGGGACCTTTTCCCCAGGGCGCACCCGGAGCTGATCCCCAACCTGCACCAGGTCGAGCGACACTTCCTCTTCGGTGCCATCCCCTCTGATCCGCCGGGCAGTCTTCGGAGCCAGATCAAGCAGGGCCCGAATCGCCCCGCTGGTGCCTTCGCGCGCCTTCAGTTCCAGGGCCTGACCCAGCAGCACCAGCACGGTGATGACAGAGGCCGCCTCGAAGTAGACTGCGACCGATCCGTCATGCTGGCGAAACGCATCAGGGAAGATGCCGGGTAATGCCGTTGCCACGATGCTGTATACCCACGCGGTGCCTGTCCCCAAGGCAATCAGGGTGAACATGTTGAGGTTGCGGGTCACCAGCGGCTGCCAGGCACGCACAAAGAAAGGCCATCCGGCCCAGAGCACGACTGGTGTCGCCAGGATCAGCTGCAGCCAGTTGGACGTGCGCTGCCCGAGGTAGTGGTCTAGCCCCAGGAAATGCCCACCCATCTCGAGGATGACGACAGGGATCGTCAGCGCCAGCCCGATCCGCAGGCGGCGCCGCATGTCGATCAGTTCCTCGTTCGGTTCAGCCTCCAGGCTGACCAAGAGAGGCTCCAGGGCCATCCCGCAGATCGGGCATGACCCCGGCCCGACCTGCCGGATCTCGGGATGCATCGGACAGGTGTAGATCGTTCCTTCGGGAACGGGATCGGAGGCCGCGGCCCCTGCCAGATCAAGGTAACGGGCCGGTTCGGCCAGGAACTTTGTCCGGCATCCGGCCGAGCAGAAGTGATACGTTCGCCCGCCGTGCTCTGCGCGGCGCGCCGAGGTGTGAGTATCGATCGTCATGCCGCAGACCGGATCCTTTACCCGATGCTCGCTGTCACCGGGGTCGCTGGGGCCTTGGTGCAACTGGACCTGAGCGGTATGATCGCCATGAGACGTCGACATGATATGTCCTTTCCCGAACAGGTTCCGCACCGTTATCTCCCTGTCACTAATCCTGGGTCATCTTGGCATGTCGGGACACAGGACAAGGAATTGGGGGTAAGGCGTAGCCGCCGACGCCTCACGCGCCGGCGGCCAGTCGCTTATTGCTGGGCCGTATGTTCCTCGACCCAAGCCGTCATCTCCTCAATTTCCGGCCCCTGCGCGTCGATGATCTTCTGAGCCATCTGTTTCGTCGCCTCATCCTTGCCATATTTCAACTCGACTTCTGCCATCGCAATGGCGCCCGCGTGATGCGCGATCATCCCGCAGTGGAAGGCAAGGTCGGGATCCTTGATAAAGTGGGTGGCCATCATGGGAGCGTTCATCTCCATCATGACCTGCATGGAAGCCTTCTGGGCCTCGTCCATGCCTTCCATGCGGCCCATACCGCCCATCATGTCGGACATGTCCATGCCCTGCATCATGCCTCCGCGCATCATACCGGGCATTCCAGACTGCTGGATCGCGTTCTGGCAACCCTGGGGCAGGATCGAGAGATCCGCCGTCTGCTCGGCTTGGTTCGCGGGCGCACCCTGCTGGGCGGGAGCGGCGTCTTGCGCGAAACCGGGCGTGGCAAGAAGCGTGGCAATTGCTACGGTGAATTGGAGTTTACCCATGGCTGTTCTCCTGAGGGTTGATTGGTGATTAGGACCGTTTAGGCCGCCATCTTGCGACAATTATCGGCTTAGGGCGGGTCTCGACGCGGTCCTGCAGGTTGCCGTCGGAACACCGACGTGCTGCATCTTTTGACGAAAGGAGAGAAGAGAAGCGCCAGCCAGACGACGTCAGACCGGGCGCAAGTCCCGCAGGCTCGCCATGAGATCAGACGGGAAGCCGCGGGGGGCGGCGCGGACCTTCGAGCACGCGTCCACTGAGGAGCGGCACAGAAACGAGAACGATTGATTCCTCGTGCGCCATGTGCTGTGGAGACGGGATCTCCTGCGGTGCAAGCGCCAGGTGACAGACGTCTCCGCAACACGGGGGTGTTCCAGCTCCATCGCCCTGATCATGCGCCGAGGCAGAACAAGCTGTGGCTACGCTGTGCAAAGTGGTGACATCACAGGCGGCACTCCCATGTCTAGCTTCGGAAAGAACATGGGCTTGGTTACTAGGAACGGACGAGTGCGACAGCATCCCCTCTGCGATCACCGAGTGGGCAAGAACCGCCGCCATGAACAGGAAGGCTGCTGCATTCACGAGCAGCATCCGCCCGTGTGAAGCCTTGGTCATGCGGGTCGTCTCATAGCCCATGACGCAAAACACCTGAGCATCTCAACTGTTCCGGCTGACAGTATTCCTGAGCCGGCTGCCACCTACCGAATTCTTGACCCAGTCGTCTGCAAAATCTGGCTCGTAGGCATGTTAAGTTTGCGCCCTGCTGCCAGTCCTCGTCAATCTGCCTCTTCCGGGTCGCCCTAGGGCAGGCGCCTAGAAGCCAAAGCACTCTTAGAAGCACTGCCCTCAGGTTTCGGCTGAGAGGACCATGTTGGGACAGGTAGAACCTGCATGCGCGCTGCTGTTGCGTATGCAGCGCTTTAAGGCACGCAACCTGCGGCAAAAACGACAGCGTTGGTTCAATATGCGCGCAGTGAATGGAGAGGCGTTACTTCCCCCAGCCTTGGCGAACGGCGGCTTCTTACAAATGCTCTAGAAATTGTGCTGCACCGCCATCAGGCTGCTTTCTGCCCTCTCTGCTTCGGCGCTGGAATCCCGCGCTTAGGCTGAATGGCCGCTATAGCGAGATGCTGCAAATGCTATGCACTTCGGGACTGGGCAAATACCTAGCTCCGTCGGGTTCCGGCTAAACTTCTGCTGATGAGATGCGCTGCCGACGGATCGGGCGGGTGCCACGCGAGGTAAGGTCGCTTCAGCCCACATCCGGCAGGATCTACCGGACGCGGGGTAGATTTCGTGTTTAAGTCCCTCAATGCCCATTGTCGGATGACCTGGTCAGCTTTGGCTTGCTAAGCATCGATCAACAGCAATTCCGCCGTGATGCAGACCATGTTTGATCCTGAGAGCACGCCTTGATGCACTGTGCCTTCCTGACTGACCGAAGCGATGCGTAATCGGGCGCGATCCTGGCCTAGGATCAGGATCTCAGTCGCTGGGCCGGGCAGTGAGGCGCATGTAGAGAAGCGCGTGCCAATAAGGCTGCCGAGGCCGAGGACACGCGTCCTGCCGCGCGTCAAGGCGTTGATCGTGGGCACGAGGTCCATATGCGGGCGGAGTCGCACAAGTCGCGCAGGAAGTCCTCCCGAAAGCCGCCGGGGTCGCGGACCGGGACTGAACAGGGGAAAGCCCGTCTCGGCGTCGGGCCCGCGGCGGAACACGGCACCATCCAAGTGCCATCCGCTGATCTGGACGTTGCGCGACAGTCGCGTGGCTTCGGGACGAAGGTGGCCCATCTGCAGGGCGCCCCTGGCGTCGGTCCAGAGGCCGTGTGCATGGATCGCGCGCCCTTGGCCCAGATGCAGGCCGGCGGTGACGATGCGAGCACTTGGGCCCAGGATGCGGGTATCGCTGTAGAAGGCCACGCGCCCGTCGCCCGGCGGCGGCGCCGGGATGACGAAGGACAGCCGATCACAGGGTAGATCCTCAAGCATCAGCCAAGCGGCAGTGATCCCCGCATGCCGGGCGGCAACGGCAACGGCGCGGTCCAGCGGCAACCCTGCCCTCAGTCGCAGGCGCACGGGATGCGCGCAGCAGGGAACGACCTGGACGCGCTGTCGATCCGCCGGGCCGGGATGAATCAGCATCCCGGCTGCGGCCATTGATTACGGGCGATCAACTCCTCACGGATCATCTTGCGGGTGACCTTACCATAGGCGGATTTAGGCAGCGCGTCCCAGATCAGCAGGCGCTTGGGTCGCTTGTAGCTGGCGATGCGCGGGGCTAGCCAGTCCAGCACCGCCTGCGGGTCGGGTGTCGTGCCCGCGCGGGGGACGCAGACGGCCAGTCCGGCCTCGCCCCAGACGGGATCGGGCGTGCCCAGCACGACCGCCTCGGACAGGTCGGGGTGGGTGAGCAGCTTTTCCTCGATCTCGCGCGGGTGGATGTTCGATCCGCCCGAGATGAACATGTCCGACGACCGCCCCGTCAGATAGAGGAACCCCTGCGCGTCCATGTGGCCAAGGTCGCCGGTCAGGAACCAGCCGTCGCGAAAGGACTTTGCATTGGCATCCGGATTGTCGTGATAGCCGGAGAAAACGGCGGGGCCGATGACCGCGATCTCTCCGGTCTGGCCGGAGGGCAGCTCAGTGCCTTGGTCGTCCTGGACCTGCACCTGCATGCCGGTGCGCGCCAGACCGCAGGTGCCGATGCGCATGTGCGCGTCGTCGGGCGAATGATGGGCGGGCGGCAGGACGGTGATGTTGCCGGTGACCTCTCCCAAGCCAAAATACTGGACCAGCACCGGACCAAGCGTCTGGAGCGCTCGGACCTGGTCGGCGCGATACATCGGCGCACCGGCATAGATGACATAGCGCAGGCTGGAGTGGTCATGGCGCGCGACTGACGCATCCTCGACCAGCAGCTTCAGGATGGTGGGGACGGTAAACATGTTCGTCACCCGGTGCCGTTCGACCAGCGACCACAGATGGGCCGCGTCGAAGCGGTCGCCGGTGGGCAGGATGGTCGGCACGCCGCGCGCGATCTGGGTAAGCGCGTGGATGCCTGCTCCATGCGACAGCGGTGCCACCACCAGCGAGATGTCTTGTTCCGTGGTGCCGGGCATCAAATCGCAGAGGTGGTTGGTGACGACAAAGGCCATTTGGCCATGGGTCAACACCGCGGCCTTGGGATGTCCCGTCGTTCCCGAGGTATAGAAGAACCAGGCCGGATCATCGCGCGTGACCGCGGCTTCGGGCGGCATCCGGCCCATGTGGCGCGCGATCAGCGCCTCGTGGTCAGGGCCCAGGGGCGATGCGCCGATGGGGATGATCGCCGAGATATGGGCTGCGCAGGCGGCAGCATGGTCCGGAAACTGCGCGCCGCAGAACATCGCACGCGCGCCCGAGGACTGGGCCAGATAGGCCAGATCATCGGGCGACAGGCGGAAATTGGCGGGCACCCAGACCGCGCCGATGTGCCAACAGGCGAACATCGTCTCCAGCATCTGCAAGCAGTTGGAGGATTGCACCAAGACGCGGTCGCCCTTGGTCAGGCGAAAATCGCGCGACAGCGCGTGGGCCAATGCGCCGACACGGGTCTGCATTTGCGCCCAGGTGGTGACATGGTCGCCATGGATCAGGGCAGGGGCGTCGGGCAGGCGGCGGGCGTTCTGGGTCAGGAAATGGCCCAGGTTCATCACCCGGTCCGAAACGGGGATCATCGCACCCGCTCCAGGATCGAGACATAGTTCGTCACCGCCGCACCTCCCATGTTGAAGACGCCCGCCAGGGTCGCGCCGGGCAGTTGCATGTCGCCGGCATCGCCGCTCAGCTGCATCGCCGCCATGACATGCTGCGACACGCCGGTCGCGCCGATGGGGTGGCCGCGTGATTTCAGCCCCCCAGACAGGTTCACCGGCAGCCGCCCGTCGCGATGGGTCACGCCGTCGCGGATCACGCGGTGGCCCTGACCGGGTTCGGCCAGGCCCATCGCCTCGTATTCCAGCATCTCGGCGATGGTGAAGCAGTCGTGGGTCTCGACCAGCGACAGGTCGTCCAGGGTCACGCCCGCGCGGTCCAGCGCCTGCGTCCAGGCGGCGCGGGCGGCGTGCATCGCCAGCATGTCGCGTCGCGACAGGGCCAGCGGGTCGTTGGCCTGCGCGCGGGCGCGAAAGGCGATGGCGCGGCGCATGGACAGCGCGGTGTCCGCATCGGCCAGCACCAGCACCGCCGCCCCGTCCGAGATCAACGAGCAGTCGCTGCGCCGCAGCGGTCCCGCTACGCGGGGGTTGCGGTCGGACACGGTGTTGCAGAAGGCCACGCCCAGATCCTTGCGCATATGGGCATAGGGGTTCAGCATTCCGTTTTCGTGGTTCTTGGCTGCGATCATGGCCAGTTCCTGCGAGCGGTCGCCGTAGCGCTGAAAATAGCTGGCCGCGATCTGCCCGAAGAGGCCCGCGAAACCGGCGTCCACCTGCGCCTCCTCGGCATGGAAGCTGGCGCCCAGCAGGATGTCGCCGACCTCTGCGGTAGGGGTGGCGGTCATCTTTTCCGCGCCCACCACCAGCGCGATGCGGCCCCGGCCGGCAGCGATGAAATCCATCGCGCCATGCAGGGCGGCAGAGCCTGTGGCGCATGCGTTCTCGTATCGTGTGGCGGGAACATGGGCCAAGTCGGGGACCGCTATGCCGACCAGCGCGCCCTGAAAATCCTGCGGCGAAAAGCCGTTGTTGAAGACGCCGGTGAAGATGCCGTCCACGTCCGCTGCCGTGATGCCGGCATGGTCCAGCGCCAAGGGCACGGCCTCGGCCATCAGGGCGCAGGTGTCGGGGGCGTCGGACTTGCCAAAGCGCGTGTGGCTCCAGCCGACGATCATCGGGTCGGTCATGTCTGTCTGTCCTTGGTTGGCTGTGCCAGGCGGGCCTCTATCCGGGCGGCCTCGGCGCGCAGATGGCGGGTCAGGTCGGGCAGGCGGTCGGGGCGCATCCGCGCCTCGACCGTGGCGATGGACAGGGCGCCCGCGAGCCGCCCGTCGGGATGCTGCAGCGTGATGCCCAAGCCCCAGGACCCCTCGATCACCAGGCCGGGGTTCAGCGCTACGCCATCGGCGCGGGTTTGTGCGATCAGGTCGCGCATTCGATCTAGGGTCAGGGCCGGATAGCGGTCCGTCAGCACTGGCGCGATGGCGCGCAGGATGGTGTCGGCCTCGTCGTCGGGCAGGGCGGCCAGCATCGCCAGCGAGCCTGCACCTACGCCCAGGGGATGGGTCTGGCCCGCGACCAGCGCGTGGCTGCGCAGGGGATAGCTGCCCTCCTCGCGCATCAGGCACAGCGAACTGGCCCCACGCCGCACCGACAGCAGCGCCGCATCGCCCGTGATCTGCGCCAAGCGCATCACGCTCTCGCTGGCCGCCGCGATCAGCCCGGGGCGCCGCGCAGCCTGCGCGCCTAGGACCTGCATCTGCGCGCCCAGGTGATAGCGGCTGCCGGCGTCCTGTTCCGCCATGCCCGCCCGGATCAGCGCCAAGGCCAGCCGTCGGACAGTGGCCTTGTTCAGCCCGGTGCCGGCCACCAGACCGGCCAGCGTCGCACCCTGATCACCGCTGGTGCCGATCAGGTTCAGCAACAGAAGTGCCCGGTCCACACTTTGCGTGCCGGTATCAGGGAGGTCCACGATGTGGACTGATGACGCGGGCTGGGTCATGTGAATTTCCATTCGTTGCGGACAGATTGGCGAAAGAACAGAAGATAATGCAAGTTTTTTCTTGCCATGCCGCAAAGCGTCGCACCATGATGTGAACCGACGCCACGAGAGGGTGGCAGGTTCCAGGGGAGGGATTGCGATGTCACAGATGGGATGGGGACGGCTGGCGCTGGCCACGGCTTTGGTGTCGACACTGGGCATGGGGGCTGCGCTGGCCGAGACGCTGCGCCTTTCGCACAATACCGGTGACGGCACGACCTGGCACAAGGGAGCCGAGCGGTTCGGGGAATTGCTGGCCGAGCGCAGTGGCGGAGAGATGGAACTGCGTGTCTTCCCCAACGCACAGCTGGCAGGGGGAGACCAGATGCGCCAAGCCGACATGGTGGGCCGGGGTGCGTTGGATTTCGTGATGACATCCGCCATCAACGTCACGCCGCTGGTGCAGGAGATGGCAGTATTCTCTCTGCCCTATATGTATGAGAACTATGCCCAGGTGGATGCCACCACCGCCGACGAAGGCCCCGCCGAGGCGCTGCGCGAGATACTGCGGGGCAAGGGCATCGAGGTGCTGGCCTGGGGCGAGAACGGGTTCCGCGAGGTCACGAACAACACCCGCCCGATCAAGACTCCCGCGGACATGCAGGGCCTGAACATGCGCGTGGCCGGCCCGATGTATATCGACGTGATGAACGCGCTTGGCGCCAATCCCCAACAAATGCAGTGGACCGAGACGCTGACCGCGCTGCAGCAGGGTGTTGTGGACGGGCAGGAGAACCCCATTGGGGCAGTAATCATTCCGCAGCAAGTTTATGAAGTGCAGAAATACCTGACGACGTGGCATTATTCCTACGACCCGATCTTCTTGGGCATCTCCAAGGAGAAATACGACGGCTATGACGCCGAGACCCAAGCCATGCTGCGCGAGGTGGCGGCCGAGGCGATGGATTACCAGCGCCAGATCACCCGCGAGGGAACCGAGACCGGTGTTGCCTTCCTGCGCGAGAAGGGGATGGAGGTCTATGAGCCGAGCCCCGAGGAGCTGGCCGCCTTCCGCGCGGCGACCCAGCCCGCTTTTGACCAATGGGCCGAACGGGTCGGTCCCGAACTGGTCGCGGCCTTCCAGGATGCCATCGCGCAGGCGAAATAATCAGGACGGGGAGCGCCGCGCGCCCCGCTCCGCCCGGAGGTCCCCATGCTGTCTTTCCTGTCGCGCGAGGCCGAGCGGCTGATCTGTGCCGTGCTGTTCCTAGGCATGACCCTCCTGGGGTTCGCCAACGTGGTGGTGCGCTATGCCACCAACTATTCGCTGGCCTCGTCTGAGGAACTGCTGACCAACGGGTTCCTGCTGCTGACCGTCTTCGGCGCGGCCATCGCGGCGCGGCAGGGACAGCACTTGGCGGTCACGGCTTTTGTATCAATGCTGCCGCGCCGGGCGGGGCAGGCGGTCGTGGCGCTGTCCGTGATCCTGTCGGTGGGCCTGCTCGTTGCGTCTGCCTGGCTGGCTCTGGGGGCGGTGCAGGTGCTGTATCTCAACGGACTGACCTCCTACGCGCTGCGGATCCCGATGTGGTATTACCAAGCGGCGGTGCCGTTCGCGTTTCTGCTGATCGCCTGGCGGTTCGTGCAGCATGCGATCGATGAATTCCGGCAGGCGGGGACGGATCATGCCTGACATCGGCCCCGGCACGCAGATGATCGTGCTGTTCTTCCTGCTCCTGGCGCTGCGCGTGCCGGTGGCATTCTCTCTGGGCCTGTCGGCGCTATACGCGATGTGGCGAATGGGCTTCGGGCTGGAACTGGCGGGTGATCTGATCACGGCGGGCGTGGCGCGCTATTCGCTGCTGGCCATCCCTTTCTTCATCCTGGCGGGTGCCTTGATGGGCAGCACCGGCATCGCGGAACGGATGATCCGCTTTTTCCGGGTGCTGGTCGGCGGCTTGCCCGGGGGCATGGGAGTGGTTGGCACGGTCGTGTGCCTGTTCTGGGGCGCGGTGAGTGGCTCGGGGCCTGCGTCTGTCGCGGCCATCGGCCCGATGATCATCAAGGGCATGGAGGAGGACGGCTACACCCGCGCCCATGCCGCGGGCCTGGTCTGCGCCGGGGCGGCGCTGTCGATCGTCATTCCGCCCTCGATCGGGCTGGTGCTGTTCGGGGTTATCGCCGAGGTGTCCATTTCCCAGCTGTTTGTGGCGGCCATCCTTCCGGGGCTGTTCATGGGGCTGACCATGCTGGCCGTGCTGCCCTTCATCGCGCCGAAAGGGGCGGGCGGGTCGCTGGATCGGCTGGTCCCCGACCCCCATGGGGGCCTGCCCTATGGCCCGCGGCTGTGGCGCAGTTTCCGCGACAGCTTTTGGGGATTGATGACGCCGGTGGTGATTCTGGGCGGGATATATTCTGGCATCTTCACACCCACCGAGGCCGCGCTGGTGGCCACCGTCTATGCGCTGCTGGTCGGCGGCCTGATCTATCGCAGCCTGCCCCTGCGAGCGCTTTACGACACGCTGGCTGATGCGGCAGCATCTTCGGCAACGGTGATGCTGATCGTGGCCTATGCGGGCCTGTTTGGATGGGTCATCACAGTTGAGGATCTGGTTGGAACCTATTCCGGCGGCCTTCTGGCGCTGTCGGACAACGGGTGGGTGATCCTCTTGGTGATCATGTTGATCCTGCTGGTCGCGGGCATGTTCATGGACGCGATCACGGTGATGTTCATCACCTTGCCCATCGTGCTGCCGGTGATGCACGAGCTAGGCTGGGACCCGGTCTGGTTCGGGGTTGTGGTGATGATCAACCTGGCCATCGGGCTGATCACCCCGCCGGTAGGCGTCAACCTGTTCGTGGCAGCAAATGTGGCCCGTTTGCCCATCGAGCGGGTGGCGCGGGGGGCGCTGCCGTTCCTGGCCGCCACCCTGGCGGGTCTGGCCGTCGTTGCGGCCTTTCCCCAGATGTCGCTGTGGCTGATCCACTGGCTGAGATGATTTCCTGAAAGGACCCCCCATGACCGACAAGACCGCCATCATCACCGGGGCCGCACGTGGCATCGGGTTGGCGACCGCCCGATTGCTGTCTCAGCGCGGTTGGCGCGTGGTTCTGGCCGACATCGACGCTGATGAGCTGCAGCGCGTGGTTCTGGGATGGGAGGATGCGCTGGCCGTCACCTGTGACGTATCCGACCCGGATCAGGTTCAGGCGATGGTCGCCCGCACGGTCGAATGGTCAGGGCGACTGGACGCGTTGGTCAACAATGCCGGTGTCGCCGATTTCCGGCCGATGGGGGAAACCGATCTGGCAACCTGGCGTCGCATCATGGCGGTGAATCTGGACGGGGTGTTCCTGTGTTCGCAGGCGGCGATCCCGCATCTGGCGCGGACAGGGGGTGCGATCGTGAACATCGCTTCCATCTCAGGGCTCCGGGCCAGCACTTTGCGGGTGGCGTATGGCACCTCCAAGGCGGCGGTAATCCACCTGACTCGTCAGCAGGCAGCCGAGCTGGGCGAACAGGGCATTCGCGCCAACTGCGTGGCACCCGGGCCGGTCGACACCAAGCTGGCTCTCGCTGTCCACAGCCCTGTAATTCGGGCGGCCTATCACGACTCGATCCCGCTGAACCGCTACGGGGAAGAGGGAGAAATCGCACAGGCCATCGCATTTCTATGCAGCGATCAGGCGTCCTACGTCACGGGTCAGGTGTTGGCGGTAGATGGAGGGTTCGAGGCGACAGGAGTGGGCCTGCCTGCCCTACGCTTAGGAAATTGATCGCCTCCACTGAGAGCAGATAGCCTTCGCCGGGGACTTCGGGAGTTTCAAGCAGCTAGACCAGCAACCTCGACACGATTTTACCCATCCGGCCCATAGCTGACCGTCAGGTGGCTGACGCTGCCGTGGCACAGCGTCCCTGAAGCGGTCGCTCGTGCTTGCCGCCGCATATAGTGAACCTTGCTGCGGGCGGCACCGTTTCCGAGGATGATGAACCCGCCCTAAGCCGATGCTTCCCGACATTGAACGCGCGCATCCTGCAGTTCGAGCTCGCCCGGCTGGCGGGCGGCTTGGTTGCGCTTCTGCCGAACCTTCTAGCCGCCCTCATTGTCCGTGCCCTGACATGGCCGCTGCCGCGCTATGCGGGACGAGGCCTGACTCCTCCGGCGCTGGCACCAGCGCCGGCGCTGATCGCCGCGGTGGTTCTGATCTTTCCGGGAACGTTGTCACGGATTTTGAGTGTGGGCTCGCTGGTCGCCGGCGTGGCCTTCAAGGGCATCTTCGCGAACTATCTTGCTGGCCTCCTCATCCTGCTGCGGCTCAGCTTTAGAGAGCCGGTTCCGCTTGATGGGGCGCAAGTGAGTCAGCGGCAGACGTCGAAACGCTGCTGAGCGTGCTTGGCCTCAAGGGCACTTGTTCATCCGCCAAAGAAGCACTCGTCGGCTCTTGGCGGGCTATCAGCCCCGCCAGCAAGTCGTTGCATCGCCTCTGCTAAGCCGCCAATGCAATCCCGAAGGCGACGAGCGTCAGGGACGCCCTGAGGTTCTCCTGCCTCGCCAGGCGAGGCTTGTTGCATCTCATCTTTAAGGTCATCCGGAAGTGACAACGCCCGATTGCGCTTGCCGATGCTGGCAAGATCCCCAGAGTGATCGGTAGTCTGATGCACGACAAGAGGGAGGGTGCGACCGTCGCGCTGGATGCGGCCGCAAACGGCAATCATGAGTGCTGACGGCATAACGCGGCGGTGCGTCGAGAAAGGCTTCGGCTGGACAACGAGACTGGCATCATCCATCTTGTCGTCCCAGGTGAAGAACATCACCTTATTGCGGACTACCGTCCGAAAAGCTTGTTCAGCAGCCGAGTGAAGATTGATCTGCTTTCTTGGGCAGGGGGCGCCGGGGCCGGTGTCCGTTGCGGCGCCGGGGACGCGCTTTGCTTTGCCTCTGCAGGCACTGGGGATGCGCTCTGCCGTGTCTGGGCGGGCGCAGGTTTCGTCTGGCGCTTGGCAGCATGGGTGGCGATGGCATCCATCAGGGGCGGTGACAACGTGTCATAGGGAGTAAGCCCCAACTCGCGCAGTCGTGCCCGAATGCCGTCCATTCGGGAGGGATCAACACCCGACTCGATAACCGAACTGACAAAGGCTGCGAATTCGGGGGCTGACCACCCCTTGTCTTTCGACAATTCGGTATGCACAAAATCCAGCCCGAAGAACGGGTGGTCCTTGTTCTCGATCCGGCCATACATGTGCACTCCGCACTCGCGGCAGGCGTAACGCCGGATCGGCGCATCCTTGTTGACCACGTGCAGCTTGTCGCCGTTCTCCAGGACCTCGACCGCGTCGCGCGACACCACGGCGACCATGCTGAAGATCGCCCCTTCGGGCTTCCAGCACTTGGTGCAGCCGCAGACATGGTTATGCGCGGTTTGCGCTCCGACGCGGATGCTCACCGGCCTGTTGGTGCAATGACAACTCAAAGCGCCTCCGGAAAAGTCCGAGCTGTCTCGCTTTATGCCGTTGTCGACGGCAGGATGAATAAGCACGTTTTCAGTGTTTGCCATGGCCCTCTCCTCCGATGACCTGATCCGTTCAGCTTCTTTCGAGCAGACGGGATCGGCAAGTTGGCAGAAAGTCTAAGGTCCGCACCTTGGCCGTTCTTGGCAAACTCCCACTGATCTTGGACCACAAGCGCATCGCGTTCTTCGGTCGGATCTGCCAGGCATACCCCTCGTCCTGACGCAGCGGCTGGTGGATCCGGCACCTGCCGCCCGCGCAAGCGCAAGTGCGTGGGTTTGTGAACCTGCGACACGTGACCCTCTTTGCTTTGCGGTGGATCGATGCTGCCGGCAAACTCTGTTGGTGCCCCTTCTGAGCCCACAATACTGCCGCCGACATGGCAGGACTGCCGCCGTCCGGGGCCGCCGCTGCACCAACTCAAAAGATGGGAACATCAAAGGCGAGGCACGTTCTGGAGGCCACGACTGCGGTCGCCCCCGAGGTGGCGCGCAAATTTATTGAAGTGGACCGATGCTGTGCACCGGTAGGACGAGGGTATGGAACGAGGCCGGATTTCGATTGTGGTGCTCAACTTCCTCCGCCAGCAGTTCCTCCTTCGTGCGCACAACCTTGCCACGGGTGGCCGCGAGCAGGTTGCAGCCAATGCCCGCTGAAGCCGCAGCACCGAAAGCTGATACGTTGATCAGCTTGCAGGGAGCTTGAAGGGAATGACGTTCATGTCTTCCCTTGATCTCAGCGCCTCATGCACCGCTTTCTCCAGCTGGCCCTGGAAGTAGGGCTTGTCGAGCTTGAACGCGATGTTGGGATGATCTGTGGGAAGCTCTGCATAACCAGTGGCAAGGACAACCGGCAGGTTTGGGCGCCGAACATGAATGGCTTCAGCAAGCTGCAAACCGGTCATCCGCGGCATTGCCTGATCGGTAATCACAAGATCAACATCGCCGGTTTGGTCCAGGATACGCAGGGCCTCTTCTCCGTTGTGCGCGGGGATGACACGATGCCCCATGTCCTCAAGCATGGCTTGGGTGTTCATCAGGACCAGGAAGTCGTCGTCCACGGCCAAGATCGTGGCCGGCATCATCTGCGCATGCACCCGTTCCGGAAGTGCATGGAACGCCTCGGCGGCAACGGGTGTTTCCGCTGCTCGAAGCAAGATTGTTGCCTCCGTTCCTTCCCCAGGCATGCTGGAGAGCTGGAGCTGGCCTCCCGACTGAGCGGCGAAGCCATGAACCATGGAGAGGCCGAGACCAGTGCCCTTCGTGGGGCCCTTGGTGGTGAAGAAGGGCTCTGTCGCGCGAGCCAAAGTATCGGGATCCATCCCGGCGCCGTGATCAGTGACCTTGATTGCGATCTGCCGCGAAGACGGCTCGGCGCCGACGGTTTCCGCGGTAACCTTGATCAAGCCTCCCCGTGGCATGGCGTCACGAGCGTTGACGATCAGGTTCAGGAGGGCCATTTCGAGCTGGTTCTCATCGACGCTCGCAACGGCGACGAGATCGGTTTGGGGAAGCTGTAGCTCATATTGCGGTCCCAGTGACCGCTGCAGGAGATCGACCATGCCGTTGATAAGGGCAATGACGTCTACTGGCTCAGGTGCGAGTGTCTGGCGGCGCGCGAAAGCAAGCATCCGTTGCGTCAGCGTTGCGCCTCGTTGCACCCCCTGGATTGCAACGTCGATCAGTTGCTGAGCGCGCTTGTCGTCGGTGTTCCCCTTCCGCAGCAGCTCCAGGTTCCCGAGAATGATCGCGAGCAGGTTGTTGAAGTCGTGAGCCACTCCCCCCGTCAGCTGCCCCAATATTTCCATCTTCTGAGTCTGCCTGAGCGCAGTCTCGGCCTCCTTGCATGCCGTGACATCCACAAGTCCTTCAATGCAGGAAAGAAACTGTCCTTTGGCGTCCACCTCTACCCGGCGGGTGATTTCCACCTCAATCACCTTTCCCGACCTGCTGATGAGGCTCGCCTGGACCTCATGAACCTCTCCCGTCTCACGAAACGACGATCGGGTGGCTTCCATTCTGTCTTGTGCGGAAGCGGGCGTCATGAACTCCCGGATGGGCCGGCCAACCACCTGGCTTCGGTCAAAGCCCAGCACGGCGAGCCAAGCGTCGCTGACATCCAGGATCCGGTCATCGCGATCAACAGCTTGCAAGGGTAGCGGCGTCCGCCGATAGAGCAACCGGAAGCGCTCCTCACTTGTTCTGAGAAGTTCTGCTTCCCGGCGGCTTTGCTGCGCCACGCGGCGGTCCATGGTTGCTGCAAGCAGGGCGAGAGACAGGATCACGAAAGTGATGGCAGACACCCAGGTGGCGAGCCCCTCAAGGTTCACGCTGTTCATGCCGATGCTTTCGCCGCCGGGAAGCGGAGAATAGACCGCCGCATGCATTCCGGAGAAGTGCATCCCCGAAATAGCGGCGCCCATGACCACTGCGGCAATGAGTTTCTCAACCTGGCCCGTGTTCATGAAGGCGAGCCACAGTGCAGCCGTGGCGGCAGTAACCGCGATCAGAAGCGAGATTGCCACCCAAGCCGGGTCGTAGCTTACGCTCATGGGGATCTGCAGAGCCGCCATGCCGGTGTAGTGCATCGCAGCGATGCCAAGGCCCATGAGGGGACCACTGAGAAGAAGCGCAAGCGCCCGCTGGCGCAGATGGCCCACGACCGCGAAACCAGCGCCCGTGGCTCCGACTGCGAGGAAGAATGACAATGCGGTCAGTCCCGGCGCATAGGACGGCTGCATTCCCGGCATAGAGTAGGCCAGCATTGCCACGAAGTGCATGGACCAGATGCCCCCGCCCAGCGAGAACGCGGCACCGGCGAGCCAGGTCGCCCGCGCTGATCGAGTGGCTGCGGCACCGAACCGGCCGGCAAGGTCCAAGGCCGTATAGGAAGTTACCGCTGCAATCAGAAGTGCCAGAAAGACGAGAGCCTCATTATGGTGGCCGTGCATGCGCGTTCCTGCGTCGAGTCATCTGCAAATAGCAGATCATAGCAGCAGCCTTGAGAACAGCGCCATTGAGAGCTTTGGCTCATCTCCTTCCAATGCGGACCTACCTCCTCATGCACGAAGGGCTAAGTCTGTATGCATATAGCAGGCATGCGGATGGGGCAGGCACTGACGCCAAGCCTCCTGAACAACTGGCAATGCCAGCCTTCTGTGGCTACGTGCTGACCATCCCCAACTGTCCGCTTCTTGGCCTTGCCATGTTTGCCCATCTGCATCCGCGATCGTTAGCTTCCCGCCCATAACAGCCGGTCGACGGAGCAGCGATACTGCGGTGCGGCTTCCTCGAACCGGCCTTTGATGCTTTCCGCAGCAACTGTGGCCAATATTCGCTTTCTGTCGGGGTATAGACGCTCCGGCAGTGCCTCGACATCTTCCCGCAATTGCACGCCGCCGCAGGCTGGATGCTCTTCAGAAGCCTTGGCGATGCAGCTCCTCCGCAATCTTCATGCGTGATGAGGCATCGCGCGTGGGGAATGCAGTTAGGAAGTCGTCGCTCGTCGCATCGTGCCTGAGATGGACCACCTGGTGCCGCCACCGGTCTGCCTGTCTGGCTCTATCGGCAAGTCCGTTCGCGACAAGGGCGATCATCGCGATTAGATGATGCGCACCAGGCGCTGCGGCAGCTTCGTCGGACGAGTCAGCCGCGGCCTGATAATCTTCTTGTTGGATCAGCATCTGCGCACGGACGCCGTGAAAACCGTAAAGCAGGGGATCGAGAGGGCTGAGATGCAGCGATGTCTTGACACCAGCGAATGTTGCGGCCGCGTCGCCGAGCAGCATTGCATTGAAGGCAGAGGCGTAGAAACCTTGGGCATGGTGCGGGTTTAGACCAGTTGCCCGGGAGAGCGATAATCTCGTCCTTCGCGATGCGCTATGGCTGAGGGTCCGCTCATTTTATCGTTGAATGGCGGCCGCTCCTGCACTCTCTTCATGTCCCCGGGGCAGCAGCGCCACAATCTCACGCAAACATACTAGCCGGTGCCTTGTGCCTTCATCTGCCGATCGATCCACATCATGATCAGCGCGACAACCTTCTCCTGCTCGTCGTCGCTCATCTGACGGCCGCTGGCGATCCCGTGCCATTTCTGTAAGCAGCTGCGGCAGCAACTCCCGGTCGCATGTTGGGCCACAAAGGCAGGATGGCCGCGCATCGGAGTCTGCCTGCCGTCATTTCGAGGATGAGCGGGCGCGAGTCTCTGGGCCACGAAGTCTCTTGCGTGACTAAGAACCGTGCTGCGGCCTTTGTTGTTCGCGTAGGCCCTGTCCGCCGCTGAAAGGCGGAACCGGCTACGAAAGCGCGATCGCGCTAGCCTGTCGAAGATGTCGTTGTCGTCTGCCAGGCTGGATGGGGTGAATGAACCGCTCCGGGTTTGCCGGAGGCTCCAACTCCTGAGTAGGATGGAGCATCATGAGCAAGACGACGAACAAGTTTTCCCCCGAAGTGCGCGAGCGTGCAGTGCGCCTGGTTCTCGACAATGAGGGTCAGCATGGATCGCGCTGGCAGGCAGTCATGTCGATTTCCGCGAAGATCGGCTGTGCGCCGCAGACCCTGAACGAGTGGGTCAAGAAGGCCGAGGTCGACAGCGGCAAGCGCTCTGGCATCCCGACCCACATGGCAGAGAAGATGAAGGCGCTGGAGCGGGAGAACCGGGAACTGCGCCAGGCCAACGAGATCCTGCGCAAGGCGAGCGCATAATTTGCGATGGCGGAGCTCGACCGCCGGTCGAAGTGATGGTCGGGTTCATCGACGATCAGCGAGGGAAGCACGGGGTCGAGCCGATCTGCAGGGTTCTGCCGATCGCCCCGTCCACCTACTACGATCACCTGGCGAAGCGGGCCGATCCGGCCCGATTGTCGGATCGCACCCGGCGCGACGCAGCGCTGCGGCCCGAGATCGAGCGTGTCTTCGAAGAGAACTGGCGCGTCTACGGCGTGCGCAAGGTCTGGCGTCAGCTGGATCGGGAAGGCTTCGATGTCGCCCGTTGCACAGTCGCCAGACTGATGAAGGACATGGGTATTCGAGGCATCATCCGGGGCAAGCCGCACAAGACTACGATCCCCGACAAGAAGGCCTCGTGCCCGCTGGACAAGGTGAACCGGCAGTTCCGCGTGCCTGCGCCGAACATGCTCTGGGTCAGCGATTTCACTTACGTCGCCACCTGGAAGGGGTTTGTGTATGTCGCCTTCGTCATCGATGCCTATGCCCGCAAGATCGTCGGCTGGCGGGCGAGCCAAACAGCCCATGCAGGCTTCGTTCTCGATGCCCTCGAACAGGCTGTCCACGATCGCCGCCCAGCCAAGGGCGCGGGGCTCGTCCACCATTCCGACCGCGGGTCGCAATACCTGTCGATCAAATACACCGAGAGGCTGGGCGAGGCCGGCATCGAACCTTCCGTCGGCAGTGTCGGCGATAGCTACGACAATGCCTTGGCGGAGACGATCAATGGCCTGTTCAAGGCCGAGGTCATCCACCGTCGTGGGCCGTGGCGCAACTTCGAGGCTGTCGAATATGCCACCCTCGAATGGGTAGACTGGTTCAACAACCGCCGCCTGCTCGAGCCGATCGGGAACATCCCGCCGGCCGAAGCGGAGGCAAACTTCTACGCCGCTCTGGAAGCTGAAGACATGGCCGCGTAACTAATCCCAATCAGCCTCCGGAAAACCCGGCGCGGTTCACTTGTTTCTGAGCCAGGTCCATTCATTGTAGTTCTTCTTCCTCCATTTCAACAGCAGCGCGCTGATAGCGAAGGAGAGGGCAGAGGCCGGGGCTCGACTTCGCCTTGCTAAACCTAGTTCCGATGGATCTTCAGCACGAACTTTTCCTCTCCGCCGGTGTTCCTTTCTGCCCTGAGGAGGACGACATGGACGAGGCACCAAACAGACAAGTGCTCCTGATCTTCGGCGAAATAGACGAACTAAAACACGTCGATGACCCCCTTCACAAGGACGTCTCTGCCGCGGCGCGGGTGGGCGACGCCCTCTTTACATGCTGCGATGAAACTGCGGGCGTCGATCGGCTGACGCCGGACGGCGATGCCTGGGGCAACCACGTCCATATCTCGATTGGCGACTTCATCTGCCTCCCTGGCGGCCCGCGCGGGGAGATGGACATCGAAGGATTGATGGCTGACATGGGTTGGCTCTGGGTAATCGGCTCCCATGCATTGAAGCGAGGCAAGGCCAAAGGGGGCCGCAAGGCGGCCCTGCGGCGCCTCTCCAAGATCGAGCGTGATCCGAACCGGATGTTCCTTGGGCGCATCCCTTTGGCTGAGAGGGACGGGGCGCCAATGCCGGTCGCCAAAGATGGTGCCCGTCGCGTCCAGACCGTTCGCCTCGGCGCCAACAAGAGCCAGCTCAGGAAATGGCTTCGCAACGACGAGCATATCGGACCCTTCCTGGAGTTGCCTTGCAAGGAGAACGGCCTTGATATCGAGGGGATCGCTGTGCGCGGGATGCGCGTCTGGCTGGGCTTGAGGGGCCCCGTTCTAAGGGAGATGGCAGCAGTGCTCGAGTTCGAGTTCAAGGTGACCCGCTCGGGCTATCTCAAAGCACGCCGAATTGATGGCACCCGGCGCTACCGCAAGCACCTGATTCCAACCCGCGGGCTTGGCATCCGCGACCTAGAGCTCGATGGGGATGACCTGATGCTGCTGACCGCTCCTGTTACGGCCGCAGACGGGGTCGCCGCGATCAGGCGCTGGTGCGGAGCTGTGAGCGTCACGTCCTCCGGGGTGGTGCCTGAGGCAGATGTCGCAGTAGTTCGGGATCTGCCCTATCGGGGACAGCATGACCACCCTGAGGGTCTGGTGCGTTGGGATGATGGAGAATGGCTGGTGGTCTACGACAGTCCGGCACCGGAGCGACTTGATAGCAAACCGGCTCGGCTTCTGGCTGACATCTGGAGCGAATAGGAGCTACTGCTGCACGCGTTTACTTGGCTGGAAGGGGTCGCGCGGCGCGCTATACCTGTTGCCCATGGTATCAAGGTCGACGAAGCTCGTCTGGACGAACTTCGTGGTGTTGCGGAATGAACCTGATAGCGGGAAAATATTTCCTGAGCGTTGCCCGCTTTCAATCGATCCGGTTGGCGGCGGAGCGGCTGCGCGTCTCGCCCTCTGCCATCAGTCGCCAGATCGTCAAGCTGGAGCACGAGTTTCAGGAGCAGCTTCTTGAGCGCCGCGCCGAGGGTGTCAGTCTGACGGAGGCGGGTCGTGTAGTGGCCGACCATCTGGCGGCCATCTTCAGCCAGATCGACACAGCCAAAGGAGACGTCGCCGATCTGCGCAATCTCAAGACCGGTGCCGTTTCCATTGCGACGGTGGAAGGGATTACCGATCCTTTCCTGTCCGCCCACATTACGCAGTTCCGTCAACGTTATCCCGGTATCCATTTCCGAGTCCGCATCCGCGGTCGCGAACGCGTTCTGGAGGCAGTCGAACAGCACCTGTGCGACATCGGGTTCGTCTACGATCACTTCACTCATGCCGCAATCGAAACCGTGGGGCAGTGGCGGCAGCCATTGCTTGCGCTGGCACCACCGTCGCATCCGCTGGCAGACGGCCGCCCGGTCGTGCTGGACGATCTGGTTGATCTTCCCTGCGTCCTGCCGGATGACAGTTTCGGTATCCACCACCTGCTGAACCGCGCCTTCGGCAAGATCCGCAAGCAGCCATCCGCGATCATCGTGGCCGACCAGTTTCACTTCCTGATCCGTCACACCATCCGCAACAACGCCATCATCTATCTTCCCCTGCAGGCCGTCCTGCGCGAGGTAAACGAGGGTCAACTGGTTCCTCTTAATCTTCGATGCAGCGATTTTGACCACCGCTTCATCTATGCCGTCGCTCGTCACGGGCAGCACAAGTCGGCCGCCTGCGAAACATTCATTGCCTCGATCTTGAGCGAGTTCGCGAAGGGCGAGAAATCCGATGCGGCACTTCTCGCCCACCTGCGCGCGCGTCAGGGATGAAGCTCAATTGTAATGTCCGCCTCGACCGGGGCGTTCAGCCCCAGTTCGTGCTGCGTCAGGGCAGCGCGCGCGTGCTTGCCATTCTCCTCGCCCCATAGCTTGACGAAGAGGTCCGAAGCCCCGTTCAGCACCAGGTGCGGCTCGGTAAAGCCGGGAGCGCATGAGACGTAGCCGATCATTTTGACGATCCGCTTGACCCGGTCGAGATCGCCCAGAACCGCCTTCATCATCGCAAGGTGGTTGATCGCCATCAGCCGGGCAGAGGCATAGCCCTCCTCGATGCTCAGGTCAGAGCCGACCTTTCCGACATAGGGCAGGACGTCATTGTCGTTTTCGTCCGGCTGCGTTCCCAAGGTCCCGGACGTGTAGAGGATGTTGCCCACGACAACGCCGGGAAGGTAGTTCCCGATGGGCTTCGGCCGACGCGGCAGAATGATCCCTAGTTCGCGGAGCCGCTGTTCCGTTGCGTGTGACACGATGTTCTTCCTGAATGGTTGTGTTTGTCGAGGCCAAACTAGGCACTGGATCTTTCAAAGCTGTAGCTGTTGCGGCAACAGTGCTTTGCCGAAGCGGCAACGCTATCCTGTCAACCTTAGCCTTGAGACGAAATTTTCCGTTTTACTTCAAAGTTGTGTGGCTAGACTTAGGAGGGCGGGCCATCTCGAACAAGCCATCTGCCCGACGATCAGCACGGTGGCGCATTGAAGAGAGCCGCATAGGATAAGGCAGCTCCAATCGACGAGGAGACAGCCCGTGCCCTATGTTCCGCTCGATACGATCGCCGGTCAGCTTCGCAATGGAACCGCCACTGCGGCGGGATTGATGGCCGACGCGGCGGCGTGCCATGGCGCGACCGAGGAGCGCCTGAACGCGTATCGCACCTGGGCAGGACCACGGGCCGAGGTGCAGGCGCGCGCGCTGGACGTGCTTATGGGAACTGGGATCGATCTGGGCCCGCTGATGGGCATCCCCGTCTCGATCAAGGACCTTTACGGCGTGCCGGGCCTGCCAGTCCATGCCGGAACAGATACCGAATTTTCCCAAGAGTGGCAGCGCCCGGGTCCGGTCATGAACCGCGTCCTGACCCAAGGCGGCATTGTCACGGGCAAGACGCATACTGTGGAGTTTGCTTTCGGCGGCCTTGGCACCAACCCGCATTGGGGGACCCCGGTCAACCCATGGTCCGCGCAGGGTGCCCCACGGGCGCCGGGCGGGTCCAGCTCAGGGGCAGGGGTCTCGCTGGCGCAGGGCAGTGCCTTGGCTGCGCTCGGGACGGACACGGCCGGATCGGTCCGGATCCCCGCCTCGTTTACTGGCCAGACCGCGCTGAAGATCACGCATGGCCGCTGGTCACTGGACGGCATCGTGCCGCTATCGCCCTCACTGGACACACCTGGCCTTTTAGCCCGCAGCATCGCCGATCTGGCCTTTCTCTTTGCCGCCATCGATGGCGGCAAATCTGTGGGGCCGGCTTCGAGCGGTCCGCGCATCGGCATCATCGAAAACGTCGTGTGGGAGGAGATCGATCCTGCGGTGGCCGCCAACACCCATGCTGCCCTCACCAAACTGGAGAGGGCAGGAACTGCGGTGACCTCGGTGCACCTGCCAGATTTGGACCGAGTGCTTGATCTGTTCCGCCGGGGCGGGTTGGCAGCTCCCGAACTGCGGGCCTTCCTTGACGCCCATCACCCCGAGCGGATCGCGCGCCTGGATCCCGCGGTCATGGCGCGGGTCGTCGCCGCGGACGAGGTCAGCGCGTCCGATTATCTGCAGCGCCGCGCCTTGCTGGCCGAGGCGGCAGGGACCGCCAGCCAGATCTTCGAAGGAGTGGACCTGCTTGTGTCCCCGACGGTGCCGATTTCAGCCCCGCTGCTGTCAGACCTGGCCGATCCCGACGCCTATCGCCGGTCCAATATGCTGGCCCTGCGGAACACAGCAATTGTGAACCTTCTCGGCTGGTGCGCGACCACGCTGCCGACCGGGCTGGACGCCAACAGGATTCCTACCGGCCTCCAGATCATCGCGCCTGCCCGGCAAGAGGAGCGGCTGTTGGCCGCAAGCCTCTGGGCTGAGGCGGTGATCGGCGCAGGACCCGATCTGCTGGGCCCGCCGCCGCTGTGATCTGACAACAACGAAACGACCAACAGGAGACGACACCATGACCTATCGCACGTTCGGCACCTGCCTGACCCTTGCCCTCGGCACCGCCTTTGGCAGCATGGCCGCCGCCGCGGATTTCGAATTCACCTTCGCCCATGTGCTGACCGAGGACACTCCGAACGCCCGCGCCGCGGTGGTCTTCAAGGAGGAGGTCGAAAAGAACTCGGACGGCCGGATCGAGATCAACATTCGTCCTGCGGCCCAACTGGGCGGCGACGTCGAGATCATCGAGCAGACCCAGATGGGGCTTGTCGACATCTCGATCCCGCCGACCGGCAACCTCGCGAACTTCAATGAGCAGATGTATCTGTTCGACCTGCCCTTCCTGATGGAGGACGAGGCGGCGATGAAGCGCGTGCTCGACGGGGAGGTCGGAACCGAGCTGCTGGCAACGCTGGACGCCAACAACCTGCATGGCATCGCGATGTGGGGCGCAGGCTTTCGCCACATGACCAACAACATCCGCCCCATCAATGGCCCTGGCGATCTGCAGGGCATCAAGATGCGCACGCTGCAGGCGCCGACCATTCTGGCGACATATCGCACCTACGGCGCGAACCCGACCGCTATGGCCTATGTCGAGGTCTATAACGGACTGCAGCAGGGCGTGGTCGAAGGGCAGGAGAACCCCTTGGCCAACATCTATTCGATGAAATTTTACGAGGTGCAGGACTACATGACCCTGACCGGTCATGCCTATCACACCTATGCCGCGATCATGAACAAGCAGGCCTGGGACAGCCTTCCGGACGACCTGAAGAAGGTGGTCGAGGACGCAATGATCGTGGGCCGCGATGCTGCGCGCCAGTATACGGCCGAGGATGAGACAAAAATCCTTGAGGAGATCTCCGACGACATTGAGATCCAGGAGCTGACGCCGGAAGGCCGTGCCGCATTCATTGAGGCCTCGCAACCCATCTACGAAGAGTTCGCCCCGATGGTCATGCCCGAATTGATGGAAAAGGCGCTGGCCGCCGCCAAGGGCGAATGAGGGCGTCGGGGAGCCGGCAGTCATGATCGTCTGGCTGAACCGCATCGTCGACTGGATCGAGAACGTGCTCGTCACCGGACTCATGCTGATCGCGACTGTTGTCGCGATCGTGCAGGTGATCGCACGCTACGTGTTCAACAACTCGCTATTCTGGTCCGAAGAGCTGATCCTTTACTCGCTGATCACCATGAGCTTTCTGACCATGGGCATGGGGGTTCGCTATGCCTCGCATATTAGCGTCGATGCGGTTTACGCCTTTGCCAGCCCCCGGACGGCAAAGTTCCTTCAGATCGGAGCGGCGTGCTTGGGCCTCATCTTTGCCGCCGTTCTGGTCTGGTATGGCGGCAGGTTGGTCCTGAACACGTCGCGCATGGGGCAGTTGTCGCCCGCCATGCGCATTCCCGTCGGCTACATCTATGCCGTCATTCCGGCGGCAGGCATCTTCATGCTCCTGCGCTATCTGCTGGTTCTGCGCGACCTGCTGGCCGGTCGCGGCTACGAGCCGCCCCAAGTCGACATCAAGACAAGCTGAGGACACGGCATGGTTGGCGCTCTTATCCCCGTCTTCTTCGGGCTTCTGATCTTCGGACTGCCGATATTTGCGTCCTTGGCTTTGTCGGTGGCCGCGGTCTTCTACTTCTGGGGCGGGATGGACCCGCTGCTTGTCCCCATGCGCATGTTCTCGGGCATGAACAACTTCTCGATCATGTCGATCCCGTTCTTCATCCTGGCGGCGGAGTTGATGCGCATCGGTGGCCTGTCCGACCGCCTGATCGGGTTGGCGCGGGCGCTGATCGGCTGGCTGCCGGGCGGCTTGGCCGCGGCGGCGGTGATGGCTTGCCTTATGTTCGGGTCGATCTCGGGCTCGAGCCCCGCCACGGTGATCGCCATCGGCTCGATCCTTTATCCAGCCATGGTCAATGCGGGATATGACAAGTATTTCTCCATCGGCCTGATCACCACCGCCGGAACTCTGGGGCCCATCGTGCCGCCCTCGATCGCGTTGATCATCTATGGCTCGGTGACGGGGACCTCTGTCGGCATGCTGTTCGCGGCGGGGCTGCTGCCGGCCTTGCTGATCGGGACGCTCTTGATCGGCTATGCGACCTGGTATTCGGCGCGCAAGGGATATGCGCGGGACCCGCTGCCGACCTTTGGCAGCATCCTGCAGGCGGTCAAGCGTGCGGCCTGGGGTCTGGGGCTGCCGGTAATCCTGCTGGGCGGGATCTATTCAGGCGTCTTCACGCCCACCGAATCCGCCGCCGCCGCCTGCCTTTACGGCTGGTTCGTGGGCGCGATCATCTATCGCAGCATCTCTTTCAGCGCCACGTTGGTTGTTCTGCGCAACACGGGCCTCATCTCGGGGCCGCTGCTGCTGATCACCGCAGGTGCCTCCGTCTTCTCCTGGCTGCTGGCCAGCACCGGAACGCCATCGGATCTCGCCGCTTATGTTCTGTCGGGGACCGACAACCCCGTTCTGGTAATCGCTGCCTTCAACCTGATCCTGCTGGTGGCCGGTTGCTTCCTGGACAGCGCATCGGCAATCATCATCCTTGGCCCGCTGATGATGCCGATCGCTCAGGAACTCGGGGTTGATCCGGTCCATTTCGGCATCATCATGCTGGTCAACCTGTCCATCGGGATGCTGACGCCCCCGGTGGGTCTGAACCTCTTCGTGGCCATGGGCGTGGCCAAGATGAGCCTTGGCGAGGTCTTCCGGGCTACGCTGCCGACTATGCTTCTGATGCTGCTGGCCCTGATCCTGCTGTCCTACATCCCGGCGATCAGCATGATCGTGCCCCAGGCGCTGTTCTAGAAGCAGAAACCGGCAAATTAGCCTTCGTGATACGAGCAGGTAGAGGTGCAAAAGAGCAGTGCCTAGCCCTTGAGGACCATGCCCGCCTCTCGGTCGGCCGGCATGCGGTCGACCATAGAGCTGGCCTGCAGCGCCTCGGTCGCGATGGCAATGACCGCTTTAGCGACGGCCGGCATGGGCCGGGTCGGAACGGTGGTTCCGCTCCAGCGCGATCACCGGCACGCGCGGCGCGAAGTTGCGCGAAAGAATTTAGAGGTTTCAGACATCCGCGGTGAGGAAGGCATAGACCGACTGCGCGTCGTCTGACAGCGGTCAGGCCGCGTCTGTCAGGCTTCAGCGCGGTCAGGATCCGGGCCAGCAGGCGGTTAAGATCCTCGGTATCCGTCGATCAGCATGTGGCCCCTACACCGCACACATACAGGCCGCCCCGTGGAGTCACCTCGGCAACTACCGGAGCCTCGCAGCCAGTCAACAGTTAATGCATCCAGAACATCTATATGCTGAAGCGATGAGCAAAGGTTTGGAGAGCTCAAGCCGGCTGTGCTCCGATACCTCTGCTTGCGACAGGCCATGGCTAGTTCACCTTGGTCAGGACGGTCAGTTCCATAATAAGTTGTGAGGCCATAAGGCAGTGTCAGACCATACCTGCCGGTCAGGTCCGGGGACGTGCGGCAGTGGAGGGTCCCAAAAGCGGCCTTAAGACGCGGCGTAGCGATGCGGCGCCATGATCCCGATCTCCTAGACCATCATCCGTGCGGATGTTGCATCATACATGGGCGTCAGGCTCGCATCGGCGGGGACAATCCGACCAGCGATGTCGATGCTGTAATCAGATAGCAGCATCGCGTCGGCGCTTTCTCTGCCCATTACCGGAACAAAGCCGAGCCCGACAGCACCGCCAAGCGTATGGCCGTAATTTCCCGATGACAGGTGTCCCACGATCCGTCCGTTGCGCAGAATGGGCTCGTTGTGGAACAGCAGCGGCTCCGGGTTCTTCAGGCGGAACTGCATCAGCCGTCGCGATAGTCCATGATCTCGCTTGCGCAGCACCGCGTCGCGACCGATAAAATCGCCCTTGTCCGTTTTGACGGCGAAGCCAAGACCCGCCTCAAGGACGTGATCCTCGTCGGTAATGTCATGGCCGAAATGGCGATAGGCCTTCTCGATCCGGCAGCTGTCCATCGCGTGAAGGCCGCACAGCTTCAGCCCGACCTGCTCGCCCGCTTCAACCAACGCCTCGCAGACATGGGCTGCCTGATCCGAGGACACATATAATTCCCACCCCAGCTCTCCGACATATGAGACGCGATGGGCACGAGCGAGGCCCATGCCGACCTCGATCTCCCGTGCGGCTCCGAAGGGGTGGGACGCATTCGACAGATCGTCCGGAGACACAAGCCAGAGCAATTCACGCGATCGTGGCCCCATCACGCAGATCACCGCTTCGGCTGCTGAAACATCGGTGATGACAACCCATTCGTCCGTCAGGTGGCGGCGAAGCCAAGCCAGATCACGCTGCAGCGTAGCGCCGGGCACGACAAGCAGGAATGCTGTCTCGGACAGGCGTGTTGCGGTCAGGTCGCTTTCGATACCGCCGCGCGGGTTCAGCATCTGGGTGTAGACAATACGTCCCGGTGCAACATCCATCTGGTTGGCACATAGCCTTTGCAGGAACGCGAGCGCCTCGCGTCCCTCGACTCGGATCTTGCCAAAGGAGGTCATGTCCAGCAACCCGACGCCTTCGCGCAAAGCAAGATGCTCCGCCCACTGGTTGTCGAACCAGTTCTGGCGCTTCCAGCTATAGTGATACTCCGCGGTTTGCCCCTTGTTGGCAAACCAGTTAGCACGTTCCCAACCGGCCGCCTCGCCAAAGACCGCGCCCTGGGCCCTGAGTTGGTCGTGCAGCGGGCTGCGCCGCACACCGCGCGCAGTCGCCGGCTGACGATAGGGGAAATGGTCGGCATAGAGCAAGCCAAGGGTCTCGGTCACCCGGTTTCGCAGATACGTTCGGTTGCGCTGGAAGGGCTGGGCGCGGCGGATATCCACCTCCCACAGGTCGAAGGGGGGCTCACCGTCGCTCATCCACTGGGCCAGTGCCATGCCCGCCCCGCCTGAGGAGGCGATGCCTATCGAGTTATAGCCGGCCGCTACCCAGTAGCCGGCCAGCTCTGGTGCCTCGCCCAGATAATACCGGTCGTCTGGGGTGAAGCTTTCCGGCCCGTTGAAGAAGGTGTGGATACCCGCATCGGCCAACATCGGCAGCCGATTGATGCCCATTTCCAGAATCGCCTCGAAATGATCGAAGTCACCCGGCAGCTGGTCAAAGCAGAAATCCTCGCGGATGCCGGTCATGCCCCATGGCTTGGCCACCGGCTCGAACGCGCCCAGCAGGATCTTGCCCGCATCCTCCTTATAATACGCGCATTCGTCGGGCACCCGCAGCACCGGCATGCGTGTCAGACCGGGGATGCTGTCGGTCACTATGTAGAAATGCTCGCAGGCATGCAAAGGCAGTGTCACGCCCGAGGATGCGGCCAGATCACGGCCCCACATGCCGCCGCAATTCACCACCATGTCGGCGGCGATGTGCCCCGTCTCATCGCCGCGCTGCCAAGTGACGCCGGTTGCCCGGCCACCTGCCTTGGTCACAGCCAGCACCTTGGTCTGCTCGACAATCAGCGCCCCGTGGTTCCGTGCGCCCTTGGCCAGTGCCAACGTGATGTTCGTCGGATCGGCCTGCCCATCCAGCGGCAGATGCACGCCCGCCGTGACCCCATCGGTGTTCAGATGCGGATACAGATCTTTGACTTCGGCTGGGGAGAGCTCATTGACCTCGATGCCGAGGGCGCGGGCAAGGCTGGCCTGCCGCAGGATCTCCTCCTTCCGCTCCATCGTCAGGGCGGCGGTGATCGAGCCGCATTGGCGGAAGCCCGTTGCAAGACCGGTCTCGGCCTCCAGACGTGTGTAGAGATCGGCCGAATACTTTGCCAGCCGCGTCATGTTCTGGCTGGCGCGCAACTGACCCACCAGACCTGCGGCGTGCCAGGTCGTTCCGCAGGTCAACTGCTTGCGCTCCAGCAGGACGATGTTCGACCAGCCCAGCTTCGCCAGATGATAGGCTACCGAACAGCCCGATATGCCGCCCCCGATGATGACGACGCGCGCGGCTGTAGGCAGGTTGATCATGATGTGACAGCTTTTTTGAAATGGAGGTGGACCAAGAAGGTCGCAGACCATGCTGCAGAGTAAAAAATGAAAATCAACATTATTATTTCATTTCACACTGAACATCTTCTTCCAGCCTTGCCTGTCCAGCGCAGACGACCGATGCTGGCCCCGACATCCATCGACGAAAGCTGCCGTGGCGTGAACAACCTGGTTGGAAGCGATATCCGCGCTTTGAGAAAGTCCCGCGGCCTGACGATCGCCGATCTGACATCCGCACTCGGCCGGTCTGTCGGCTGGCTGAGTCAAGTCGAGCGCGGGCACACCGTCCCATCGGTCAGGGACCTGGCCGCCATCGCGGCATATTTCGATGTAAGCCTCAACTTCTTCTTCCGCAGCGCCCATCAGAACCCCGAAGAACAGGGTCTGGTCCTGCGCGCCGCCGACCGCATGGCGATTGGCTCAAGCGAGACCGGGTTGACCGAGGAACTGTTGTCGCCGACGCTTGGCGGAAGCTTCGAGATGATCATGTCCACCTTTGCCCCAGGTTCGGACAGCGGAGGGCCCAAAGCCGCGCGCCCAAGCGAGGACGGAGGCGTCCTGATCTCGGGACAGTTGACGATGTGGATCGGTGCGCTGAAGGTGGTCCTGCATCCTGGGGACAGCTTTCAGTTCAGGGAAAGCACCTATGCCTGGGAGAACGAGGGGACTGAACCAGCCGTCGTCATCTGGGTCATCTCGCCACCCGTATATTAAGATGATGTGCGCAGGATGGTGACTATTCGTAGCTCACCGACCTCTGCGTTGGTGAGATCCCGGTCAGCGATATGATCAAGCGCAGCGCGCCACTATCAGCTGTTTTCCTTGTCCTACGTGATGGACCTTAAAGTCGTAGATATACTCGGCCAAGCCGCCGCCCGGCGTAAGCTAGGAACGCGTTGTAGCGGGCCAACGTCCGCTTGGGCTTTATGCTCCTGCCACCCTTCTACACTCCGCGCTGCTCACCCTCCGTTTCCCGCCCAAATCACCCGCCATTGTCAGGCAGAGCTGCGGATCTCATGATTTGCAGCGAAATTAGCGGTAGATATACGTCCTAAAGCCGGATTCCTGGGTGACGGTGCCTCTATACATACCTTCGCAATTGAAGGGCAGGGACAAGTTTCCTTGAGCATCGACGGCTATGACGCCTCCTGATCCGCCATTCGATCCAAGGTCGTCCATGACCACATGGCATGCCGCGTCCGTCAACGTCTGGCCTGCATGACGCATTCGGGCCGCGATTTCGGCGGCGGCGTTCCAGCGGATGAAGATCTCGCCATGCCCGGTGCCGGAAACTGCGCAGGTGTCGTTGTCCGCATAGGTGCCCGCGCCGATCACGGGGGTGTCTCCGACGCGGCCAGGTAACTTGGCCGTCATACCGCCAGTTGAGGTGGCACTAGCCAGGTTGCCGTGAGTGTCGCGTGCTACGGCACCTACAGTCCCATGGCGGCGGGCCGGATCGGTGTCGTCGACCCCATGGCGACGCATCTGCAATGTCGTCTGCAGGGCATCCCATCTTTGCTGGGTGAAGAAGTATTCCGTCCCCTCAAAAGGCAGGCCTGCGTCGCGCGCCACCTGCAAGGCACTGGGGCCGATCAGAAGGACATGATCGGTTCTCTCCATCACTGCCCGTGCGGCCAGGATCGGGTTGCGCGGTCCCATGATGCCTGCGATGGCGCCCGCCTTGCGCGTGGCGCCGTCCATGACTGCGGCGTCCATTTCCTGCTGGCCGTCTGAGGTGAAGACGGCACCGCGTCCCGCGTTGAAGAGCGGCTCGTCCTCCAGCACGCAAACAGCGGCAGTAACCGCGTCCATCGCGCTGCCGGATGCGACGAGGATCTCATGCCCGGCCTGCAAGGCACGGCGCAGGCCGGCATGATAGCGAGCTTCCAGTTCATCAGTCATGTTCCGGCGCAGAATGGTGCCGGCGCCGCCATGCACCGCAAGTGAAAATCCGGTCACTTTGACGCTCCTCGTGGCAGTCCGGCCTGCTCCGCGCAGTAGCCGGCGACTTCGGCATGGGTGGCGATCCAGCAGTCGCCCTTGGCGACGATGCGCTCCAGCAGCTGTTCCAGGATGAAGATGCGGCTGCGATATCCACTGACATGCGGGTGCATGGTCAGAAGGAACAGCCCGCCCTCGGCGTAGGCGCCCTCGAACTCGCGCAGGAAGATGTCCAGCACATCCGCAGGAGGCGTATAAGGCCGCTGTGCCCCAAAGCGGTTCATCATGAAATAAACCGCGTCGTCGCGGATCCATTCGACGGGCAGTTCGACCATGCCTGTAGGCTGTCCATCCTGCAGGATCTCGTAGGGGTCATCGTCAGAAAACAGCGAGCTGTCGTAGAGGAGGCCCATCTCACGGGCGATAGACAGGGTAGCGGGACTGTAGTCCCAGGACGGCGTCCGCATGCCAACGGGGCGCTGGCCGCTGATGCGCTCCAGCGTGTCGGCGGCACGCAGCATCAGCTCCCGCTCGGTCGCGGCGTCCAGCGTGGTGTTCAGCTCGTGGATCCAGCCGTGCAGGCCGATTTCGTGCCCATCATGCGCAAGGGCGCGCTGTTCATCCGGATGCAGCAGTGCCGCAACCGCCGGGACGAAGAACGTCGCCTTGGCGCCGTGGCGGTCCAACACCTGCCGGATGCGGGGAACGCCACGGCGCGCGCCGAATTCGCCCCAACTGAGGCGGGCCACGGAATTGCCGCCGTCGCGCAATTCGTTCGTCTCGTGATCGCTGTCGAAGGAGAAGGCCACGGCGCAGCGCGCACCGCCCGGCCATCGTTCCGGAAGCAGGCTACGGCCTGCGCGCACCGCGCCGACCTTTGTGCGCCAGACGTCCTCGGGCCATTCGTGCGGGTTCGTCATCCGTGTCCTCCGTCCACCTGCAGGATCTGTCCGGTGATCCAGTCCGCCTGCCGCGAGCACAGGAACGCGACGGCGTTGGCGATGTCCTCGGCCTGCCCAAGACGACGCAGGTGAATGCTGTCGATGATGCGCTGCTGCCGAGCGGGACCGAAGGCCTGCCACTGCCGTTCGGTCGAGGGATTAGACAGGATGAACCCCGGCGCCACCGAATTCACGGTGATCCCCGATGGCCCCAGCTCCAGAGCCAGCTGCTTGGTCAGCCCGACCAGCGCATGCTTTGCCGCGGTATAGGCCTGGATGCCCGTCAGGCTGGGCTTCAGCCCCGCACCCGAGGAGATGGTGATGATCCGGCCCGATCCTGCGGCCTTCATGCCGGGGGTCAGCGCCTGTGCGCACCACATGACCGCGTCGACATTGGCCGCGAAGATGGCCCGCCAGTCGGTCTCGTCCACCAGGTCCAGGGACATGCCGACCTGGCCGCGCACACCGCCGGCGGCGGTGATTAGCCCGTCGACCCGACCGTGCCGATCCAGCACGGTCGCGCAAAGCGCGCGGGCGCCCTCCTGCCGCCCCAGATCGCCCGCGTGACAGGTGACGCCGGGCAGTCCCGCCAGCGGCGTCAGTCCGGCGTCATCGATGTCCATGGCGGCCACGATCGCGCCCGATCCCGCAAGCCTGCGCACGATCGCCGCGCCGATGCCCTGGGCCGCCCCCGTAACGGTGAAGACCCGTCCGGCCAAGGTCAGCTGCATGTGGCCACCATCCGGTCCAGCAGCGCGGTCGACTGCGTTCGGGTGCCGTTCTCGATGGCGTGGATCAGGGCGCACAGCTCCGACAGGGCGGGCGTCGGGATGCCGTGCCCGCGGCCGATCTCGATCAGGACGCCCACCTGCGCATCGACCTCGGTCTTGCGCCTGCGGACGGCAAGGTCGCGGTAGATGCCGGAATGGGTCTTCGCCGTCTTGCGGTTATGGGCCACCATTGCGTCAATGGAGGCATCCATCCGGGCCGTATCGCGCTCGAGGAATGCATCCGGATCGAAGCCGTTGAAGCCCAGGGGCGTGACACCCTCGGCCTGGGCCAGACGCATGACCTCATGGCCCAAGGCCGCGTAGACCGGGCGCCACGGGGCCGGGTCCATCGCGTCGGACATCGATTCCGGTGTCAGTGCGGTCGCGAACAGCAGCGAGCCGTAGCCCATCTTGCCCCACAGATAGCCCCATATGTTGTCGGTCATGACCGCCTCGGGTTCGACCAACGCGAACAGGGCATGCATCTCGCGCACCCGCGGGCTGACGCGATTGTCCAGTTCGCCCAAGGCGACGGCGGCGCGGTTGCCGTAAAGGATGCGTCCCGGCTCCAACCAGTCCGCGCCAAAGTTGACAAAGCAGCCGACCGTGCGATCCGCGCCAATCATGTCCGCGATTGCGCGCTCGTTCAGGCCATTCTGTGCCGACACGACAAAGCCGTCCGGCGCAAGGTGCGGCATCAGCATCTGCATGGCTTGACGGGTATGATGCGCCTTCACGGCAAGGATCACGCGGCGATAGGTCCCGGTCAGCGTGGCAGGGGTTTCGGCCGGAAGGATCTGGACGAACTCCTCGACGGGGCCTTCGATGCGCAACCCGTCGCGGCGCATCGCCTCGACGTGCTCGGCCTCGATGTCTACCATCTGCACCGGGTGGCCTGCGCGGGCGGCATAGGCGCCCAGAATGCCGCCGATGGCCCCGGCGCCCCAGATCAGGACAGGTTCCTGCTCCGTCATGCCCAGTCGCCTTCGATCAGGGCGCGGGTCTCCGCAACGGCGACCTGCCAGATGCCGTCCATCCGGTCGTCGGGCTTCTGGTAATGGCCGCCGTAATTGCCGTCCCCGATCAGGTCGCGCACGCCTTGGGCGTTCCGGTCGCGGAGGCGGTCGAAGTCGACATAGGGCTTCTGCTCGGGGGGCACCGGACGACCCGGCAGGCGTGTCCAAGGAAAGTTCTCCATCCAGGAGGCGTGCGAGGCCACCGGATCGACGGCCTGCACCGCGGCCCAGGTGCGCGGGGCCCGCCACCAGTCGTGGAACCGGCACCGCGCCCCAGGCCGGGCCTGCATCCATTCCGCGCAGACAGGCTGGACTGGGCTGTTGCCGCCATGTCCGTTGACGATCAGCACGCGTCGAAACCCGGTGTCGTAGAGACTGTCTAGGATGTCCCGCACCAGCGCCGCATAGGTCGAAAGCTTCAGGGAGACTGTTCCTGGAAAGGCCATGAAATAGGGCGTGAGCCCATAGGGAACCGGAGGAAAGACCGGGACGCCAAGAGGCTCTGCCGCATCGGCGGCGATTTTTTCTGACAGGATGGAATCCACCGACAGGCTCAGATGGGCATGCTGTTCGGTGCTGCCCAGGGGCAGGATGCAGCGGTCGTCAGTCTGCAGATAGGCCTCAATGTCGAACCAGGAACTTTCGGAAATCTTCATGGCGTCTCTCCTTTGATGGCGCCGGCCGTGCGGAGGGCGTCCAATGCCGGGAGCAGTTGTGTCTGCACGGCGTGGCTGTCGGGGGTGTGGCGATATTCGATCGCGGTCTGCTGGGGGGCAAGGCTGGCTCGCAGATACTCAGCGCCCGTCGCGTGGATCAGCACGTCGCACTCCGCCAGCAGGCGGTCCAGGTCGTTGGCCGTGCGTGCGACGGCCGTCACGCGACCCAGATGCGGTGCGAACCGACCGACCCCGGCCTTCAGCACGCTGAGGAAATCATCGAAGTATGAAACCAGCAGCACGCGCGCATCGGGTCGAAGGCCGGCAAGGGCCACGCGCGTGGCTTCGTTCGGGATAAGGATCATGCTGACCTGAGGGATTCCGGGAAACAGCTCGGCCGCCTGTGTCGCAAGGGTCCGGGGTGAGACGACCAAATCGACGCGTGCCGGCAGGTCGGCCCGCTGGTCAATGGTCCAAGGCATGATGACATCGTCGGGGGACAGATATGACACCAGATCGCGGGCATAGGCCGCAGTCGCATCGCTGAATGTCCCCAACACCACGACGCGCAGGGGTCGCGGCGCGCTAGACGCCGCCATCGTCACGCGAAGGGCGATATCCTGCGCTGTCAGCCCCAGTTCCCGCCCGGCGGACACCAGGGCGGCGATCTGACGTTCAAACGCAGCCATCTGCCGCGAGCGCGTGGCACAGGGGATGCCGCGATCGGTCACGAAGGTGCCTGATCCGATTCGCCCTTCAATCTGACCACGTTCCTGCAGCGCGGCAAAGACGTTGCTGACCGTGACGGGCGACAGACCCAACGTCGCCGCAAGCTTTCGAACCGAAGGAAGGCGGCTGCCGGACGGGATGTCGCCCGCTGCGATCCCATATTCCAGTGCCCCGCGCAGCTGCACGGAAACCGGAACCGAAGAGGCCGGATCGATGGCATGGGCGATCCGCAGCAGGGCGGCATCCAAGTCAGGGGCGGGAACTGCGCTCATACCGTATCATTGAATGATAACAGTTGGCCGCTCAAGAGTAATTCTTTAAAACCAATGGTGGCAAATCCCCATGGTTATGCATTGTGCAAACGGCGATGCTACTGACATTTTGGCCCGAAATTTCTTGACGTGCAAAAAAAACGGTCTCTAGTGTTACAGTCAATGATAACAGGTGAGGTTCGAAAATGGCTAAAAATGCTCTTCGCTCGGGAATCGCTCTCATCGCCCTGCTGGCTGCCGCCCCGGCGGCCACGGCACAGGACCTGACACTCGGTCTGCGCGCTGGACCGGATTCGATCGACCCGCACTGGTCCACCCTAGGCAGCCAGGCCGAGGCGCTGCGCCACGTCTTCGATACCCTGGTCGATGCTGATGAGACGCTGCAACTGCAACCGGGCCTTGCCGTCAGCTGGACGCCTATCGACGACACCACGTGGGAGTTCAAGCTGCGCGAGGGTGTGTCCTTCCATGACGGCACCCCCTTTACCGCCGAGGACGTCAAGTTCTCGATCGAACGCATTCCTGCCGTCACGGGCCCGATGCCCATGACGCTCTACACCAAGTATGTTGCGTCGGTCGAAGTCGTGGACGACTATACGCTGCGCATCACCACCAACGGCATGGCGCCGTCGCTGCCGAACGACTTCACGCGCCTGTTCGTCGTTCCGTCCGAAACCGGGATGGAGGCCGGGAACGAGGAATTCAACTCCGGCGAGAAGGCGATCGGCACCGGCCCCTACACGTTCGTCAGCTGGCAGCCCAAGGGCGACCTAGTGGTTCAGCGCAACGACGACTACTGGGGCGATGCCCCGGCTTGGGAGACCGTGACCCGCCGCGAAATCCCCGATGATGCCGCCCGCGTGGCGGCGCTGAAATCGGGACAGGTCGACATGATCAACTATGTGCCGGCCACGGACTACCTGTCGATGCAGGCTGACAGCAGCCTCGACACGTTCGTGTCGGATTCGATCTACATCCTGAACATCGCACCGTCGGTCAAGGACGAGGAGCCCCAGCCAATCAAAGTGAACGGCCAGGAAGTCGACGGCAATCCGCTACAGGACGTGCGGGTGCGCAAGGCATTGGATCTGGCGATCAACCGCGACGTTCTGGTTAACGTGGTTCTGGAAGGGCTGGGCACGCCCGCGAACCAGCTGATGCCCGAAGGGTTCTTCGGCTACTCGTCGGACATTCCGGCACCCGCCTATGACATCGATCAAGCTAAGGCGCTGCTGACCGAGGCGGGTTATCCCGACGGGTTCGAGATCGACTTCACCTGCACGAACAATCGTGTTCCCGGCGACGCGGTGGTCTGCGAGGCGCTGGCCCAGATGTGGTCGCGCCTTGGCCTGACAGTGAATGCGCAGGCACTGAACGGAACGGTCTTCTTTCCAGCCGCGCAGCGCGAGGAATACACGATGACAATGTCCGCCTGGGGGACGCTGACGGGCGAGGCCGCCTATACCTACGGCGCCCTGGTCCATACGCAGGACGCCGAGAAAGGCTTTGGCAACTTCAACCGCTCGGGCTACTCGAACCCGGAATTCGACCGGATCTTCAGCGAGGGCAGCCAGACGCTGGATACGGACGCGCGCCGCGAACTTTACGAGCAGGCGTCCGAAATCGCGATGGAGGATCGCGCCCTGATCCCGACCGTCATCCTGCAGAGCGTTTGGGCGGCCAAGGCCGACATGCTCGATTTCACTCCCCGCGTTGATCAGGAAACCCGCGCCTACGCGATCACCCCGAAAGAGTGATCTGACAACCGCGTGGCGCGTCCGGTTCAGAGGCGCGCCACCGACGCCCGCTGCCGGGCGACATCGGACAGAGAAGAAACGGGGGATTGCGATGTTTGGCTACCTTGTCGGCCGGCTGATGCAGGCGGCGGTGGTCGTGTTCGTCATGTCGGTCATCGTGTTCGTCGGCGTCTACGCGATCGGCAACCCGATCGACGTGATGATCGACCCGGGCGCCAGCCAGGAGATCCGTGAGAACCTGATCCGGCAATACGGGTTCGACCAGCCGCTGTGGCAACAGTATTTCACCTTCGTCGGCAACGTGTTTCAAGGCGATCTGGGTCGATCCATGGTCTACAACATCCCGGTCACGTCGCTTGTCTTCTCGCGTCTGCCCGCGACGCTGGAACTGGTGCTGGTTTCGGTGGGCATCGCAACGCTGATCGGCGTCCCTGCCGGCATGTATGCGGGCTACCGTCCGAACGGCATTCCGGCCAAGCTGATCATGGCGCTGTCTGTCCTGGGCTTCTCCGTCCCGACATTCTGGATCGGGATGCTGCTGATCATGGGGTTCGCCGTCAATCTGGGCTGGTTGCCTTCGGGTGGTCGCGGAGAGGTCGGACGGATCCTGTGGTTCAAGACGTCACTGGCGACGGGAGATGGCTGGGCCCATGTCATCATGCCGGCGATCAATTTGTCCCTGTTCAAGATGGGCCTGATGATCCGGCTGACCCGCGCCGGCATGGTCGAGGCGATGGGCACGGACTACGTCCGCTTTGCCCGCGCGCAGGGGCTTCCAGACCGGCAGATCGTGTTCGGTCACATCATGCGCAACATCTCCATCCCGTTGGTGACCGTATTCGGGCTGGAGCTGGGTTCGACACTGGCCTTTGCGGTGGTCACCGAGACAGTCTTCAACTGGCCGGGCGTGGGCAAGCTGATCATCGACAGCATCTTGCAATTGGACCGACCGGTGATGGTGTCCTACTTGGTCATGGTCGTGCTGCTCTTCGTGATGATCAACCTGACTGTCGACCTGATCTATGCGCGGCTTGACCCCCGCGTTCGCCTGAAGGGAGGCGCGTGATGGCCCTAGCCGAAAACAGTCTCACGGTTCCCTCTGCCGCGCCGGTCGAGACACGGGCAATGCGCCTGCGCAACTTCTGGTCCGACTATAGCCGGTCGTGGGTGGCGGTGGGCGCACTGGCCGTAATCGTGACATTGCTGGTCTCATCCTTCGGGGCGCCGTGGCTGGTGCCGCAGGATCCCTACGACTTGGGACAGTTGGACTGGGCGGACGCCTTCCTACGGCCGGGCCAGACAGGATCGGGCGGCTACATCCACCTGCTGGGCACCGACAATGCCGGGCGCGACATGCTGTCCGCGATCCTTTACGGGTTGCGCACCAGCTTCCTGATCGGAATTTCAGCCGGAGCGCTGGCGCTGATCCTGGGCATCAGCATCGGTCTGACGGCCGCATATTTTGGCGGCCGGATCGAGGCGTTGCTGATGCGGATCGTGGACCTTCAGCTGTCCATGCCCGCCATCCTGCTAGCCTTGGTGATGGCCGCCGTTCTGGGACAGGGGGTGCCGCAGATCATCCTGGCGCTGATCGTGGCGCAATACGCCTATTTCGCTCGCACGACCCATGGCGCCGCGTCCGTCGAGCGCCGCAAGGACTATATCGAGGCCGCGCGGTCGACCCCGCTGCCGACCCTGCGGATCCTGTTCAAGCATCTGCTCCCCAACGTCCTGCCCCCGCTGATCGTCGTGGCAACTGTGCAGGTTGCCAGCGCTATTTCGCTGGAGGCGACGCTGTCCTTTTTAGGTGTCGGCCTGCCACTGACCGAACCGTCGCTGGGGTCACTGATCTCCAACGGCTTCAAGTATATTCATGCCGGGCGTTCATGGCTGTCCATCTATCCCGGCGTCTTTCTGATGATCACCGTCGTGGCAATCAACTTGGTCGGTGACCAGGTCAGGACCGTGATCGACCCGAGGAATAGCAGATGACCGCCGCACTCGACGTCAAGGGACTGACGACGCGGTTCGAGACCAGGGCAGGTCATGTGACGGCGGTCAACGACGTCAGCTTCGCCGTGCAGCCCGGTCGGATCATGGGCCTCGTGGGCGAAAGCGGGTCGGGAAAGAGCGTTACCGGTTTTTCGATTCTTGGCCTGATTGACCCGCCGGGGGAGGTGACCGCAGGCGCCGTCCTGGTCGACGGCGTGGATCTGCGGCAGCTGTCCAAGGAGGACCTGCGCAAGATGCGCGGCCGCAAGGTTGCGATGGTCTTCCAGGATCCGATGATGACCCTGAACCCGGTCCTGCGCGTTGGCGACCAGATGGCGATGGCGGTGCGGGTGCATCAGGTCATGTCCAAATCGGATGCCCTGGAGCATGCACGGAAAGCACTGGAGGTGGTGGGCATTCCATCTCCTGCGGAACGCCTCAAGGCCTATCCGCACCAGCTGTCCGGAGGCATGCGCCAGCGGGTGGCGATCGCCATGGCGCTTCTGCACAGCCCATCGGTTATCATCGCCGACGAGGCCACAACGGCGCTGGATGTCTCCATTCAGGGCCAGATCTTGGCCGAAGTGCGCGAGCTGGCGGACAACACTGGTGCCGCCATCGTCTGGATCACCCATGATCTGGCCGTCGTCTCCAGCTTGGCCGACGATATCTGTGTGATGTATGCAGGCCGCATCGTCGAACGCGGCACCGCCGAACAGGTGATCGGGGGGCCGCGGCACCCCTATACCCAAGGGTTGCTCGACTCGATCCCGGCGTTGCACGAACCCGGTCGCAAGCTGCCGCAGATCCCCGGTTCGACACCGCAGCTCTCCCGTCTGCCGGAGGGGTGCCCGTTCCGGCCCCGCTGCCCCCGCGCGACCGACCTGTGCCGCACCGAGCCGCCGCTGGATGTCCGCGATGGGCAGGCCGTCCTGTGCCATCACCCGCTGGGGGGCGTATGACCGTTCCGATCCTCAAGATTAATGCTGTCTCTAAACGGTTCACCCGCAGGCCCGGACTGTCGGAGCGTCTGGCCGGAAAATTCACCGGCGGGGGCAAACCCGTGACCGTGCATGCCCTGACTGACGTGTCGCTGGAAGTCGTGAAGGGCGAGGTTCTGGGAATTGTCGGCGAATCCGGCTGTGGGAAATCTACGCTGGGCCGGGTGGTCGCAGGCATTCACGCCCCGACCTCTGGCAGCGTGACATTGAACGGTCGGCCGATCGCCGATCAGCGCAGCGGCACCATCCACAAGCTGACGACGCAGGTTCAGATGATCCATCAGGACCCCTTCGCCAGCCTGAATCCCCGAATGAAGGTCGGAGAGACCTTGGCCGAAGGTCCACGCTATCATGGCATCATTCCAGCAGATCAGGTGCGCACACGCATCCGTTCCCTGCTGGAGCAGGTCGGGCTGGAGGGCGCCTATGCCGACCGCCTGCCGCACCAGTTCTCCGGAGGACAGCGCCAGCGGATCGCCATCGCCCGTGCGTTGGCGATGCAACCCGAGGTGCTGGTGTTGGACGAGGCCGTGGCGTCGCTGGACGTGTCGATCCAAGCACAGGTGCTGAACCTGTTCATGGACCTGCGCCGCGACCTGGGTCTGACAGCGCTGTTCATCAGCCACGATCTGTCGGTCGTCCGCCATGTCTGCGACCGCGTGGCGATTATGTATTTGGGCCGGCTGGTCGAACTGGCACCGGCCGATCAGCTTTATGCGGATCCGCGCCATCCCTATACCCAAGCGTTGTTTGCTTCGATCCCGACCGTTGGCACGGGCCGCGGGCGGTTCGAGGCGATCAAGGGTGAGGTCCCGTCCCCTATCGCACCGCCGCCCGGCTGCGCCTTCCATCCACGCTGCCCCTTCGCAGGGCCGCGGTGTCGGGCCGAGGTGCCGCAACTGACCGCGGCCGGTGCGTCCCGCACGGTGGCCTGCCATCTGAACGACGGTGGCGTCGACATCCAGAAAGGTGCCGCATGACCACGGAACTCCATGCCCGGATCGGGCAGATGAATGACGTCCTATGCACGGTCAATATGCTCAACTGGGACGCGCGAACGCAGATGCCATCGGGTGGTGCAGAGACGCGCGGCCAGCAGGTGGCGACGCTGATGGGCATCGCGCGCAAGATGATCCTGGATCCCACCATGCGCGACGCAGTTGATGCCGCCGGCGATGACCCCCAGGCCCAAATGGTGCGGGAGGCCATCGATCATCACGCCCGCCTTCCGGCGGAACTGCTGCAGGCAAAGGCGGAGCACGCGACGATCGCGGGCGCGGCTTGGGCCAAGGCACGCGCGCAGGGCGATTTCACGATCTTCCAGCCGCATTTGGAGAGGGTCGTGGCTCTGGCGCGCAGGACCGCCGATGCGCTTGGGCATCAGGGGCATCCCTACGACCCGATGGTGCAGGTCTTCGAACCAGGCGAAACGGCGGCCAGCCTAGGGACGTTGTTCGACAGCCTTCGTGCGGGCATTCTTCCCATCCTGGATCGCGCACGCGCCCGACCCGCACCCCGCACGGATTTCCTCTATCGGGACTATGATCCGCGGCTTCAGAAGCAGTTCGCCACCAACATCGCCCACGCCTTGGGCTATGATTTCGACAGGGGGCGCCTCGACACCGCCGTCCACCCCTTCGAGGTCAGCTTTACTCGCAATGATGTCCGCATCACGTCACGGTGGCCCCGCAACTATCTGCCGATGTCGATCTTTGGCACCATCCACGAGGTCGGCCATGCCCTCTACGAACAGGGCGTCGATCCTGCTTACACGCGCAGCGCCTTTGCCACAGACATGATCGGTCTCTACGCCGTGGGCGGCACCAGCTTTGGCATGCACGAAAGCCAATCGCGCCTTCTGGAGAACCACATCGGACGCAGTCCGGCCTTCTGGCATGCGCATTTCCCGCATCTTCGCGATACCTTTCCCGACCAGCTTTCCGATGTGACGACGGAAGAGTTCGTCGCTGCGGTCAACAGGGTCGAACCGGGGCAGATCCGGGTTGAGGCTGACGAGTTGACTTATGATCTGCACATCATGCTGCGCGTCCGGATCGAGATGGCACTGATGGAGGGCAGCCTGCAGGTGGCTGACATACCCGGCACATGGAACCGGGCGATGAGGTCGGATATGGGGATCCAGATCGACAACGACGCTCGCGGGTGCTTGCAGGACATTCATTGGTCGTCCGGATATATAGGATCGTTTCCGACCTACACGATCGGCAATGTGACGGCCGCACAGTTGATGCGGCACCTTGGAGAAGGATCGCCAGCCGTCATCAGCGCGGTGAACGAAGGCAATCTGGAACCACTGCGAAGCAGCTTGAGAGAGGCGGTTTGGAATCACGGGCGGTCATTGACACGTGCTCAAATATTGGACCGCCTCGGCTTGGCGAGTAACAATCCTTCCGCCTATCTCGAATACTTGGACCAAAAATTCAGCTGACAAACTGTTTGCGAGGATATGCTCGCCGTGATGCGGATACCGTTGCGGGGCCGATAATTGGTGTGGCGCGTGTCCATCAACGTCGTTTAGGCAATTCGATGGCCCGAGTTGTCTTGCTCGACCTCAATGTGTTACCTAACCAGTCCGCCTCCGAGAGTGGCTCGCCTGCGGTGGCTGAGCGGTTGCGGCACTTCGGCACTCCGGTCAGCTAGCTTTCACCCTCAAGGCTGAGTCCTACGCACGAGATGTTGCAACGCATACGGATGGCCGCTCCTCGCCAATACATCAGCTACCTCGCTGCAATACCACGCCGCTTTTCACCCTTCCCATTGACAAGGGTGCTCACCTGACCTTCGATAGAGTGATCGTCCGCTTTGGGCTGATGCCGCGGTATCTATGCTGCACCACCGTCGGGCTGCTTGCCGCCCATCACGCGCCTTTAGCGTTTCCCAAGCTGGACTGGGGCCCTTAGGGTCCATCCCTATAAGTTTCTGTTGCAGGCCGGCGGGTTGAGTGATTCACGCTGGTCATGGACAAACGAGACACGCGATATTTCTGGCTAAGCGCACAGCAGATGCAACGCATTCAGCCGTTCTTTCCCAAGGTTCGAGGGCGCGCCCGATCCGGCGACTGCAAGGTTCTGAGCGGCATCATCCATGTCAAACGGTGTGGGCTTCGGTGGCAAGATGCTCCCGCAGTCTATGGCCCGTACAAGACCCTGTATAACAGGTTCGCCCGCTGGTCCCGGATGGGCATCTTCGCGAGGATATTTTGCGCGCTGGCGCAGCCCGGCGTCCAAGGCGATACCTTGATGATGGACAGCACATTCCTGAAGGCGCACCGCACTGCAGCAAGTCTGCGTAAAAAGGGGATCGTCCGCGGGCCATCGGACGCACGAAAGGCGGCCTGAATTCCAAGCTGAACATGCTCAGCGACGGCAAGGGCTGGCCGCTGGACTTCTTTCTCTCGCCGGGCCAGATGGCTGACAGTCGTGGCGCCCTCGTGCTTTTCCGCCACCTGCCTACCGCCAAACACTTCCTCGGAGACAAGGCCTATGATGCCGACTGGCTGCGCGATGGCCTGAGGCAACGTGGCATCCGTCCCTGCATCCCGCCTCGCAAGAAGCGCAAGAAACCGGCCTCTTGCAACAAGCGCCTCTACCGCAAGCGCTACCGGATCGAGAACCCCTTTGGCCGCCTGAAGGACTGGCGCGGCATCGCCACGGGTTACGAACGCTGCGGAGACATCTTCCTGAGCGCCATCTCCTCGCAGCCATCGTCATCTTCTGGATCTGAAGTTTATAGGGACAGACCTTAGGCTTCGTGCTGGGCCCGCTGATCGAGACGAACCTGCGCCGCGCCCTGTTGGTCTCGCGCGGCGATCCGATGATTTTCTTGGAGCGCCCGATCGCCTGTGGCTTCGTGATCGCCACAACGTCGCTGCTGATTTACGGGTTCATGAGGCAAGGGCGCCGAATATCCGCCGGCCGCGAAGCAGCCGATAGGCAACCGGACGTCTAGCAAGCCGCTCAATTGGTCGTGGGCCTGGGACGGTTTCCCATCACGCGGAAGGAAAGGCGCTGGTATTTGCATTGTCTCCACGTGTCAGACGGCGCCGGACCCGCTCATCGGGCTCATGCTGCCAATAGCCGAGGTCAGATGGGCAAGGGGTGGATCATCGCGCGGGGGCGGCCGGCCTCCTCCCAGAGGAAGGCCAGCGTGATTGGCAGGCGGAAACGGCGGCGGCCGACGGCACCCGGGTTCAGCCAGAGGGTAGCGCCGGTCTCCTCGATGCCAGGTTTATGGGAGTGGCCCGAGATCACGACGTCCCACCTCTCGGTTTCCGGATCGGCCCGCAAAGCCTTGCGGTCATGGATCATGTGAATCCGCAGTCCCATGGTCTTAAGGCTCACCGTTTCGGGCAGGGCCTGGGCCCAGTGGCCGCGGTCGATATTGCCGCGGATGGCCGTCACCGGGGCGATGCGCGCCAGGAGCTCAAGATGGTCAGGATCGCCGATGTCGCCCGCGTGCAGGATGCGGTCGACCCCTTCCAGAGCCTCCAGCGCCTCGGGGCGGAGCAGACTATGGGTGTCGGAGATGACACCGATGCGCTCCTTGGGTAATGGCGGGCGGAACGGTTGCATGGGGCAACTCCTGATGGTAGTTGAACGTGGGTGCTGCCTCAGCCCTGCAGGGTGATGGTTATGGTGCCGCAACCGGTCGCGACCACGGCATGTTGCAACGGCTGAAGCCCCCGACGCCAAAGCGTGCCTTCGGTGTCGAAAAGTGGCCTGCGGAGACGCCGACACTCTGATGGTGAACAAGTTGCCGCCGCAAGTCCACGCACCGGGAGGCGCCACGGGCGGCATCTTCATTGACGCTGACGCAGGTCGGCCTGCAAACCACAGGTAGCCTGTGGTGCCGACACGCCTTCCTGCAGCTCCACATTTTCGAAGCCAATGCTGTCGAACTCGGGTGCGTTCGTGCCGATATCCATGCCCGCAACCATCCAATGCGCAGCGTTCGTAACGGCCCGGATAATCTTTTTCCGCCCGACCGCTTCATCCCGTGCGTGATGGTCATCTTGCGTCTCAGCCAAGCTGAGGCCTCATCTCCAATCATTGAGGCAAACAGCGAAGCAGTCATTGCAACGAGATGTTAGTTCAGGCGTTCGAAGGATCGACCTCGCCCTCTTCCTCGCCGTCCCAGTAATGGACGCGAACGGCGTGAACCTTGATCAGCGCCATGCCCGGCGTGTCGATCCCGTCGGGAAACCACCGGTCGATGTCGGCGGACCAGTGATCGGCAAAGGCCGCCTTGTCACGGATGATGCTGGCCTCGCCCTCGACGGCAACGAACAGCGGCGGTGCGCCCAAGATGCCGGCCCGACCCTGGAAGGACAGCGCGACATGGCGGTCCCGCTCGATGTCGCTGACGGTGCGGGTGTCCTCATAGGTAAAGTAGTAGCTGTCGCCGTCCCACTCCACCTCGCTGTTGTTGCTCATCGGGCGCGTGGCCAACTGCCCGCCCTCAGTGCGGGTGGTCAGCATGGCAAAGTCGATCTTGCCCATTGCCTTCGCCAAGTCCTGGATTGTCCGGCCAGCCATGTTTCCTCCTGTCGGTTTCAGTGGCGCACGGTTCTGAACGCCGTCGGCACGGGTTTTGTTGCGCGCTCGCGCCCCGCATGCGTCATCTGCGCCTGAACCATGCAGAGCCTCAGGCTGTGCCGCAGTCCGCGACAAGCCTCCGAAAATCGCTTTCGCCGATGATCCGGATGGGGTGGCCGGCAGCCTGCATGTCTTCGGCCTTCCGGTGCTTGCTGCTTCGAGCAGGCCCGGCAGGACCGGTCAGATCCTGATCGCCGACAACCAGATGGGTGGTCTGCCTGGTCACGCCCGCCTTGACCGACATCCCGGCCCGGACCGCCAGTGCGGCCGCCTCGGTTCGCGACATGCCAAGGGCGCCTGTGAACACCACCGTGGAACCGGCCAACGGCCCCGCCGGGTTTCCCTCCATGGCGATGGAGGGAGGATGACCTTTCTTGGCGACAGGTTTGATCAGCTCCTCGAAGGGAAGGCCAAGATGGCTTTCGGCGTGCTGGACGACCATCGCGGCTGCACGGGCGTCCTCGCCCGCGTCATGGTGGTGGAACCGAAGGTTCAGCCTCCTCTTGAGGTTGGCCAGCCCGTGCCCGCCATTTCCCTTCAACTCCGGCCATGCCCGCCTTGCGATCGTGACGCTGTCGCTCCACCGCAGATCGGGAGCATCGATGCCGCATGACAGGCAGGCAGCATGGACCGCCCGTTTGTCGAAGTTGCTGTGCTGGACAAGGTTGTGCCGCGTCAGCAGGGGCAGAAGAATTCCAATGGCCTCGGCAAAGCCGGGTGCCTGCGCGACATGATCCGGACCGATGCCGTGAAGCCGGATGTTGAACGGGTCGAACCGGGTGCGGGGATTGATCAGCATCGAGAATGTCTGGATCTGGTCGTCCGGTTGCACGCAAGCCAGGCCGATCTGGCAGATGCTTGCGGCGTCGCTGCACGCCGTTTCCACATCCAGGGCGATGAAGCGAAAGCGCCCCTCAGGGACCTGTTCGGCATGGCCGAAGACCGGGCGGGCAGCCGCATTCTCCCTTCGGGAGGGCAGGGGTTCGAAACCATCAGCCCCTTGCTGATCGCGCCGCTGCGGTTCATGGCCGCGTCCGAAAATCCGATCAAGCAACGCCATTGCAATCCACCCCGCGAAATTCGCTGCATCTTAACCGAAGTCTTGGCCGAGGTGAGACCCTTGTTTATGTGGCGATGGCAATGGCGTTCCCTCAGCTTTTCGTCTCCAGGCCTCCTGAACGGCACGCTCTGCAGGCCCCTGTGCGGCAGTCTGGTTTTCGACCGGCAGACCTTTCTCGGCCCAGTCCTTGAACCCACCCATGTTGCGCACCTTCGCCATCCCCGAAGATGTTTGCGCGAACCTGCCGGGTGCCATAAGCGCAGGGGAGAAACGCGTCCAGCGTGACAGGGAGCACCGCCTTGAAGACCGACCCCGCCCATCGCCAGAACATTCTCGGCGCGGCCTGGATGATCGTGGCCATGGCGGCCTTTGCCGTGGAGGATGCGCTGGTGAAAGCCATGTCCGGTCTTCTTCCGGTCGGCCAGATCCTGACCCTCTTTGGCCTGGGCGGCGCGCTGATCTTCGCGGCCATCGCGTTCCGCCAGGGCGATGCCCTGATGACACAGGATGTGGTCTCGCCCGCGATGCGGATCCGCGTGTTTTTCGAGATCACCGGGCGGCTCTTCTATGTGCTGGCTCTGGCGCTGATCCCGCTTTCGACCGCGACGGTGATCCTGCAGGCGACCCCTCTGGTCGTGGTGGCCTCGGCGGCCGTGATCTTTGGCGAACGGGTGGGCTGGAGGCGGTGGACGGCCATTGTCCTTGGGCTGGTGGGGGTGTTGATCATCCTCCGCCCCGGCACCGAAGGTTTCTCGGCCCTGTCGCTTCTGGCGGTCGTCGGCATGCTGGGCTTTGCAGGTCGTGACCTCGCCAGCCGTGCGGCCCCCAAGAGCCTGAGCACCGCCATTCTCGGCCTCTACGGCTTTCTGGCCCTGGCAGTGGCGGGCCTGCTGTTTTCCCTCTGGCAGGGAGAGGCGTTTCGACTTCCCGACGCGCATGCCACTGTTCTGCTGCTGGCAGTGATCGTCATCGGCATCGGCGCCTACTCCTGCCTGATGAAGGCGATGCGCTCCGGCGATGTATCGGCGGTCACGCCGTTCCGCTACACCCGGCTCCTGTTCGGCATCGCCCTAGGCATTGCCCTGTTCGGCGAGACGCTGACCATGAGCATGCTGGCCGGCTCGGGCCTAATCGTGCTGTCCGGCCTCTTCATCCTGTGGCGCGGGCAGAAGAGAGCGGCCGAGGCCGGCTCAATGACTTAGGCTGCAGCCCGAAACCTGCGGGTGCAGCAAACGAAGGATTCCCGCACCCGGCACTCGTCACCTGGTTCCTTCATCACATGTACGCTGCACGAGGAGATCGGCAGCGAAGGCGTCAGGCAAGAACCACCTGAGGCCGCGCGTGAAGAGTCGCCATGGCGACTGTTCGACTGCCAACATGGGCTAAGATCGTCCCGTCCGGCCCCTGTCGCGCCGGTCTTGGGAGGGTTGAACATGTCACGAGTTTTGCTTCTTGCAGGGGTCGGGATCCTGCCCCTGCTTTGTGCGGGCACTGCCGACGCTGCCCCGTCGGTGACACGTGGGGAATATCTTGTCACGGGTCCTGCGGGGTGCGGGAACTGTCACACGCCGCTGGGAGCGGCAGGGCCTGACATCTCTCGGGCCCTTGGGGGAGGGTTGGTGGATGAAAACCCGGCCTTCACCGCCTATGCGCCGAACATCACGCCGGGCGGACATGTCGCAGACTGGACCGACGAGGACCTTGCGCGGGCGATCCGCGAGGGGCTGCGTCCCGACGGGACCCTGATCGGGCCGCCGATGCCTTTCGCGCTCTATCGCGGCCTGTCGGATGATGACCTGCAGTCCATCGTCGCCTATCTGAGGACCGTTCCTGCGGTGGAGGGCGAACAGCCCGAAAGCGTCTACAACATCCCCCTGCCGCCCGCCTACGGCCCGCCCGTCGAAAGCGTGCCGCATCCGGAGGAGGGGGTGACGGTGGCATATGGCGCCTATCTTGCCGGGCCCGTCGCCCATTGCATGGAATGCCATACCCCGCATGGGCCGCAGGGACCGCTGCTCGACACGCACGCCGGAGCCGGCGGCTTCGAGTTCCGGGGTCCGTGGGGCGTGTCGGTGGCCGCCAACCTGACGCCGCACCCCGAGGACGGCATTGCGGATGACACGGACGAGGAGCTGAAGGTCATGATCACGCAGGGCCTGCGTCCAGACGGAACGCCGATGATGCCGCCGATGCCCTATGCTTACCTCGCGAACATGACGAGGGAGGATCTTGATGCGATCATCCTCTATCTGCGCAGCCTGAAGCCGCTGCCACTGCCGGAGTGAACAGGGATCTGACAGGCAGGGGCGGGTGTTGCCGCGCCTGCCTGGCACGATCCTGCCGTCAGGCAAGCAGAGCAAGTTTCACCGGCCTGAAGATTGCCGTTATTCATCCTGAAACAGGTGATGTCGTGGCACAGGGCCGCCGCAGCCGTCAGCAATAGCTCTCGACGAAGGCCATCTGGTGGTCTCCGTAACGGCTGCCATGGGCAAACCCCGCCGGAAGAAGATGCTCGATCTGGGCCACGTCCGCGGCGTCGAGATCCGCAACCTGCCAGTCGCGAAGGTGATCCGCCGTCCGCGTGCCCGGGATGGGAATGATGTGATCCCCCTGCGCGAGGACCCATGCAAGCGCCGCCCCCGGGACCGTCCAGCCCCGGGCGGCGCAGAGATCGCGAAAAGGCGCAATGGCGGCAAGATTGGCCGAAAAGTTCGGCTCGACGAACCGCGGGTTGGTGTCGCGAAAGTCGATGCCCGCGCGGAAGTCCCGCGTCAGGGGCTCGCGCCCGAACATCCCGCGACCCAGGGGAGAGAAGGCGACAAAGGCCACGCCCAGCTCTCGGCAGGTCTGGATCAGGCCAAGCTGAGGCAGCCGCGTCCAAAGGGAAAACTCGTTCTGGACCGCCGTGACGGGATGTTCTGCATGGGCGCGGCGCAAGGTCGATGGCGCGACCTCGGACAGGCCATAGCCGCCGATCTTGCCCTCCTGCACCAGCCTTGCCATCGTTCCGGCCAGATCTTCGATGGGCAGGTCGGGCTGGCGGCGGTGGATGTAATAGAGGTCCACATGTTCCCGTTTCAGCCTGCGAAGCGACTCCTCCAGGCACTGGCGGATGTACGGCTCATCATTGCGCACCGTCCGCGGCGGGCCGTTGACGATGCCGCATTTCGTGGCGAGGTGCACCTCCCGGTGCCCCCACCGCCCGATGACCTGCTCCGAAACTCCCATGCCGTAGATGTTGGCCGTGTCGAAATGGCTGATGCCGGCGTCCAGTGCTGCATCCAGGCAGGCCAGCGAGGTCGCCTCATCGGTCGGGCCGAACATCCCGCCAAAGCTCATCGCGCCAAAGCCAAGGGCGCCAACGCTGCGGTTGCCAAGCCGTCTCTGTTCCACCTGTGCCTCCTGTGCCGCGGTGGGGCAGAGAAACGCGACGCTTCCGGGCAGTCAAGTGTAAGCGCCCATCATGTTTGATCTGGGTCGTGGGAAAGCGCGGGCTGAAGAAGGGATTGCTTCGGCCTTCGCATGTCATTGGCGTGCCACTTGGCTCGCCGGCTGCTTCAACGCGGAAGCTGCACAGTATGGAACAGACAGGCTAGCGCGCCCTTGAGCGGTAGCAGCAAGGTAGCCTAGGACGAATGTCGCTGATCGAAGCCCTGTTCAAAGTGCGTCCAATCCTGACTCGCCATGCTGCCTTGGCTCCTGCCGCACAGCCCTTTCCGCATGCCGACCTTTTCCTAGGCCAAGCTCAGTCAAACAGCGCCGTCGGCTCAGCGGAAAGACCTAGTCCTGGCTGGCAAAGCCCTTCGGAACACTCCGGCCTTTGTCCGCCGGCAAGCCTGCCTCTTGGATCAGATCATCGGCCATGGAATCTGCATTGGGTCCTGCGTCCAACAGATGCTGCCAGATCTCGCGAACCGCCGGCGCGACCCGTGGCTCCGCCACGGCACGGGCGGTATGAAGCCAGATCGCCAGGCCGTCGCTGCTGTCATACTCGCGCGCCTTCCGCAGGGTGGCGATCCTGGCCTGCGCGGTCGCGGCGAAACGGGCAACGGCGTCGGCGGGCCATTCGGTCAACTCATGGAGGTCCTGCCCGTCCGCCAGATAGGAAGCAGCCCAGAACCGCGCCGCGGCGGCATGGCCCTCCACGAAATGGGGTTTCGCTGCGGCCAACCTGTCCGCAACAGCCTGCGCCTCATCAACAAGGGCTGCCGTCGCTTTCTCCTGTTTCCATTCGCTGAACATCGCGTTGTCCTTTTCCAGGTCGGGAAGGGCAAGGCCCTCATGAAAGCCATCGTAGAGGGGCCTCTACGGATCTTCTGTCGGACCCTTCAGTGGACCGTCATCGGCATGCTGAGCAAGATAACATCGGCGGCTCATGGCTGCCGAAGATAATGAGAGCATCAGCGGCTGTGAACCCGAGCCCCGACCGCTTTATATGCGGTGCGGCGCCCATGACGATGACAGGGTCCGCCATCTGTTTCCTCCTCATGTCACGTCATTGGTGTTTGCACAGGCCGCGCCAGCCTGGCTCCCCCTGCAACCTGCAACGCGTGCCGGCCGCAAAAGGAACCACGAGGCTTCACCCTGATCCGCGTTGCGCCCTTCCCCCTCCCTCGGCAAGATCATCGCGCGCCCTTGATCTGTCCGGGCTCCTGGCCCAGTCTGCACCAAGGGGGAGCATCCGATGACCGCCACGACCCAGCTTCTGGATTTGCTTCAGGTCCAGCTACCGATCCTTCAGGCGCCGATGGCGGGGGTGGCCACGCCGGCCATGGCCGTGGCCGTCTCGGACGCGGGGGCCTTGGGCGCCTTGGGTCTTTGTGCCTCCAGCCCAGAGGCTGCAGGGCAGGCCATCGTGGAGGTGCAGCAGCGGACATCCGCCCCCTTCAACGTGAATTTCTTCTGCCACGCGCGACCACAGCGCGACCCGCCGCTGGAGGCGGCCTGGATCCAGCGGATGGCGCCACTCTTTGCGCGGTTCGAGGCGGAGCCGCCTGCCGAGCTTCGGGACCTCTACACCAGCTTTCGCGACACCGAAGCCTACCTCGAACTTGTTCTCCAGCTGCGCCCGCCCGTCGTGAGCTTCCATCTGGGCCTGCCGCGTCCTGACCAGATCGCGGCGCTGCGTGCGGCGGGGCTGGTGCTGATCGGCAGCGCCACCTCCCCGGCCGAGGCCCGCGCCATTGAGGCGGCCGGTTGTCATGCCGTCGTCGCGCAGGGATGGGAGGCCGGAGGGCATCGTGGCCTCTTCGATCCGGCCGGGCCGGACGCCCGGCTTTCGACCGGCGACCTGCTGCGCGCCCTCTTGAACGAAGTGAGCCTGCCGGTCATCGCCGCCGGCGGGATCATGGACGGGCGGGACATCGGCCGCATGCTGGAGCGGGGTGCCGCGGCGGCGCAACTGGGCACCGCCTTCATTGCCTGCCCGGAGAGCGCCGCGGATGCCGGCTATCGCGACCGCCTTGCCCTGGGCGGCGACACGGTCATGACCCAGGCCATCTCTGGCCGCCAGGCCCGCTGCCTCAGCAACGCCTTCACTCAATGGGCCGAGGATGTCCCACCCGCCGACATCCCCCCCTATCCCTGCGCCTATGATCTGGCCAAGGCGCTCAGCACGGCCGCCAAGGCCAAGGGCGCCACAGCTTACGGCGCGCAATGGGCCGGTGCGCAGGCCGCACGGGCGCGCGCGCTTCCGGCCGGAGATCTCGTGGAGACTCTGGCCGCGGAGATGGGGGAGTGGGCGAGGGCATGAGAGGCCCGAGGGTGCCCTTGGCTCCTCCACCGCCCCGGGCACTCTGCCCCGGATCGTCGTGTTGATGCCGTCCCCGATCCACGGGCGCTGCGAGCGAGTGTCTTCACTGCCACACGCATCCGCAGGCCGCTGTCATGATGGTGCTGCTGGTCGTGCCTCGCGGCTGGTCACCTTGACCATGAGGCGCCTGCGTGGCTTTTCAAGCAGGGTTCAGAGCCTGCTGGTCGTCTTTCGTTCGGCAGGGGTGGCGAAGGCGACATACGCGGCATCTAGCGGTTCATTCGCATCGATTCCCGTGGGGGCGGGGTCTTCGGGTGCGGATGCGCGGATGATGCCCAAGCCGTAATCGAGATCCCGCGCAATCGCTCCAAAGGCGGCGCCTTCCGGCAGGCGCGCGCTGATCTTCAACTGCGCTGCATGATCACGCGCACGGCCAAGGGCGTTCAGAACCTCGCAGAGGTCAGCGTCTGACATGCCCGCGATGGCCGCCTTGAACCGGCTGACATCCATATTCCTCCTCCGTTGCTGCAACATCGGTGCCGGCCGGATCGCTACTGCGAAAACTGGGGCACTGGCAAAGGACGCTTTCGTCACTGAACACGGGCCGCCGCCGATGCAGAATACCTAATCCGGGGGATGGGGGGAGAGATTTCCTCGATCTTTCCCGGTTCAGCGGCCTCATGTTCGATGATTGGTCTGCAGAATGACCGCCCGGTGTCGGAGACAGGCTATGTCTGACGCTTGGATCATACTACCGTTGGCTTCAGACAGAAGAATTGAGGGGGTATCTCAAAACCAATCCTGCAGCGCGGCTGTCCCCTGAACTCGTCCCGTATTTTCCAGAACAGGACGGGAGCAACTGCTTGGTTAGGCGGGAGGTCCAATGCAGATGACTGCAAGGTCAGCATTCCCGGCAGGATCTCCTGCGGCAACGCCCGTCTACTGCCACCAGCGGCGCAACCGCATCGAGATCGTGTTTTGTCATGTGAAAGCTCGGCGCCGGATTGCCACCTTGGCTCAGAACAGATGGCCGAAGTTTTTCCCCTCCGCCATCGCGCCAGCTGTCATGTATTTGCATGGGCGACATTAAGGCTGGGCTCTAAGAGAGCATCTTCCCACGGCGGTAGGCGATTGCCTACATCGCCAGATGTGCCGACCCATCCCGTCACTCAGCGGAGCAAGGTCACATTTTACATGAGGAAAGGATTTACCCGGCATTGCCGGGATGTTTTTGGTGGAGCCAAGGGGAGTCGAACCCCTGACCTCTTGAATGCCATTCAAGCGCTCTACCAACTGAGCTATGGCCCCACCGGAGGTCTGCGAAGCGCCTCAGCGCCGCCGCGTGTGGGGTCTATATGGGCGCCCGCGTGGGGGTGCAAGCGGAAAATCGTCGGGCAGGCGCAGATTCTTTCCCAGTCAGGCGGACATGGGATGCAGGTGCTGAAATTGCGGAGAAAGTGGCTGCGGGAGGCGCGGCCCAGCCCTGCGCGCCGGAAAGAAAAGGGCCGCGACTTTCGACGCGGCCCTTGCTCTTATTCTTCTTCGTCGCCGGCGACATCGGCGATGTCGTCCAGCGACACGTCGCCGTCGTCATCGTCCTCTTCCAGCAGGTCGTCGTCCAGTTCGCCGGCCTCGTCGGCGATGTCCTCTTCGTCATCGACCAGTTCGTCGTCATCGGGCCGCACGGCGGTCTTTTCGGTGACAAGCGTCTTGCCGCGACCGTCGGTCAGGCTGTCCCGCGTGAACTGGTTGCCGCAGGCGGGGCAGGTCATCGGGTCGTTCTTCAGGTCATAAAAGCGCGTCGCGCAATGCGGGCACAGGCGCTTCGTGCCCCATTCCTCTTTGGGCATGGTAATCTCCTTCAGCCGCGATTAGGGAAACCGGGCGACCCCCTGCCACAGCGGCCTGAGGGTGTCAAAGGCTTTATCTGGCAGGCCGGGGCGGGCATGGCAAGCGTCGATCAGCGGATCATCCTCGAAGACGGGCTGGCGGTGCGGCTGGCGCGCTCGCCACGCGCGCGGCGCATGACGCTGCGGGTGCCGCGTGACGGATCGGGCGTGGTGCTGACCCTGCCGGCGCATGTTTCCGAGCGGGAGGGGCGGGCCTTTGCCGAATCCCGCCGCGCCTGGCTGCACCAAGCTGTCGCCCGGCTGCCCGCACGGCAGGTCGCGGTACCGGGCGCCCTGCTGCCCGTCGAAGGGCAGCTGCTGCGGCTGACACCGGCCGAGGTGCGCAGGCCTCAGGTGCAGGGCGACGCGCTGCTGATCCCGCAGGGGCGTTCCGCGGGCCCGGTCGCGGCCGCATGGCTGAAGCATCTGGCGGCGGATCGGCTGCGCGCCGCCTGCGACCGCTTCAGCGGCGCCTTGGGCCGCCCCTATCGCGCCCTTGTGCTGCGGGACACGCGGTCGCGCTGGGGCAGTTGCACCCATGACGGCCGGCTGATGTTCTCGTGGCGGCTGGCGATGGCGCCGGGGCCGGTGCTGGACTATGTCGCCGCCCACGAGGTCGCGCATCTGGCGCATATGGACCATTCGGCCCGCTTCTGGGCGCAGGTCGAGGCACTGATGCCCGGCCATGCACCGCAGCGCACCTGGCTGAAGGCCCATGGGGGCGATCTGATGCTGTGGCAGTTCCGCGATTGACGGGCGCAGGATTTGTGATCACATGAAGCCCATGAGCGCCGCCCGATCCACCGACCCCACCGCGCATGAGCGTCTGTATCGCAGCCTGCGCAGCCAGATCATGCTGGGCGAACTGCCACCCGGCAAGGCGCTGACCCTGCGCGGGATCGCCCGCGACCATCACCTGTCGATGACGCCCGCCCGCGAGGCGGTGCGCCGCCTTGTCGCCGAAGGGGCGCTGACCCTGTCGGGATCAGGCCGCGTCGCCACGCCCGCCCTGTCGGATGAGCGGATCGAGGAACTGGCCGCCCTGCGTGCGCTGATCGAACCCGAACTGGCCGCCCGCGCCCTGCCGCGCGCGCATTTCGCGCTGATCGACAGGCTTGCGACCATGAACGGCCGGATCGCCGACGCGGTCGAGCGTCACGACGCGGTCGGCTATATCCGCTGCAACCTGGACTTTCACCGGATGCTCTACCTGCGGGCGCAGGCGCCCGCGATGCTGGCGATGCTTGAGACGATCTGGCTGCAGCTGGGGCCGACGATGCGGGCGCTCTATGGGCGGGTCAGGCGCAACGAGCCGCCGCGGCACCACCGGATGATCCTGGCGGCGCTGCGGGCGGGCGACGAACCGGCGCTGCGGCTGGCGGTGCGGGCGGATGTGACCCACGGGCTGCGGCACCTGACCTCGGCCTGACGGCCTTGTGACTTCGCGCGGCCCCCCGGGGTGGGGCATGATGGCGGGATGTCAGCCGAAAGGTGCCTCATGCTGGACCGACGCGATCTTTTGAGGGCCCTGGCTGCGGCAACGCCCTCGGTCCTGGGCATCGGCGCGGTGGGGCGGGCCTTGGCGCAGGACGCGGCAGAGGCCCAGTTGATCGCCACCCATGTCTGCCGCCTGATGCCCGAGACCACCGAGGGGCCCTTCTATTTCGACCCGCGCCTGCTGCGCAGCGACATCCGCGAGGACAGGCCGGGCCATCTGTTGGCGATGCGCCTGCAAGTCGTGGACGCCGCCTGCCGGCCGATCGAGGGGGCGCGGGTCGATGTCTGGCACTGCGACGCGCAGGGCAATTACAGCGGCTATCCCGGCCAGGCCGAGGGGGACCTCAGCGGGCAGACCTTCCTGCGCGGGTCTCAGATGACCAACCAGGCGGGCCGGGTGGCATTCCGGTCGATCTGGCCCGGCTGGTACCGGGGCCGCACGGCCCATGTGCATTTCAAGGTCCTGCTGGATCGGCAGAGCCTGGTGACAGGCCAGATGTTCTTTCCCGACCGCTTCAGCCGGGCGGTGTTCCGGCAGCTGCCGGCCTATGCGCGTGGCTCGACCCGCGGCCAGATCTTCAACGATCGCGACGGGATCGCGCGCAGGGCAGGAGAGGGGGCCTTTGCCCAGGTCACCCAGGTCCAGGGCGGCTTCGAGGCCGCGCTGGTCATCGGCGTGGCGCGGACCCGGGCCGGAGCGCTGCTGCCGGGGACAGCCGGCCCGACCCGCCGGGGCTAGCGGTCAGGCAGGCGCGCCCATCGGCGGCAGGCCGAGCGAGCCAAAGCTGATCTGCGGCAGCGTCGAGGGGATGATGCGGTTGTATTTCGTGCCCTCGATCGCGGCGCCGGCCATCAGGCCCGACTGGCCGAATATCATCGCGACCACCGGGAACTGGGCCGAGAATGTGTCGGTCCCCACGGCCATCCCGCCGGCCGGGATCGCGTAAAAGGCGCCCGCCCCGGCAACCCAGCCCGGCGCGGCGCGGAAGGCCCCAAGCGCCTCGTCCGTCTGGAAGATCAGCACATGTGCATATTGCTGCGCCCCGGCCTGCAGGCCCACCGTGGCGCGGGTGGCGGAATAGTAATCGACCGACTGCCCGCCGATCCGCAGCGCGCCCTGGCCATAGGCGCCGCCAAAGCCAAGGGCGGCCTCGGTCATCAGCGGCATGTAAAGGACGCCGCGGGCGTTCTGCACCAGCGGGGCGGCGGCGGGATAGGTGCCGACCAGGTATTGCTGGGTCTGGTCGACGCGTGCATCCAACTGCGCGGCGCCATTGGTGCCCACCGCATTGGTGCAGCCGGCGGCCAGCATCGCAGCGCCGCCCGATGCCAGCAGGTTGCGGCGCGTCATCGTGAATTTGGTCATCTGTCGCCTCGTGTCGGTGATCGGGACTTTTACCGGCCCGTTGGGGCGCAGGATAGGTCAGCGGGGCCGGTCACGCCAGCATCTCGGCCACGGTGGGCGCGAAATAGCTCAGCACCCCGTCGCAGCCGGCGCGGCGGAAGCCCAGCAGGCTTTCCACCATGGCATCCCGCGACAGCCAGCCGTTGCGGATCGCGCCCTCGATCATCGCGTATTCGCCGCTGACCTGATAGGCGAATGTCGGCGCGCCGAATTCGTCCTTCACCGCCCGGCAGATGTCCAGATAGGGCATGCCCGGCTTGACCATGACCATGTCGGCGCCTTCGGCCAGGTCGCGGGCGACGCAGCGGATCGCCTCGCCCCGGTTGGCGGGGTTGATCTGATAGGTCTTCTTGTCCCCGACCAGCCGCCCCGAGGCGCCCACCGCATCGCGAAACGGGCCATAGAAGGCGCTGGCGAATTTCGCGGCATAGGACAGGATCGCCACATGCTTGTGCCCCTCGCGCTCCAGGGCTGCGCGCAGGGCGGCGATGCGGCCGTCCATCATGTCGCTTGGCCCCAGGATGTCGGCGCCGCATTCCGCCTGCACCAGCGCCATGCGGACCAGCGCCTCGACCGTCTCGTCGTTCAGGATCTCTCCGTCTACGACCAGCCCGTCATGGCCGTTGGCATTGTAGGGGTCCAGCGCGATGTCGGTCATGACCGCCAGTTCGGGCACGGTCTCCTTGACGGCGCGGATGGCCAGGTTGCCGATGTTGTCGGGGTCCCAGGCCCGCTCGCATCCCTCGGTCCGGCTGGACTGGTCGGAATGCGGAAAGATGCAGATGGCGGGGATGTCCAGGCGTGCTGCGCGTTCGGCCGCGCGTTTCGCGCCGTCCAGCGTCAGCCGCTCCACACCCGGCATCGAGGCGATCTCACCCTCGGCGCCCGCCACCTCAGTCACGAAGATCGGCCAGATCAGGTTCGCGGGCGTCAGGTTCGTTTCCGAGACCATGGCGCGGATATTGGCGTTGCGGCGCAGACGGCGCAGGCGCGAGGCGGGGAAAGGGGCGATGATCGGGCTGGCCATGGGGCCTCCTGCAAATGGGACGGCAGCTGGGACAACCGGGCGGCTTTCCCTTGGTCAAAACCCGTTCTAAGGTCGCCGGCAGCCAAGGACAAGGAACTGCCAGTGCCGCAAGTCAACAGCCTGATCGGGCTTCTGGACAGCCGGTCTTTCATGACGATCTGGTACTGGCTGGCGCTGGTGGGGATGTGGTCCGCCACCGGCCGCAGCGTGCTGGGCGTGCCGACCGAGGTGCTGGCCCGCGCCCGCGCCGCCCAAGCCGCGGGACAGGCCGAGGGCGCCGCCGTCATCACGCTGCTGGACTGGCTGTCGCTGGTCCTGCCGCGCTGGCAGCTGGGCACGCGCGAGGGGGCGCTTTTCCTGGCGGTCACCAGCTTCCTGCTGAGCTCGCTGGCGGTGCTGGGCTTTGTCTTCTGGCTGGAACTGGCGCAGGCGATGGTGCTGTTGCTGGTGCCCTTCTGGCTTCTGTTCTGGATGCGCATCCGGCTGGCGCGGCGCCTGGTCCCGCTGGTCGAGGCGGCGCAGGACGGGCAGATGGAGCTGTCGCAGGTGGCCGCGCAGGCGGTGCATCTGATGTCCTGGCACCGCCGTTGGGTCACGCTGATGTCGATGGTCGCGATCGCGCTGACGGTGCTTTGGGGGACGCTGTGGGCCATCATGCATCCCAACGGGCTGTGAGGCGCTTGACTTCGCGGCGCGGCCCTATACCTGACGGCTCATGTCCGACCAGCTGATCCTTTCCGGTGCGCCCGAAGGCTATGACGCGGCGCTGATCGCGCGCGAGGCGGCGCGTCCCGAAAACCGTGGCGCGCCGGTGATCCACATCGCCCGCGACGACCGCCGCATGGCCGCCACCCGCGCGGCCCTGGCCTTTCTGGCTCCGCAGCTGGCGGTGCTGGACTTTCCGGCCTGGGACACGACCCCCTATGACCGGGTCTCGCCCGCGCCCGAGATCCAGGCGGCGCGCATGGCCACGCTGGCCGGGCTGGCGCAGGGGGCGATCAAGGGCCCCTTTGTCCTGCTGACCACGCTGAACGCCGTCCTGCAGCGGCTGCCGGCGCGCGACCTGGTGGCCCGGACCGCCTTCACCGCCCGCGTGGGCGACCGCATCGACGAGGCGGCCCTGCGCGAGTTCCTGGTGCGCATGGGCTTTGTCCAGAGCCCGACGGTGACCGATCCGGGCGACTATGCCATTCGCGGCGGCATCATCGACATCTTTCCGCCGGGCGAAGCCGGGCCGATCCGGCTGGACCTGTTCGGCGACGTGCTGGACGGGGCGCGGCGTTTCGACGCGGTCACGCAGCGCACCACCGAAAAGCTGTCGCGGATCGAGCTTGCGCCCATGTCCGAGGTGATCCTGGACGAGCCGTCGATCACCCGCTTCCGCCAGAGCTATCGGACGGAATACGGGGGTGGGACCAATGACCCGCTTTACGAAAGCGTCAGTGCCGGCCGCAAGACGGCGGGGATGGAGCATTGGCTGCCCTGGTTCCATGACCGGATGGAAGGCCTGTTCGACTATCTGCCCGGCGCGTCGGTGGTGCTGGACGATCATCTGGGCCAGGTGATCGACGCGCGCCGCCTGATGATCCGCGAACAGTTCGACGCCCGCTGCGCCGCGATGGCGGCCAAGGGGCGGGCCGATACCGTCTACAAGCCCGTGCCGCCCGATGCGATGTTTCCGACCGAGGCGGAATGGGCTGGCTGGCTGGCCCCGCATCGGGTGCTGCGCCTGTCGGTCCTGAACCAGCCGCCCGGCCCCGGCGTGCTGGACGCGGGCGGGCGGCCGGGCCGCAATTTCGCCCCCGAGCGGCAGGCCGAGACGATCAACCTGTTCAGCGCGCTGGCGGGCCACGTGAAGGCGCTGGCCAAGACCCACCGGGTCGTCATCGCCAGCTTTTCGGACGGGGCGCGCGAACGGCTGGCGGGGCTGCTGAAGGATGAAGGGCTGACCGGCGCCGCGCCCATCGGTGACTTGCGCGACCTGCCTGATCAGCCCGGCGCGCTTGGCCTGGCGGTCTGGCCGCTGGACGAAGGCTTCGTGGCGGAGGGAACGGCGCTTGGCCGCATCGCCGTCATCTCGGAACAGGACGTGCTGGGCGACCGGCTGATCCGGGGCGCGAAGAAGCGCCGCAAGGCCGAGAACTTCCTGAAGGACACGCAGACCCTGTCGCCCGGGGATCTGGTGGTCCATGTGGAACACGGCATCGGCCGCTATACCGGGATCGAGACGATCATGGCGTTGAAGGTGCCGCATGACTGCGTGGCGCTGGAATATGCGGGCGGCGACCGCCTCTATCTGCCGGTTGAGAATATCGAGCTGCTGTCGCGCTACGGCCATGAGGAGGGACTTTTGGACCGCCTTGGCGGCGGTGCCTGGCAGGCGCGCAAGGCGCGGCTCAAGGAACGCATCAAGCTGATCGCCGACAAGCTGATGCGCGTCGCGGCCGAACGCCTGTTGCGCCCCGCGCCCGTGCTGGAGCCCGAGGAGCACGACTGGCAGCAGTTCGCCGCCCGCTTCCCCTATAGCGAGACCGACGACCAGCTGGCGGCCATCGAGGACGTGGCCGAGGATCTGGCCGCCGGCCGGCCGATGGACCGGCTGGTGGTGGGCGACGTGGGCTTTGGCAAGACCGAGGTGGCGATGCGCGCGGCCTTCATCGCCGCATCCCAGGGGATGCAGGTCGCGGTCGTGGCGCCGACGACGCTGCTGGCCCGCCAGCATTACCGCAGCTTTGTCGAGCGCTTTCGCGGCACGGCGATCACCGTCCGCCCGCTGTCGCGTTTTGTCAGCGCCAAGGATGCCAATGCCACCCGCACCGGGCTGACCGATGGCAGCGTCGATATCGTCGTGGGCACCCATGCCGTGCTGGCCAAGGGCATCCGCTTCAAGAACCTCGGGCTGCTGATCATCGACGAGGAGCAGCATTTCGGCGTCGCCCACAAGGAGCGGCTGAAGGAGTTGCGCAGCGACATCCACGTCCTGACCCTGACCGCGACGCCCATCCCGCGCACGTTGCAGCTGTCCCTGACCGGCGTGCGCGACCTGTCGGTGATCGGCACGCCGCCCGTCGACCGCCTGGCGATCCGCACCTATGTCAGCGAATTCGATAGCGTCACCATCCGCGAGGCGCTGCTGCGCGAGAAATACCGCGGCGGGCAGTCGTTCTTTGTCGTTCCACGCCTGACCGACCTGCCCGATGTCGAGCATTGGCTGACCGAGAACATGCCGGAACTGTCCTATATCGTCGCCCATGGCCAGCTGGCGGCGGGCGACTTGGATCAGCGCATGAACGCCTTTTACGACGGCAGCCATGACGTGCTGCTGGCCACGACCATCGTCGAATCCGGGCTGGATATCCCGACCGCGAACACCATGGTCATCTGGCGGGCGGACATGTTCGGCTTGGCGCAGCTTTACCAGATCCGGGGCCGGGTGGGGCGGTCCAAGGCACGGGCCTATTGCTATCTGACGACCAAGCCGCGCCAGCCACTGACGCCGCAGGCGATGCGGCGGCTGAAGTTCCTGGGTTCGATCGACGGGCTGGGGGCGGGCTTCAATCTGGCCAGCCAGGACATGGACCTGCGCGGCGCCGGCAACCTGCTGGGCGAGGAACAATCGGGCCATATCAAGGAAGTCGGATTCGAGCTGTACCAGCAGATGCTGGAGGAGACGATCGCCAAGCTGAAGTCCGGCGAGCTGGAGGGCACGCCCGAGGATGAATGGGCGCCGCAGCTGAACTTGGGCGTGCCGGTGACGATCCCGGAAAGCTATATCCCCGACCTGGACGTCCGCCTTGGCCTCTATCGCCGCCTGGCCGAGCTGACCACCAAGGTCGAGCTGGAGGGTTTCGCGGCCGAGCTGATCGACCGCTTCGGGCCCTTGCCGCGCGAGGTCAACACGCTGCTCTTGGTCATCCGCATCAAGGCCATGGCCAAGCGCGCCAATATCTCCAAGCTGGACGCGGGGCCCAAGGGGATCACTGTCCAGTTCCACTTGGACAAGTTCCCCGATCCCGCCGGCCTGGTCGAATTCCTGTCCGAGGAGCGCGGCACCGCCAAGGTCACCGACAACAAGGTCGTCCTGCGCCGCGAATTCGCGTCCGATGCCGAACGGATCAAGGGTGCCTTTGCCGTGGCCCGCGACCTGGCAGCCAAGATCAAGGCCGGCAAGCAGAAGGCCAGAACATGAACGGACTGATCCGGTTCGACACCGGCCCGCTGTCGGGCGGGACGGAATTCGCGCGCCCGCAGAGCGTGATCCGCGCCGATACGCCCGAAGAGGTCGGCCCAGCCTTGGCCACCCTGCAGGCGGCGCAGGCCCGCGGCCTGTGGCTGGCCGGATATCTGTCTTATGAACTGGGTCATGCGCTGACGCCTAGCCTGGCCGAGCTGATGCCCGCTAGCCGGCAGATGCCGCTGATCCTGATGGGGGTCTTCGACGGCCCGCGTCCCGCGCCGCCGCTTCCGGCATCGCAGGGCATCAGCTTCGGCCGGCTGCGCCCCCTGTGGGACCGGGCGCGCTATGACGCGGCCATCGCGGCCGTGCAGGCCTATATCGCGGCCGGCGACACCTACCAGATCAACCTGACCTTTCCGCTGGAGGCGGAGGTCACGGGCGATCCGCTCGCCCTTTACGCCGCCCTGGCCGCCCGCCAGCCGGTGGGCGAGGGGGCCTTCGTGGACCTGGGCGGGCCGGTCGTTCTGTCCCGCAGCCCCGAGCTGTTCTTCGCGGTGGATCATCAGGGCGTCATCGAAACGCGCCCGATGAAGGGAACCGCCGCCCGCGCCGCCACCCCGGCCGAGGACGACGCCGCCGCGCAGGCGCTGCAGCAGTCGGAAAAGAACCGCGCCGAGAACCTGATGATCGTCGATCTTCTCCGCAACGACATCAGCCGCATCTGCCGGCCGGGCAGCGTCCATGTCCCCCAGCTGTTCCATATCGAACGCTATGCGACGGTGCACCAGATGGTCTCGACCGTCCGGGGCCAGCTGGTGCCGGGGGTCGGGCTGGCACAGATCCTGGGCGCGCTCTTTCCCTGCGGATCGATCACCGGGGCGCCCAAGATCCGGTCGATGCAGATCATCGCGGAACTGGAAGCGGCCCCGCGGGAGGTCTATTGCGGCGCCATCGGCTGGGTCGATCCGGCCGGGCCGATGCGGTTCAATGTTGCGATCCGTTCGCCTTGGATGATCGCGCCGGGGCGCTTGCGGCTGAACGTCGGCGGCGGCATCGTGCATGACAGCGAAGCCGGGTCCGAATGGGAGGAGGCGCTGTGCAAGTCCGCATTCCTGGGCACATTCCCGACGGTCTGACCGTCTTCGAGACGATGCGCCGCGAGCCGGACGGCCATATCGCGCTGTGGCCCCTGCACCTGGCACGTCTGCGGAACGGTTGCGCGGCAGTCGGCTTTCCGCTGGACGAGGCCCTGGCGCAAGAGGCGCTGTCCCGGCTGCCCGCAGGTCAGCTGCTGCGCGCCCGCCTGGCGGTGGATGCCAGCGGCCGGATCGACGTGACCCATGCCCCGCTGCCGCCCAACCCTCCTCTCTGGCGGGTGATCATCTCAGACCGGCGGCTGCAGGCGGATGATCCCTGGCTCTCCATCAAGAGCTCGCATCGCCCGGTCTATGATCATGTGCGGCAGGCGTTGCCCGCAGGCGTCGACGAGGCGCTGCTCCTGAACCAAATTGACGAACTCTGCGAAGGCACCATCACAAGCATCTTTCTGGACCGGGGCGGCGTGCTGCTGACGCCGCCGCTGGCCTGCGGCCTGCTTCCAGGGGTACTGCGCCAGAGCCTGCTGATGCAGGGCCGCGCGCAGGAAGCGCACCTGCAGCTGTCGGATCTGGCGGAAGGAGCGCTCTATTGCGGGAACGCCCTGCGCGGCTTGATTCCGGCACTTCTGGTTTGAGAGAGGCCGGTGCTCTTGAACGGGGCTCAGGTCTTCAGCGGACCTACGGGCGGCAAGCGATTGGGCGTGGCTCAGCCCTGCAACAAATGGCGGTGACCGAGCAGGAATTGGTAGGGCGCGCGTCTTTTAATCTATTCAAGTTGGTCGGGCGGGATGTCCGTTCAAAGGTCGCACCTGATAGCGCTGGCGCAGTCATGAACCTGTAGCTGCATCCCCAAGCAATCCCTATGCAAAAGCCCCGCCGGTCAGGGCGGGGCTTCCAAACCTTCATGGGTCTTGCGTTACTCCGCCGTCAGCAGCGGGGTCTTGGACTTGCCGATCCGCGGAGCGTCAGGACCCGTGATGTCGAAGGCGGGCTTGTCATCCTCGATTTTCACGCGCACCACCCCGCCCTTGGTCAAGCCGCCGAACAGCAGTTCCTCGGCCAAGGGCTTCTTGATGTATTCCTGGATCACCCGGCCAAGCGGGCGGGCGCCCATCCGATCGTCATAGCCCTTTTCGGCCAGCCAGTCGGCGGCTTCGGGGGTCAGCTCGATATGGACATTGCGGTCCATCAGCTGCGCCTCCAGCTGCAGCACGAACTTCTCGACCACGTGGACGACCACCTCGCGTGACAGCGGGGCAAAGCTGATGATCGCGTCCAGGCGGTTGCGGAACTCGGGCGTGAAGGTGCGCTCGATGGCGGCCGTATCCTCGCCCTCGCGCCGGTCCCGGCCAAAGCCGATCGCCGCCTTTGCCTGATCCGCGGCCCCTGCGTTCGAGGTCATGATCAGGATCACGTTGCGGAAGTCCACCTGGCGGCCGTTGTGGTCGGTCAGGCGGCCCGCATCCATGATCTGCAGCAGGATGTTGTAGACATCCGGATGCGCCTTCTCGATCTCGTCCAGCAGCAGGACGCAATGCGGGTGCTGGTCGACACCATCGGTCAGCAATCCGCCCTGGTCAAAGCCGACATAGCCCGGAGGCGCGCCGATCAGGCGGCTGACGGCATGCTTCTCCATGTATTCCGACATGTCGAAGCGCAGCAGTTCCACCCCAAGCGTCGTCGCCAGCTGCTTGGCCACCTCGGTCTTGCCCACCCCGGTCGGCCCGGCAAAGAGATAGTTGCCGATCGGCTTTTCCGGTTCGCGCAGACCGGCACGGGCCAGCTTGATCGCGCTGGACAGCGTCTCGATGGCGTTGTCCTGGCCGAAGACCACCCGCTTGAGCGAGGCCTGCAGGTCGCGCAGGACCTCGGCATCGTTCTTGCTGACGTTCTTGGGCGGGATCCGGGCGATCTTGGCCACCACGGCCTCGATCTCCTTGGGGCTGATGGTCTTGCGCCGCTTGCTTTCGGCCACCAGATGCTGGGCCGCCCCCGCCTCGTCGATCACGTCGATGGCGCTGTCGGGCAGCTTGCGATCGTTGATGTAGCGGCTTGCCAGTTCCACTGCCGACTTGATCGCGTCGTTGGTATAGCGCAGGTCGTGATGCTTTTCGAAATGCGGCTTCAGCCCCATCAGGATCTTGATGGTGTCCGGAACCGACGGCTCGTTCACGTCGATCTTCTGGAACCGGCGGCTGAGCGCGCGGTCCTTTTCGAAATGCTGGCGATACTCCTTGTAGGTCGTGGACCCCATGCAGCGCAGCTTGCCGCCCGCCAGCGCGGGTTTCAGCAGGTTCGACGCATCCATCGCCCCGCCCGAAGTTGCGCCCGCACCGATCACGGTGTGGATCTCGTCGATGAACAGGATCGCGTCGGGATGCGCCTCCAGTTCCTTGACCACGGCCTTCAGCCGCTCCTCGAAGTCGCCGCGATAGCGGGTGCCAGCCAGCAGGGCGCCCATGTCCAGCGAAAAGATCGTGGCACCGGCCAGGACGTCGGGCGTCTCGCCGCGCGTGATCTTCAGCGCCAGACCCTCGGCGATCGCGGTCTTGCCTACGCCCGGGTCGCCCACCAGCAGCGGGTTGTTCTTGCGCCGGCGGCAGAGGACCTGGATGGCACGCTCGACCTCGGCCTCTCGGCCGATCAGCGGGTCGATGTCGCCCTTCTTGGACTTCTGGTTCAGGTCCACGCAATATTTGCCAAGCGCCGTCTCGTCCTTGGCGTCCTGTGCGGCCTCGGCCTTGGTCTGTTCGACCGGCTCGTCCGAACCCGCCACCTTGCGCGGCTCATTGAAGCTGGGGTTCTTGGCCACGCCATGCGCGATGAAGTTGACCGCGTCGTAACGGGTCATGTCCATTTCCTGCAGGAAGAAGGCTGCGTTCGATTCCCGTTCGGCAAAGATTGCGACCAGCACGTTCGCGCCCGTCACCTCCTGCCGACCCGAGCTTTGCACGTGGATGGCCGCGCGCTGGATCACGCGCTGGAAAGCCGCCGTCGGCACCGCTTCGGAGCCGTCCACATCGGTGATGAGGGTGGACAGGTCATCCTCGATGAACTCGATCAGCGTCTTGCGCAGCTCTTCCAGATCGACGTTGCAGGCTCGCATGACCTTGACCGCATCGGGTTCCTCGGTCAGGGCCAGCAGCAGATGCTCCAGCGTCGCAAGCTCGTGTCGATGTTCGTTCGCCAGCGCGAGCGCTTGGTGAATGGCCTGTTCCAGGGAGGTCGAGAAACTTGGCACGGTCGTCTCCTGTCAGTCGGCTGGCGGTATGGGACCCATTCTTGGCCCACCTGCCCAGACTGTCATGATAGCTTTAAGATTTGGTGGATTTCCGCCGGCATCAAGTGCTTTTTCTGACAGGTGCCACGAATTTCCAACGGTTGAGGCAGATGTGATGTCGCAGCGCCCGGATTTCAAGCGCCAAGGGAACGGGCTCCGCGACCGGGTGTCGCGGAACGGCCGCAGCGTCTAGAATTCGTCCTTCATCCGGCGCAGCCGGGCAAAGACTTCGGCATCGCTGGCGCCGGCCAGGCCCAGGCCGTTGCGCAGCTCCGGAATGCGCAGGAACGGATTTGTGGCCCGTTCCTGCTCCAGCGTGGCCGGGGCGCAGGGTTCGCGTGCTTCCTGGATCGCCGCCAGCCTGTCGTGCAGCGCCGCATTGTCGGGATCGACCGACAGGGCGAACGCGCCATTCCCGCTGCAATAATCATGCCCGGAACAGATCAGGGTATCGCCGGGCAGGGCGTTCAGCCGCGTCAGGCTGTCCCACATCATGGCCGGATCGCCCTCGAACAGCCGCCCGCAGCCCATCGCCATCAGGCTGTCGGCGGTAAAGGCCATACGGCTGTCGGGAAAGTGGAAGGCGACATGACCGACCGTATGGCCCGACACGTCGATCACCTCGACCGCCTCGCCCAGAACCTCCAGCGGCTCATGGGGGCGGACGCGCAGATCCAGCGGCGGCAGGCGATGCGCATCGGCCTCCGCACCGATCACCCGAGCGCCCGTAGCGGCGACGATCTCGGGGACCGCCTGGATGTGGTCGTCATGGTGATGGGTCAGCAGGATCGCGTCCAAGCCCCAGCCCCGCGCGTTCAGTTCCGTCAGAATCGGCATGGCCTCGGGGGCGTCGATCAGCACCGTGCCGGCCTCGCCATGCAGCAGATAGGCATAGTTGTCCTTGAGACAGCGCAGCGTGACCAGGTCCAGCGGCATTGGCAAATCCCTCCCCTTGTGGTGATCTGAGCCTGTCAAAAGCCGAACCGGGGCGCAATGCATCACGACATCGATCAGTTGCGGCATTTCTATTACCAGCGCTCCTTGGGGCGGGTGGTGCAGCGGATCCTGCGCGACCGGCTGACAGCGCGTTGGGCGCCCGCCGGCACCACCGGGATGACCGTCGCGGGTTTTGGCTTTGCGGCGCCGATGCTGCGGCCCTATCTGGCCCATGCGCGACGCGTCACCGCGCTGATGCCGGGACCGCAGGGGGTGCTGGGCTGGCCCGCCGGGATGCCCAACCACTCGGTCCTCTGCGACGAGGCGGCCTGGCCCATCGAGACAGGCAGCATCGACCGGCTGGTGATGCTGCACGGGCTGGAGACCAGCGATCATCCCCGCGAACTCTTGGCCGAAGCATGGCGCTGCCTGGGGCCGGGGGGGCGGATGATGATGATGGTGCCGAACCGGGCGGGCCTCTGGGCGGCCAGCGACCGGACGCCCTTCGGCTTTGGCCGCGCCTACACCACCGGCCAGATCGAGCAGCAGATGCGGGCCGCGGGGCTGATGCCCGAATGGCACGGCTCGGCCATCTACATCCCGCCCTCGGACCGGCGCTTCTGGCTGCGCAGCGCGCAGTTCTGGGAACGGGCCGGCGCGCGGATCAGCCGGGTGCTGATCGCGGGGGTCATCCTGGTGGAACTCTCCAAGCAGACCCGCGCGCCGGTCGGGCCCGGCATCCGGATCCATGTGCCCAGCCCGCGGGAAATCCTGGACGGGGTCACGCGCCCGCGCCCGAAAAGCGCCCCGGTCCGGCGCGCCGGCGGTGGCGGGGACTGAGTCGGGTTCAGCCTGCTGACCGGCGTCGGGACCAGGCGGCCTGGCCCCCCACATGCGTCATCCCGCCACAGGGGGGAACCCGCTTCAGCCGCAATGTTAGCGCTGCTTGTGACTGGTTTCACGCAACCTGCGCCGATTGTCGCAAAGGCCCACGTTTCCTTGCCCTTGTAGGTTGCCGGGCACGAAATCACCTGCTAGAGACGCCGCAGATTTCCGCACGACCCTCCATAAGCCGTGCGACTGCGACCCGCACCCCGCGACAGACCAGGCAGCAGCCCGGCCCGCCAGCGGGGTTTGCGCAAACCGTAAAGGATGACCGTGGCCAACTCTGTTTCCATGTCCCAGAGCATCGCCGGACGCTATGCGCAGGCCGTCTTCGACATCACGAAGGAAGATGGGGGGCTTGATGCCCTGGCCCGGCAGACCGCCGATCTGGATGCCGCGCTGAAGGACAGCGCGGACCTGCGCGACCTGATCGCCAGCCCGCTTTACTCCCGCGACCAGCAGTCCCGCGCCATCGCCGCGCTGGCCGCGAAGATGAAGCTGTCGCCGGTCCTGTCGAACACGCTGCAGCTGATGGCCCGGAACCGTCGCCTGTTCGTCCTGCCGCAGCTGACCAGCCGCCTGGCCGACCTGATCGCGACCGAGCGCGGCGAGATCACCGCGGACGTCACCAGCGCCATCGCGCTGAGCGACGAGCAGCAGGAACGCCTGAAACAGACCCTGGCCGAGAAATCGGGCAAGACGGTCAAGCTGAACACGCGCGTCGATGAGACCCTCATCGGCGGCATGATTGTCAAGTTGGGCTCGAAGATGATCGACAGCTCGGTCCGCTCGAAGCTCGCTTCCCTGCAGAATGTCATGAAAGAGGTCGGATAATGGGAATCCAGGCTGCCGAGATTTCGGCGATCCTCAAGGAGCAGATCAAGAACTTCGGCCAGGATGCCGAGGTTGCCGAAGTCGGCCAGGTGCTGTCGGTCGGTGACGGGATCGCTCGTGTCTACGGTCTGGACAAGGTCCAGGCCGGCGAGATGGTGGAATTCCCCGGCGGCGTCCGCGGCATGGTGCTGAACCTCGAGACCGACAACGTCGGTATCGTGATCTTCGGCGACGACCGCACGATCAAGGAAGGCGACACCGTCAAGCGCACGCGCTCGATCGTGGACGTTCCGGTCGGCAAGGCCCTGCTGGGCCGCGTCGTGGACGGCCTGGGCAACCCGATCGACGGCAAGGGCCCGATCGAGACGACCGAGCGTCGCGTGGCCGACGTCAAGGCGCCGGGCATCATGCCCCGCAAGTCGGTCCATGAACCGATGGCGACGGGCCTCAAGTCGGTCGATGCCATGATCCCGGTCGGCCGCGGCCAGCGCGAGCTGATCATCGGCGACCGCCAGACCGGCAAGACCGCCATCGCGCTGGACACGATCCTGAACCAGCAGAACTACAACGGCCGCGAGGCCGAGGGCATGAAGACCCTGCACTGCATCTATGTCGCGGTGGGTCAGAAGCGCTCGACCGTCGCCCAGCTGGTCAAGAAGCTGGAAGAGACCGGCGCCATGGCCTACACGACCGTCGTGGCCGCGACCGCGTCCGACCCGGCGCCGATGCAGTTCCTGGCGCCCTATTCCGGCACCGCGATCGGCGAATACTTCCGCGACAACGGCATGGATGCGCTGATCATCTATGACGACCTGTCCAAGCAGGCCGTGGCCTACCGCCAGATGTCGCTGCTGCTGCGCCGTCCGCCCGGACGCGAAGCCTATCCGGGCGACGTGTTCTACCTGCACTCGCGCCTGCTGGAGCGTTCGGCAAAGCTGAACGAGGCCAATGGCGCCGGCTCGCTGACCGCGCTGCCGATCATCGAGACGCAGGCGGGCGACGTGTCGGCCTATATTCCGACCAACGTGATCTCGATCACCGACGGCCAGATCTTCCTGGAAACCGAACTGTTCTTCCAGGGCATCCGCCCGGCGGTGAACACCGGTCTGTCGGTCAGCCGCGTGGGTTCGGCCGCACAGACCAAGGCGATGAAGTCGGTCGCCGGCCCCGTGAAGCTGGAACTGGCGCAGTACCGCGAGATGGCGGCCTTTGCCCAGTTCGGTTCGGACTTGGATGCCGCCACCCAGCGCCTGCTGAACCGCGGTGCCCGCCTGACCGAGCTGATGAAGCAGCCGCAGTACCGTCCGCTGACCAACGCCGAGATCGTGATCGTGATCTATGCCGGCACCAAGGGCTATATCGACAGCGTGCCCGTGCGCGACATCGTGGCCTGGGAAGACGGCCTGATCCAGTTCCTGCGCAGCCAGAAGTCGGACCTGCTGGACGACATGACCCGCAACGACCGCAAGGTCTCGGGCGATCTGGAAGCCTCGATCAAGGCGGTGCTGGACGAATACAACCGCACCCGCGCCTGAGAGGGGGAATAGATGCCCAGTCTCAAGGATCTCAAGAACCGGATCGGAAGCGTCAAGAACACGCGGAAGATCACCAAGGCGATGCAGATGGTCGCCGCCGCCAAGCTGCGCCGTGCGCAGGAGGCGGCGGAAGCCGCGCGCCCCTATGCCGACCGCATGGCGGCCGTCATGGCCGGCCTGACCGCGAATGCGGCGGGCCAGTCGGGCGCGCCCCGTCTGCTGGCCGGGACGGGCGGCGATCAGCGTCACCTGCTGGTGGTCATGACCGCCGAGCGCGGCCTGGCCGGCGGCTTCAACAGCTCGATCGTCAAGCTGGCCCGCCAGCATGCCGAGCGGCTGCGCGGCCAAGGCAAGGACGTGGCGATCCTGACCGTCGGCAAGAAGGGCCGCGAGCAGCTCAAGCGTGATTACGGCAGCCTGTTCGTGCATCACGTCGATCTGTCCGAGGTCAAGCGCGTGGGCTATGACAATGCCCGCGCCATCACCGACGAGGTTCTGGCCCGCTTCGATGCCGGCGATTTCGACGTGGCGACGATCTTCTACAACCGCTTTGAGTCGGTGATCAGCCAGATCCCGACCGCCAAGCAGGTCATCCCTGCCGAAGTGCCCGAGGGCGCGGCGCCGGTGAATTCGCTCTATGAATACGAGCCCGGCGAGGAAGAGCTGCTGACCGACCTGCTGCCGCGGTCGGTCGCGACGCAGATCTTTGCGGCGCTTCTGGAAAATGCGGCGTCCGAACAGGGCGCGCGGATGAGTGCCATGGACAACGCCACGCGCAACGCGGGCGACATGATCGACCGGCTGACGACCGAGTACAACCGCTCGCGTCAGGCTGCGATCACCAAGGAACTCATCGAAATCATTTCGGGCGCCGAGGCGCTCTGACCGTAACGCAGAGGTGACAACATGGCAGAGGCCACTGGTAAAATCACGCAGGTGATCGGCGCCGTCGTCGACGTGCAGTTCGACAGCCACCTTCCGGCGATCCTGAACGCGCTGGAAACCCACAACAATGGCAAGAAGCTGGTGCTGGAAGTTGCCCAGCACCTGGGCGAGAACACCGTCCGCACCATTGCCATGGACTCGACCGAAGGCCTGGTCCGCGGCGAGCCCGTCAGCGATACCGGCGGCCCGATCACGGTGCCGGTGGGCGACGTGACCCTGGGACGCATCCTGAACGTCGTGGGTGAGCCCGTGGACGAGGGCGCAGCCCTGGCCGCCAGCGACATGCGCGCCATCCACCAGCAGGCCCCCGACTTTGCCGCGCAGGCGACCAGCTCGGAGATCCTGGTGACCGGCATCAAGGTCATCGACCTGCTGGCCCCCTATTCCAAGGGCGGCAAGATCGGCCTCTTCGGCGGCGCCGGCGTGGGCAAGACCGTTCTGATCATGGAACTGATCAACAACATCGCCAAGGTGCACTCGGGTTACTCGGTGTTCGCGGGCGTTGGCGAACGGACCCGCGAGGGCAACGACCTCTACCACGAGATGGTGGAATCGGGCGTGATCGTCCCCGACAACCTGTCGGAGTCGAAAGTGGCGCTGGTCTACGGCCAGATGAACGAGCCGCCGGGAGCCCGCATGCGCGTCGCCCTGACCGGCCTGACCCTGGCCGAGCAGTTCCGCGACGCTTCGGGCACGGACGTGCTGTTCTTCGTGGACAACATCTTCCGCTTCACCCAGGCCGGTTCGGAAGTGTCGGCGCTGCTGGGCCGTATCCCCTCCGCCGTGGGCTATCAGCCGACGCTGGCAACCGACATGGGCGCGATGCAGGAACGCATCACCTCGACCAAGAACGGCTCGATCACGTCGATCCAGGCCGTCTACGTTCCGGCCGACGACCTGACCGACCCGGCGCCCGCCACGACCTTCGCCCACCTGGACGCCACGACCGTTCTGTCGCGTGCGATCTCGGAACTGGGCATCTACCCGGCCGTGGACCCGCTGGACTCGAACAGCCGTATCCTCGACCCGGCCGTTGTCGGCGAAGAGCATTACCAGGTGGCGCGCGACGTGCAGGGCATCCTGCAGAAGTACAAGTCGCTGCAGGACATCATCGCGATCCTGGGCATGGACGAACTGTCGGAAGACGACAAGCTGACCGTGTCGCGGGCCCGCAAGATCCAGCGCTTCCTGTCGCAGCCTTTCGACGTGGCCAAGGTCTTCACCGGTTCGGACGGGATCCAGGTCCCGCTGGAAAAGACCATCGCCTCGTTCAAGGCGGTCGTGGCCGGTGAATATGACCACCTGCCGGAATCGGCCTTCTACATGGTCGGTGACATCGAGGACGTGAAGGCCAAGGCACAGCGTCTCGCGGCCGAAGCCGCGTAAGGGGGCACCATGGCCGATACGATGCAGTTCGACCTCGTGTCGCCGGAACGGAGCCTCGCCTCCGTTCCCGTGCGCGAGGTGCGCCTGCCGGGCAATGACGGCGATCTGACCGCCATGCCCGGCCATGCGCCCGCGATCGTGACCCTGCGTCCCGGCATGGTCGTGCTGGTCGGGGCCGATGGCACCACGCGCGAATTCGCCGTCACCGGCGGCTTTGCTGAGATCAATGCCGACAGCGTCAGCCTGCTGGCCGAACGCGGACACCCGCGCGAGGAGATCACGCAGGAGGTCTTCAACGACATGATGAAGGACGCCCATCGCGCCCATCGCAGCGCGACCGACCGTCGCGAACATGTCGGCGAAGAGGTCGTCACCGCGGCCGTCAAGCTGTTGGGCGACATGCAGGCGCTTGGTACCCATATCGGACTGGACCCGAACCAGTCCACGGTTCCCGACTGATCGACCCGATCCGGTCTTGATAAAGCCCCGGTGTTTCGCCGGGGCTTTTCCTTTGTGCGGTCACCGGACCTGATGCTGGCGCGGCGGGCGTCGCCGAACGGCCGCGGGTGTCGGGTATTGCCCGGCAGCGTCCGTCAGCTGCGCTCCAGGTTGACGGCGATCAGGCCTGCAAGCTGCTTCGGATGCGTCAGGGGCAGCATGTGCCCTGCACCGGGCACGGTGGCGCGCCCGACATCCGGCAGCCGGGCCGCCAGCGCATCCGAAATCGCGTGGATCACCCGCGGGCTCTCTGCCCCCGCGATCAGCAGGACCGGGGCATCGACCTGCTCCAGCCCGCCGTCGCGCAGGATGCGGGCGCTGTCGTCGCGCAGCGCGGGGCCGGTGTCCGCCACCAGGCGGATCTGCCGCGTCATCTGCATCTGGATCGGCGCGGGCAGCGCCGCCCAGTCCTGGTCGCCCCAGACCGACAGGAAACCCTGCGCCGCCTCTTCTGCATGACCATCTGCCAGTGCCGCCTGCATCCGGGCGTCCAGCGCATCCTGGGCCGCATCCGGCGCGGCGGCGAACAGCACCGGCTCGATCAGGGTCAGGCTGCGCACCGCCTCGGGGGCGGCCACCGCGATGCGCAACGCGACCGTGGCGCCAAAGCTGTGGCCGATCAGGTCCAGCGGCCGCTCGATGAAGCTGGCGGCGATGCGCGTGACGGCGGTGTGATAGTCGCGATCGTCCGCGCCGGGTTGCCAGTCACCGCTGCGCCCGTGTCCCGGCAGGTCGAAGGCGCGCAGGTCCACCTGGCCCCCAAGCGCCTCGGCGATCGGCCCCCAGCTGCTGCCGCTGCCCAGCATGCAATGCAGCGCCAGCGCCGGACGATCGGGATCGCCCGGCCAATGCCGAAGATGGACGCCGCTCATAGGGTGGCCAGGTGGCGGTCCAGAAAGTCCAGCCGGTCCTGGCCCCAGAAGCGCTGCCCGCTGTCGCGCACGACATAGAAGGGCGCGCCGAAGGCGCCGTCGGCGACCGCCTGTTCCAGGTTGCGGCCATAGGTTTCCGCGCCCACGAACAGGCCCTTGTCCGCCAGGGCAGGATCAAATCCATGCGCCGCCAGGATCTCGCGGATGACGCCGTCGTCGCTGATGTCGCGCTCCTCGGCCCAGACCGCCCGCAGGAAGCCCTGCACCAGCCCTCCCAGATCGCCGCCGCCCGCCTGCTGGGCCGCGATGACCGCATAGGAGGACGGCGCCATGTTCACCGGCCAATGGGCGGGCTTGAGGTTCAGGGGCATGCTCAGATGCTCGGCCCATCGCGGCAATTCCTGCGCGCGATACTCCATCCGGCTGGCATGGCGGTCCGCCGGGCGGATGCCGCCCGTGCGGTCGAAGAGCTGCATCAGGTCTACGGGCTTGTAAGTGATCTGCGCGCCGTGCCGTGCGGCGATCTTTTCCAGGCGATCGCCTGCCAGATAGCTGAACGGGCTGATCGTGCCGAGATAATAGTCGATATGCGCCATGCTGCGGTCCTTCTGGTTTGCCCGCAGGCTAGCCCGGTGCTAAGGCATCCGCAATCTGACGCAACCCCCCAAAGGCCCCGATCCATGCCCGTCATGACCGAACCCAAGCTGATTTCCGGAAACGCCAACCGTCCCCTGGCGCAGTCCATCGCGCGGCGCATGTCCATGCATCGCGGCATGAGCGTCAGCCTTCTGGACGCCCGCGTCGAGCGGTTCAACGACCAGGAGATCTTCGTCGAGGTCTACGAGAACGTCCGCGGCGAGGACATGTACATCATCCAGCCGACCTCGAACCCGGCCAATGACAACCTGATGGAGCTGTTGGTCATCACCGACGCGCTGCGCCGGTCCTCGGCCTCGCGGATCACGGCGGTGATCCCCTATTTCGGCTATGCGCGCCAGGATCGCCGGGCCAAGGCCCGCACGCCCATCAGCGCCAAGCTGGTCGCGAACCTGCTGACGCAGGCGGGCGTAGACCGGGTCCTGACGCTGGACCTGCATGCCGCCCAGATCCAGGGCTTCTTCGACGTGCCGGTGGACAACCTTTATGCGGCGCCGGTCTTTGCGCTGGATGTGCAGCACCATTTCAAGGGCCGGATGAACGACCTGATGGTGGTCTCTCCGGACGTGGGGGGCGTCGCGCGGGCCCGCGAACTGGCGACCCGGATCGGCGCGCCCCTGTCGATCGTGGACAAGCGCCGCGAAAAGGCCGGCGAAGTGGCCGAGATGACAGTGATCGGCGACGTGGCCGGCAAGGCCTGCATCATCGTGGACGACATCTGCGACACGGCCGGCACGTTGTGCAAGGCGGCGCAGGTCCTGACCGACAACGGCGCGACCGAGGTTCATGCCTATATCACCCATGGCGTGCTGTCGGGCCCGGCGGTAGAGCGCGTGGCGAAGTCGGTCATGAAGTCGCTGGTGATCACCGATTCGATCCAGCCCACCGAGGCCGTGCGGAACGCGCCCAACATCCGCATCGTGCCCACTGCGCCGATGTTCACGCAGGCGATCCTGAACATCTGGAACGGCACCTCGGTCAGCAGCCTGTTCGAGACGGACACGCTGCTGCCGATCTACGAGGGGCTTTATTCGACCAGCTGACGGTCGCGCGGAGCGGTTGGTCCGGGTGCCTCCGGCGGGGGTATTTCTGACAACGAAGAAACGGCCAAGGGACCGGCGGGCGAGGGCGCGCCGGTCCTTTTCATGCGGGCTAGAGCGCGCGCCAGCCGATGTCGCGGCGGCAGAAGCCCTGTGGCCAGTCGATCGCGTCGACCAGCTGATAGGCGCGCTGATGCGCCTCGGCCAGGGTGGCGCCGCGTCCGGTGCAGGCCAGAACCCGACCGCCCGTGGCGACGATCGCACCGTCCTGCAGGTCCGTGCCGGCGTGGAAGGTCATCTGGAAGCTGGTCTCGGGCAGCGCGTCCAGGCCCCTGATCGGCGTGCCCTTCACGTAGCTGCCGGGATAGCCCTCGGCGGCCATGACCACGGTCAGGGCATGGTCGTCGGCCCAGGTGACCGGAACATCCGCCAGGCGCCCCTCGGCACAGGCCAGAAGCAGGTCCAGGGCCTGCCCCCCAAGCCGCATCATCAGCACCTGGCACTCCGGGTCGCCGAAGCGGACGTTGTATTCGACCAGGCGGGCCTGGCCGTCCCGGATCATCAGCCCGGCATAGAGGACGCCTTGGAAGGGCATGCCGCGCCGCGCCATCTCGGCGATGGTCGGGCGCACGATACGCTCCATCACCTGATCCTGGATCGCGGGTGTCAGCACCGGGGCGGGGCTGTAGGCGCCCATGCCGCCGGTATTGGGTCCGGTATCGCCGTCGCCCACGCGCTTGTGGTCCTGGGCGGTGCCGATGGGCAGACAGTCGGTGCCGTCGCTGAGGATGAAGAAGCTGGCCTCCTCGCCGGCCATGAACTCCTCGACCACCAGCGACATGTCTCCGAACTCGCCGTCGAAGATCGCGTCGATGGCGGCATGAGCCTGCTCGACCGTCTCGGCCACGGTGACGCCCTTGCCGGCGGCCAGCCCGTCGGCCTTGATCACGATGGGTGCGCCTTGGGCGGTGACATGGTCGCGGGCGGGCGCGGCGGCGGTGAAGCGTGCCCAGGCCGCGGTGGGGGCCCCGCAGGCGTCACAGATCTCTTTGGTGAAGGTCTTGGAAGCTTCCAGCTGCGCGGCGGCCTGGCTGGGACCAAAGACGAGAAAGCCCGCGTTGCGAAGCGCGTCCGACACCCCGGCGGCCAGCGGCGCCTCGGGGCCGATGATGACGAAGTCGATGGCGTTTTCTTGGGCGAATTCCAGAACATCCGCGCGCGACAGGACATCCAGCGCGGCGCATTCCGCAACTCCTGCAATCCCGGCATTGCCCGGCGCCACAATCAGCCGGTCGCATTTCGGGTTCTGCCGGATGGCCCAAGCCAGCGCATGTTCGCGCCCGCCGCCGCCCAGGATCAGGATATTCATCTGCCGCCCTTTCGCTTGACCTTGCGGCGTTCTAGTCTGGCGCGGACAAGGGAACAAGCCGCATGGACCTTCTGGACGACGACCCCGAAACCGACCCGCCCGCGGGCAGCAATGCGCATGAATTCACGGTCTCCGAGCTGTCGGGCGCCGTCAAGCGCAGCATCGAGGACCAGTTCGGCCGCGTCCGGGTGCGGGCCGAGGTCGGGCGCGTGTCGCGGCCTGGTTCGGGGCATCTCTATTTCGACCTCAAGGACGACCGCGCCTGCCTGGCGGCGGTGACCTGGAAGGGGCAGGCCGCGCGGCTGATCCAAGCCCCCGAGGAGGGGATGGAGGTCATCGCGACTGGCCGGCTGACGACCTTTCCCGGCCAGTCCAAGTACCAGATGATCGTTGACCAGATCGAGCCTGCCGGGGCCGGCGCGCTGATGGCGATGCTGGAAAAGCGCAAGAAGGCCTTGGCGGCCGAGGGGCTGTTCGATCCTGACCGCAAGCGGGCCTTGCCGTTCCTGCCCAAGGTGATCGGGGTCGTGACCTCGCCCTCGGGGGCGGTGATCCGCGACATCCTGCACCGGCTGCGCGACCGCTTTCCGACCCGCGTGGTGATCTGGCCCGTGGCGGTGCAGGGGCAGGCCTGCGCGGCGCAGGTCTCGGCCGCCATCCAGGGCTTCAACGCACTGCCGCAGGGGGGGGCGATCCCGCGGCCCGACCTGATCATCGTGGCGCGCGGCGGCGGCAGCCTGGAGGATCTGTGGGGCTTCAACGAAGAGATCGTGGTGCGGGCTGCGGCGGCCAGCACCATCCCGCTGATCTCGGCCGTGGGGCATGAGACGGACACGACGCTGATCGACTTTGCCTCGGACCGCCGCGCGCCGACGCCCACCGCCGCCGCCGAAATGGCCGTGCCGGTGCGGGCCGACCTGGCGGCGAGGCTGGCCGAAAGCGGGGCGCGGATGGCGCGCTGCAACGCGCAGGCGATCCAGCGCCCGCGCCAGCGGCTGCGCGATCTGGCCCGCGCCTTGGGCCGCCCCTCGGCCCTGACCGAGGGCGCGCGTCAGCGCCTCGACCTGCGCGGTGCGCGGCTGGAACCGGCGCTGCGCCAGCTGGTCCGCGGCCGCCACCAGCAGCTGGCCTCGCGCCCCATGCCGGCCGCGACGCTGCGCCAGTTCACCGCTGCCAAGCGGCACGGGCTGGAGCGCCTGGAAAGCCGCCTGGACCTTGCGGGCCGGCGCCGGACGGAACGTCCCCGTGACCGGCTGGTGCAGATCCAGGAACGGCTGGATGCGTCGCTGAAGCGCGTGACGGCCACCACGCGGCGCGCGATCACCCAGCAGGCGGCACGGCTGACGGAACTGCACCAGCGTCTGGACGCGGCGCTGCGGCGGGGACAGGGCCAGCGCCGGCAGACCCTGATGCGGCTGGACCGGATGCGCCTGTCGCTTGGCCCCGAGGAAACGCTGGCCCGTGGCTTTGTCATCGTGCGTGGCCTGGAGGACAAGGTCATCACTTCGGCCGATGCGGCGGGGCAGGCGGCGCGGCTGGAGCTGCAATTCGCGGGCGACCGCCGGGTCGCGGTTCAGCCCGAAACCGCCCCCGCCCGACCCAAGCGGCGCAAGCCCCCTGCGCCGGAGCAGAAGACGCTGATCTGAGGCTCAGGCCTCTTTCGGGCGCATCACCAGCCAGATCAGCGCACCGCCGGCCAGCACCAGGAACGGCAGCATCGCCAGGTTGACGGCGTTCCACCCGGCCTGCACCGACCCACCCGAGCAGTTCAGCAGCCCGCCTGAGGACAGCGAGGCCAGGAACACCCCGCCAAAGACGATCAGGTCGTTCATGCCCTGGACGCGGCCACGCTCTTCCGGGGCATGGGCGCGGGTCAGCATGGTGGTGGCGCCGATATAGCCAAAGTTCCAGCCGATCCCCAGGAGGATCAGGGCCAGGAAGAACTGCTCCAGCTGGATGCCCGACAGCGCCACGGCCCCGGCCATGGCCAAGATGACCAGGCCCAGACCCACGATGCGTTCCGGCCCGAAGCGCGCGATCAGGTGGCCGGTGAAGAAGCTGGGGGCGAACATGGCCAGGACATGCGCGCTGACGATATTGGCCGCGTCCGAGGCGTGATAGCCGCAGCCGACCACCGCCAGCGGCGTCGAGGTCATCACCAGGTTCATCAGCGCATAGGACACCATCCCGCAGATCATCGCGACGATGATCGCCGGGCTGCGCAGGATCTGACCCATCGGCCGTCCGGCGACGACGCCCGCCACCGGCGCAGGCGGCCGCGGAATGTCCAGGAAGGCGAAAAGGAACGGCCCGATCAGGTTCAGCCCGATCACCGCGACATAGGTGGCCAGAAAGGGCATCGCGGTCAGGTCGCTGGTCAGCCGCACCAGCGACGGCCCGATGATCGCCGAGGCAAGCCCCCCCGCCATCACCCAGCTGATCGCACGGGGAGCGAAATCCTCGGGGGCGGTGTCGGTCGCCGCGAAGCGGTAGAAGCCCTGCGCCGACATGTAGATCCCGGTCAGCAGCGAGCCCATCAGGAACAGCAGGAAGGAGTTCTGCCAAAGCCCCGTCGCCGACACCGCGGCCCCCAGGGCGCCGGCCATCACGGCCAGAAGAAAGCCCGCCTGCCGCCCGCGCCGCTGCATGAGGCGTGACAGCGGGCGCGCGGTCAGCGCCGATCCCAGGATGACCAGCGACACGGGCAGCGTCGCCAGGCAGGGATTGGGCGCCAGGATCTGGCCCGCCAGCCCGCCGACGATGAAGACGACCGACATCTGCGCGCCCAGGATCGCCTGCGCCAGCACCAGGATGATGACGTTGCGCCTTGCGCGGGCCAGGTCGGTCATCGCGGTCCTTACCCGCGGGGCAGGGCGGCGGCGGTGCGGGCGCGATCCTCGATCGCCTGCCAGTTCCCGGCGGCGACATCCGCATCGGTGACGATCCAGCTGCCGCCCACGCAGATCACGTTGGGCAGCGACAGGTAGCTGCCGGCGTTCTGCGGGGTCACGCCGCCCGTGGGGCAGAAGCTGACGCGGGGCAGGGGACCGGCCAGCGACTTCAGCGCAGGCGCGCCGCCGACGGCCTCGGCCGGAAAGAACTTCAGCATGTCAAAGCCCGCATCGGCCGCCCGCATCACTTCGGAGGCCGTGACCACACCGGGCAGCAGCGGCAGCTCCAGCTCCTCGCAGGCAGCGATCAGGCGGTCGGTCAGGCCCGGAGAGACGGCGAATTTCGCGCCCGCATCCTTGGCCCGCTTGGCGTCGTCGGGCGTCAGCACCGTGCCGGCGCCGACATGGCCGCCCTGAACCCCGCTCATCGCGCGGATCGAATCCAATGCCGCATCGGATCGCAGCGTCACCTCCAGCACCGGCAGGCCGCCAGTGACCAGCGCCCGGGCCAGCCCCTCGGCCTGGGCGGCGTCCTTGATCACGATGACCGGGATGACGGGGGCAAGCTGGCACAGGGCCTTGGTCTGCTGCGACTGGATCTGCGGGGTCATGGCGCACCTTCGGACGTGAAAATCGCCCCGAACCTGAACCCAAGACGCGGGTGATGCAAGCCAAAGCGCCATTTTTGGGATCCAAGTGTTACCGCTATCGAACGGGTCCGATGGCGAAACCGCTTGCATTGACGCCGGGCAGGGGCTATGGCGCGCACACTTCACAGGCAGGGGCGGGCCCTTGCGGGAGACATCCGCAAAAGGTCCACCGGTTGGGGCGTCCGCCCTGAGTTCCCCTGCCAAGGCGCAAACCGGAAAGGAACACGTTATGGCGCTTCCCGAATTCTCGCTGCGTCAGCTTCTTGAAGCTGGCGTTCACTATGGCCACCAGACGCAGCGCTGGAACCCCCGCATGGGCGAGTTCATCTATGGCGACCGCAATGGCATCCACATCCTCGACCTGACGCAGACTGTCCCGATGCTGGACCAGGCGCTGCAGGTCGTGCGCGACACCGTCGCCAAGGGCGGCCGCGTGCTGTTCGTCGGCACCAAGCGCCAGGCCCAGAAGGCCATCTCCGAGGCCGCCGAAAAGTCGGCCCAGTTCTACATGAACCACCGTTGGCTGGGCGGCACGCTGACCAACTGGAAGACCGTCAGCCAGTCGATCAACCGCCTGAAGGCGATCGACGAGACCATGGCCGGCGGCGCCGATGGCCTGACCAAGAAAGAGCGTCTGCAGCTCGAGCGCGAGCAGGCCAAGCTGCAGGCCAGCTTGGGCGGCATCCGCGACATGGGCGGCCTTCCCGACCTGCTGTTCGTCATCGACGTGAACAAGGAAGACCTGGCCATCCTGGAAGCCAAGAAGCTGGGCATCCCGGTCGTCGCCGTGGTCGATACCAACTGCTCGCCCGAAGGCGTGGACTACATCATCCCGGGCAACGATGACGCGGCCCGCGCGATCGCACTGTACTGCGACCTGGTCAGCCGCGCCGCGCTGGACGGCATGTCGGCCCAGATGGGCGCCGCGGGCGTCGACCTGGGTTCGCTGTCGGATGCCCCGGAAGAGCTGCTGGACGAGCCGGCCGCCGAAGAGGCTGCCGCCGAAGCCTGATCCCTTTCGGATCCGCGATTTCATCGAATTGTCGTCAGGCGGGGATATGCCCCGCCTGACGTGTTGAACACAGAGGAGACGGATATGGCAATCACCGCAGCCATGGTGAAGGAACTGCGCGAGACCACCGGCGCAGGCATGATGGACGCCAAGAAGGCGCTGACCGAAACCGACGGCGACATGGAAGCCGCGGTGGACTGGCTGCGCACCAAGGGTCTGGCCAAGGCCGCCAAGAAATCGGGCCGCGTTGCCGCCGAGGGCCTGGTCGCCGTCGCCGTGAAAGCCGGCAAGGGCGTTGCCGTCGAGGTGAACTCGGAAACCGACTTCGTCGGCAAGAACGAGGAATTCCAGGCCATGGTGCGCAAGATCGCCCAGGCCGCGCTGAACGTCGACGATGTCGAGGCGCTGAAGAACGAGCAGATCGACGGCAAGGCCGTCTCCGAGATCCTGACCGACGCCATCGCCAAGATCGGCGAGAACATGACCCTGCGCCGGATGGTCGTCGTGACCGCGCCGACGGTCGTGCACTACGTGCACAACGCTGCCGCCGACGGCATGGGCAAGATCGGCGTGCTGGTCGGCCTTGAGGGCGGCAACGAGGAAATCGGTCGCCAGATCGCGATGCATGTCGCCGCGACCTCGCCCGCCTCGCTGGGCGAAGCGGACCTGGACCAGTCCCTGGTCGAGCGCGAGAAGCAGGTCCTGACCGAGCAGGCGCGCGAGTCGGGCAAGCCGGACGCGGTCATCGAGAAGATGATCGAGGGCCGCATGAAGAAGTTCTTCGAGGAGGTCACGCTGACCGGCCAGAAGTTCGTCATCAACCCCGACCTGACCGTGGCCGAAGCGGCCAAGGAGCAGGGCGCGACGATCACCGCCTTTGCGCGCGTGGCCGTCGGCGAAGGCATCGAGAAGAAGGAAGAGGATTTCGCAGCCGAGGTCGCCAAGACCCTCAGCGGCGCCTGATTCCCTTTCGCCTCAACGCGAAATGCCGGCCCTGGTGGCCGGCATTTTTCGTTTTGCCCGCTGAGGTTGCAGATCCTGGTGGCGGCGGCGGCCAAGGCAACCAGGCCGCACGCCGCCTGTTCCTGACACTTGCGTGTCACCACTCACGGAACCGGCCGATCTGACGCCAGTGGGACGCCGAGGAAAACGGGGGAAAACCCTACCCCCGCAGGGCGGTGTCGGGGTGGTGCAGCTGGTGGGTGACATGCGCCTTGAGCACCGCCTGCGGCGTTGTCTCCACCCCCAGTGAGTCGCGGGCCAGCCGCAGGTGCTTTTCGACCGTCGCGGGCGTGATCCCCAGGATGATCGCGATCTCGTCCACGGTCTTGCCGGCCGAGCGCCAGCCCAGGACCTCGCGCTGGCGTGGCGTCAGGGTCGGCGGGAACTGCTGGCGGGCCATCGTGGCCACGCGCATGTGCATGATCCAGGACAGGATGCGCATGTCCCGGCCCGACTGGCGCCAGCGCTGCGCCAGGACCTCGTCATCGGCGCCCTTGTGCGGGTTCAGCAGGACCGCTCCGGCGCTGTGCAGCACCCGTTCGCGCAGGCTGAGGATATGCACCGCGCCGACACCGTGCCGCGCGGCGACCTGCAGCGAAGGAGACGACCACTGCGCCTGAAGTTCGGCCGAGGAAATGTCGCCGTCGTTTTCCAGCACCCACCGGACCCATCCGTCGCTGTCCAGGTCGCGCAGCTGCCGGGCCTCTTCCAGCACCGGCGCGGGGGCGTTGGTCAGGACCACCGGGGGCTCGCGCAGAAGCGAGGCTGGCACGGTCAGCATGAAGCGGGCGGCGTAGAAGGTGTTTTCGAACCCGAACTGCGCGGCTGCTGCCATGAACACGGTTCTGATGTCGGAAAGGGTTCCGGCAGCCAGCAGCTCCTCGATGAATCCTGAAAGCATAAAATGTCGATCTCGAAACGGGGGTCACAATGGTTCATAGGACGTGGCGACGGCGCCTTTGCCAAGCGGAATCTGACCCCGATCCCCTGCGCTGCCGCGCTGTTCAGGTCAAGTCGCGGCCGGTGCTGGACCTTTCGGGGCTTCCTGTGCCATGGGTGCGGCACATCCTTTCCTCAAGCCGGCCCTGACTGACATGCCCTTCATCATCGCCATCGACGGACCGGCCGCATCCGGCAAGGGCACCATCGCCCGCGCCCTGGCCCGCCATTTCGGATTTCACCACCTGGATACCGGTCTTCTGTACCGGGCCACCGGGGCATTGGGCGGTGACGCGGTGGCCGCTGCACGCGGCCTGTCGCCGGCCGATCTGCAAGGGCAGGGGCTGCGCAGCGCCGAGGCGGGCCAGGCCGCCAGCCGCATCGCCGCCATCCCCGAGGTGCGCGCGGCGCTGGTCGAGTTCCAGCACCGCTTTGCCGCCCAGGAGCCGGGCGCGGTGCTGGACGGGCGCGACATCGGCACGGTCATCTGCCCCGACGCGGCGGTGAAGCTTTATGTCGTGGCCTCGGACGAGGTGCGTGCGGAACGGCGCGCCGCCGAACTGGGCGCCGACCCGGCCGAGATGCTGGCGCAACTGCGCGAGCGCGACCTGCGCGACAGCCAGCGGGCGACTGCGCCGCTGCGGCCTGCCGATGACGCGGTGGTGCTGGACACCAGCAGGCTGAGCATCGACGAGGCCGTGGCGCGGGCCATTGCCGAGGTCGCGCGGGTGCGGGGCGGGTAAGGAGGCTGCTGCCCGGTCTTGGCCGTGCCTACGCCTGCGGCTCGTTGGGCAACGGAGACATCAGGGGGCGATGATCTCGAATTTCGCGACATCAACCATGCCGCGATCGGTGATCTTCAGCGCCGGGATGACAGGCAGGGCGAGGAAGGCCAGTTGCAGGAAGGGCTCTTCCAGCGGGGTGCCCAGGCTGCGGGCAGCCTGGCGCAGGTCGATCAGGGCGTCGCGGACGGTCTCGAACGGATCAAGGCTCATCAGGCCGGCGACGGGCAGGGGCAGTTCGGCCAGGATCCGCCCTTCGCAGGCGACGACGAAGCCGCCTTCGATCTCTGACAGGCGATTGGCAGCCAGCGCCATCTCGGCGTAATCGGCCCCCACCACGGCGATGTTGTGGTGGTCGTGGCAGACGGTCGAGGCGATGGCGCCGCGTGCCAAGCCAAAGCCCCGGACAAAGCCTGTGGCGATGTTGCCGTTCTTGCCATGGCGCTCGATCACCGCGATCCGGGTCAGGTCGCGGGCCGGATCGGGACGCTTGTCACCATCCTGCGGCGGGATGTCGATGGTCAGGTGTTCGGTGATGATCTTGCCTTCCAGGATGCCGATCACGGGGGTTTGGGTGCGGTTGCCCGTGCAGCGGAATTCCTGCGGCGTGACCCGGGGCGCCTTGACCGAGGCGCGGCCGACCGGGGCGACGGTGCCGCGCGCCGCGAACGCCGCGTCGTCCGCGATACGCCCGCCGGTCAGGACCATCTGCGCGTAGCAGCCCTCCAGGCTGTCGATCGCCACGATGTCGGCGCGCAGGCCCGGCGCGATCAGCCCGCGATCCTTCAGCCCAAAGGCTTCGGCCGCCGACAGGGACGCGGCGCGATAGGCCGCCAGCGGCGACGTACCAAGCGCGATCAGGCGGCGGATCATGTAGTCCAGGTGCCCGTGTTCCGCGATGTCCAGCGGGTTGCGGTCGTCCGTGCACAGGCACAGATAGGCGCTGGTCGGCTCCGTCAGCACGGGTTGCAGCGCGTCGAGGTCCTTGCTGACCGAGCCTTCGCGGATCAGCACGCGCATGCCCTTGCGCAGCTTTTCCAGCGCCTCGTCCGCCGTGGTGGCCTCGTGCTCGGTGCGGATGCCGGCGGCGACATAGGCATTCAGGTCACGGCCCGACAGCTGCGGGCAGTGGCCGTCGATATGGCCGCCCGCGAACAGGCGCAGCTTGGCCATCGCCGCCGGGTCGCGGTGGATCACGCCCGGATAGTTCATGAACTCGGCCAGGCCGATGGCCGATCGGTGGCCCATGACCTGCGCCAGGTCGGCGGCCTCGATCCGGGCGCCCGAGGTCTCCATCTCCGTGGACGGCACACAGGAGGACAGCTGGACGCGCAGGTCCATCAGCAGGTGTTCGGAGGCGGCTTGGAAATAGCGGATGCCGTCCAGGCCGATGACATTGGCGATCTCATGCGGATCGCAGATGGCGGTGGTGACGCCGCGGGGCGTGACGCAGCGGTCAAATTCAAAGGGGGTGACCAGGCTGCTCTCGACATGCAGGTGCGTGTCGATGAAGCCCGGCACCAGGGTCAGGCCGGTGACGTCGATGACCCGCGTGCCCTCGTAATCGGCGCCGATGCCCACGATCCGGTCGCCGCAGATCGCCACGTCGCCGCCGATCATGGCGCCGGTCACCAGGTCGAAGACCCGCCCGCCGCGCAAAACCAGATCGGCGGGCTGGTCGCCGCGCCCCTGCGCGATGCGCCGTTCCAGATCGTCCATCAGCCTCTCCTGTCTTTCGGGCACAAAAGCTGATCGCGCGCCCGGCGTCCAGAGCGGCTTGCCCCCGGAACCTGCCCATGATTGCCTGCCGCCCAAAGAAGCAGGAGGTTCCGATGGATGATGCCAGCCGCGACAGCGCCCAAAGCTATGCCCCCGATCCGCGCAACGACCGGGTGCTGGTTCATGTGAACGGCGACCTGGTGCCGCGGGACGAGGCGCGGGTGTCGGTCTTTGACGCGGGCTTCGGGCTGGGGGACGGGGTCTGGGAGGGGCTGCGGCTGGTGCGCGGCCGCATCCTGTCGCTGGAAGCGCATCTGGACCGGCTCTACGAGGGCGCCAATGCCATCCGGCTGGATCTGATGCCGCGTGCGGATCTGGTGGCGGCCATCGATGCGCTGCTGGCCGCCAACGGGATGGAGGACGGCGTCCATATCCGCCTGATGGTCACGCGCGGGGTCAAGACGACCATCAACCAGGACCCGCGCTTTGTGCGGGGCGGGCCGACCGTGGTGATCCTGGCCGAGTGGAAACAGCCCAATGCGGCGCTGAAGGCGCGGGGGCTGCGGCTGATGACCTCGGCCATCCGCTGTTCGACGCCGGACGTGTTCGACCTGCGGCTGAATTCGCACAGCCGGCTGAACTTCATCCAGGCATTGAACCAGGCGATCGGCATGGGCGCAGACGAGGCGCTGATGCTGGACGACCGGGGATTCGTCGCCAGCTGCAATTCCACGAACTTCTTCATCGTCCGGGGGCAGGAGCTGTGGACCTCGGACGGGGCCTGCTGCTTCAACGGGATCACGCGGGCGACGGTGATGCGGCTGTGGCGCGAGGCGGGCGGCGTGCTGCGCGAGGGGAATTTCACCCTGGCGCAAACCTATGCCGCGGACGAGGCCTTTGTGACCGGCACGCTTGGCGGAATCACGCCGGTGGCCAGCATCGACGGGCGGGCGCTGCGCAGCGGCGTGGGCGGGCCGGTGACGCGGCGGGTCGAGGAGATGTACGGCGACTATGTGAGGGGCTGAAGGCGGGGGGCGCTTGCGCCCCCACTGGTCCTTTTGCCCCATCTACCCCCGAGGGTCCTGGGGCAACGGAGAGTTCAGGGGTTCCAGCGCAGGAAGTTCGCGATCAGGCGCAGGCCGACGCCTTGGGATTTTTCAGGGTGAAACTGGGTGCCGATGATGTTGTCGCGTCCCACCACCGCGGTGACCGGTCCGCCATAGTCGACATGCGCCAGCAGATGCGCGGGGTCGGCCACCTGGAATTGCCAGCTGTGGACGAAATAGGCGTGATCGCCCGTCGCGATCCCTTCCAGCACGGGGTGCGGGTTGTCGATCACCAGATCGTTCCAGCCCATGTGCGGCACCTTGAGGCCCGGCGCGGCGATGGCCTGGATCTCTCCGCCGATCCAGTTCAGGCCGGGGGTCTCTCGGTATTCGTGGCCGGTGGTGGCCAGCATCTGCATCCCGACGCAGATGCCCATGAAGGGCACGCCGCGCGTCAGGACGGCCTGCTGGATCGCCTCGGCCATGCCGTCGACCTCGCCCAGGGCCGCACGGCAGGCGGGGAAGGCGCCGTCGCCCGGCAGCACGATGCGGTCGGCGCGGGCGGCGACATCGGGGTCGGAGGTGACCACGACCTCGGCGCCCGCGTCGCGGCCCATCAGCTGGAAGGCCTTTTCCGCCGAATGCAGGTTGCCGCTGTCGTAATCGACCAGCGCGACCCGCATCACAGGGCCCCTTTGGTCGAGGGCAGGACACCCGCCATGCGGGGGTCAGGTTCCACCGCCTCGCGCAGCGCGCGGGCGACGGACTTAAACGCCGCCTCGGCGATGTGGTGGCTGTTCAGCCCGTGGATGCGGTCGACATGCAGGGTGATGCCGCCATGCGTGGACAGCGCCTGGAAGAATTCGCGCACCAGTTCGGTGTCGAAGGTCCCGATCTTTTCCGACGGAAAATCGACGTTCCAGACCAGGTAGGGGCGGGCGGACAGGTCCAGCGCGGCGCGGACCAGCGAATCGTCCATGGCCAGCAGGAAGCTGCCATAGCGGCGGATGCCCTTCTTGTCCCCCAGGGCCGCGACCAGGGCCTGGCCGATGGCGATGCCGGTATCCTCGACCGTGTGGTGGTCGTCGATATGCAGGTCGCCTGTGGCGCGGATCGTCATGTCGATCAGCGAATGCCGCGACAGCTGGTCCAGCATGTGGTCGAAGAAACCCACGCCGGTCCGGTTGTCATAAACCCCGGTACCGTCGAGGTTCAGCGTCACCTCGATCGAGGTTTCCGATGTCTTGCGGGTGATCGTCGCCTGGCGCATAAAAGGTCCTTCCTGTCTGCGCGCCTTATAGGGCGGACGGCAGGATCAGCCAAGATGGACCTGACCGGCCGGATAGCGCACCCGCGGCACCATCCGCGTGGCCAGGAAGAAGCCCAGGGTCAGCGGCCCGACCCGACCCAGGAACATCACCACCATGATGACGATGCGGCCGAAATCCGTCAGCTCGGTCGTGTAGCCGCGCGACAGGCCCGTGGTCCCGAAGGCCGAAGCGACCTCGAACGCAATGTCGATGAATTCGCCGTCGTGGCTGATCAGCATCACGAAGACGGCCGTGAAGATCACGGCCGAGGCGATCGAGATCAGCGCCATCGCCTTCAGCACGTCGCCAAGCGGGATCGACCGGCCAAAGGCCCAGATGTCGGTCCGGCGGCGCAGAAAGGCGATGGTGGCCAGCACCATGACGACGACCGTGGTCACCTTCAGCCCGCCGGCGGTCGAGGTCGGGCCGCCCCCGATGATCATCAGCGCCATGTAGAACAGCGATGTCGAATCGTGCAGCCCCGAGATGTCGGTTGTGTTGAACCCGGCCGTCCGCGTCGTGACGCCCTGGAACCAGGCCACCGCCAGGCGCGCCGTGGTGCTGTCGAACTGGCCCAGGGTGCGCGGATTGTTCCACTCCAGCACGGCGGTGATCCCGACGCCCAGCAGGATCAGCACCGCCGTTCCGATGATCATCAGCCGCGTGTGCAGGCTCCAGCCGCGCCAGAAGGGGCGGCGGTAGATGTCCGAGACGACCACATAGCCGATCCCCCCGGTGATGAAGAGCGCGGGGATGACCGTGTTCACGATCGGATCGGTCGCATAGATCGTCAGGCCTGGCGAAAAGGTCGAGAAGCCCGCGTTGTTGAAGGCCGAGATGGAATGAAAGATCGCGTGCCACAGCCCGGCTGCCAGACCATGCGCAGGCATGAAGGACAGGCACAGCAGCATCGCCCCCGCCAGTTCGGCGATGATGACGACCCGGAAGATGGTCCGCACCAGGCGTGTCAGCTGCACATAGGAGGTCTGGTTCAGGTCCTCGCGCAGGTAGACGCCCTGGGTGATCCCCAGGGGCCGCCCAAGCGCCGACCAGACCAGGACCGCGAAAGTCATCAGGCCCAGGCCGCCCAGCTGGATCAGCACCGCCACCACCAGTTGGCCCCAGAAGGTCAGCACATGTTCGGTGTCGATCACCCCAAGCCCGGTCACCGTCACCGCCGAGGTTGACGTGAACAGCGCATCGACCAGCCTGACGGGCGTGCGGGCCATCGGCGGCAGCATCAGCAGCAGCGCCCCCAGCACGACCAGCGCCAGATACCCCGTCGCCAGGACCGCCGGCGGCGGGGTGCGCGACAACCATTGCATCAGGGCGCGCCGGGACAGGCTGGCCCGGCGGCGCGAGGCACGCCTCAAAGCTGGTCGCCGAACCGGGTCAGGTCCACCCGCTTGCCCAGCAGCAGGAGGCGGTCGTTGGTCTGCAGGACCGGGTCGTCGTCGCGGGTGCTGCGGTATTCGGTGCCGCGCATCATTCCCAGCACCTCGACGGCGGGATCGATCCGCAGCTGCGACAGATGGCGCCCTGACAGGCGCTGCGGGATCATCAGGTTCACGACCGAATAGCCGTTCCCCAGGCTGACATAGTCCTGCACGGCGGGGTTGTTCAGCATCTGCGCCGCATGGCGGCCCATCTCCAGCCCCGGCATGATCACCCGGTCGGCGCCGATCTTGGACAGGATGCGGTGATGCGTGCGGCTTTCGGCCTTGGCCCAGATCGTCTCGACCCCGATCAGCCGCAAATTCATGGCAGCGATCACGTTGCTTTCCAGGTCGTTGCCGATAGAGACCAGGCCCACGTCATAGCGGTCCACGCCCGCCTCGCGCAGCGCACCTTCGTCGGATGCGTCAAGGATCACCACCGAAGGCAACTGCTCGGCCAGGGCCGAAACACGGCGTGGGTCCTTGTCGACCCCCAGCACCTGATTGCCAAAGCGCGCCAGCTCGGTCGCCACCACGCTGCCGAAGGCGCCCAGCCCGATGACCACGAAACTGCGACTGACTCGTCCCATCTGGGCCCCATGTGCCTGGCAAAACGCGCGGATGCTGCATCTGCATCATGGCGAAAGTCAAGGGACAACCCTGCGGCACAATGGTCGGCTTTGGGCCAGATAGGTCGCCTGAAGGTGGTCATTTTGAACATAATGTGAAAACCTGCCGCGCATTGCGGACAGGTGCGGGGTCCCGGGATCCGGCCCCCGCGAGAGATCAGAGCTGAAAGGGACAGATGTCACAGACGCCTCCGAAAGGCCCGGGCAAGCCGGGTGCCCCCTCACCGCGCGATCTTTTGCGCGAACAAGATGCGCTGAGCGGCCGTTTCCCGCCGCGCAAGGAAAAGAAGCCGGCACCGCCGCCGCCGCCGCCTCCGGCGTCCGACGAAAACGGGGTCGAGCCCCTTCCCGTGCCCGAGGGCGCCACCGAGATCATCGAGACCGACTACACGATCGGCCAGGACAACATCGAGGGGAGCGCGCCTTTCGCCTTCGACGTGCACAACCCGGTCTTTGGCGTCTCGGCCCTGGCCGTCGTGGGCTTCACCGTGGTGACGCTGCTGTTTCCGACCCAGGTCGAACCGGTCTTTGCGGGGCTGCGCGACGCGCTGACCGGCAACCTCGACTGGTTCTTCATGATGGCCGGCAACATCTTCGTGCTGCTGTGCCTGGCGCTGATCGTATCGCCGCTTGGATCGGTCCGCCTGGGCGGTCCCGAGGCCAGCCCTGACTTCAGCCTGACGGGCTGGTTTGCGATGCTGTTTGCGGCAGGCATGGGCATCGGCCTGATGTTCTATGGCGTCAGCGAGCCCTTGGGCCATTTCGAGGCCGCGCTGGGCGGCGAGGTGATCCAGGACGGGATCCGCACGGACTGGGCGCCGCTTGGCGCCGCCGCGGGCGACCCCGAGGCCGCGCGCCGTCTGGGCATGGCGGCGACGATCTTTCACTGGGGCCTGCACCCTTGGGCGATCTATGCCGTTGTGGCGCTGGCGCTTGGCCTGTTCGCCTTCAACAAGGGGCTGCCGCTGACGCTTCGCTCGGTCTTCTATCCGATCTTCGGAGAGCGGATCTGGGGCTGGCCGGGGCATGTCATCGACATCCTGGCGGTTCTGGCCACGACCTTCGGCCTGGCCACCTCGCTTGGCCTCGGGGCCGAGCAGGCGACGGCGGGCCTCGCCTATCTGTTCGGCTTCGAGAACAGCAGCATGACCAAGGTGATCCTGATCATCCTGATCACCATCGTGGCCGGCGCCTCGGTGGTCCTGGGCGTGGAAAAGGGCGTCAAGCGCCTGTCCGAGCTGAACATGATCCTGGCCGTGATCCTGCTGGCCTTCGTGATCACGGTCGGCCCGACCTGGGTGATCCTGACGGGCTTCTTCGCCAACCTGGGCGCATATGCCACCGACCTGATCCCGCTGTCGAACCCCTTCGGGCGGACCGACGACAACTTCCGGCAGGGCTGGACGGCCTTCTACTGGGCCTGGTGGATCAGCTGGTCACCCTTCGTGGGCATGTTCATCGCCCGGGTGTCCCGCGGCCGCACGGTGCGCCAGTTCCTGATCGCGGTGCTGATCGTGCCGTCGCTGATCTCGATCCTGTGGATGACGGCGCTGGGCGGCACGGCCATCGACCTGACCCTGGGCGGGTTTGCCGGGATCACCGACGCGCCGCTGGAGCTGAAGCTGTTCGAGATGCTGGGCCAGTTGCCGCTGACCGAGATCACCAGCCTGGTGGGCATCATCCTGGTGATCGTGTTCTTCGTCACCTCGTCGGACTCGGGCTCGCTGGTCATCGACACGATCGCGGCGGGCGGCAAGGTGAACGCGCCCGTGCCGCAGCGGATCTTCTGGGTCAGCGTCGAAGGCCTGGTGGCCATCGCGCTGCTGCTGGGCGGAGGTCTTGCGGCGCTGCAGGCGATGGCGGTCTCGACCGGCTTCCCCTTCACGATCGTGCTGCTGGGCGCCTGCTATGCGCTGGTCAAGGGGTTGATCAACGAGCGGCGGGAACTTGCCTGACGGCATCACCTCCGACGACCGGGCGGGCGGGTTGTCCCGCCCGTTCTTGTCTTATGGGTGCTGCGATGCGAGAACCGGGGAAATGTCACCGGAGGACCGACGCCGATGAGCGATATCAACGCCAGCGAACGCCGGCTCAGCGCCGCGCTGGACCGCCTGGGCCAGCTGCTGGACGCCGCCCCGCGCCCGGCCGCCGCCGACCCGCGGCAGATCGAGGCGCTGACCCTGCAGCTGCAGGAGGCAGAGGCGCAGAATGACCGCCTGAACCGAGAGCTGGAGATGGCGCGCCAGGGCACGGCCCAGCCCGATCAGGGTGCGGATTTGGCCGATCTGCAGGCGCGGATCGAGGCGGCTTCGGAACAGGCCGCCCGCCTGGCGGCCGCGAATGAGGATCTGGTGGCGGCGAACCGCAGCCTGATCGAGGCGCAGGACACCGGCGGCATCGGCGTGGACGAGGTGCGCGACGCGCTGGAGGCCGAGATCCAGGCCTTGCGTGCCGCCCGCGCCGCCGAGATGGCACAGATGAGCGAGATCATGGCCGAGCTGGAACGGCTTTTGGCGGAGGATGCGCCGCTGGCCGAACAACCGGCAGCCGAGCCGGCCGAGGTTCCCGCCGAGATCGGCGGCGACGCCGGCGGCCTGCCCGAGGGCGAGGACGGCGAACAGCAGACACGCAGCGGAGGGATCTGAGATGGCCGAGGTCGAATTCACCATCGGGCACAAGGAATACCGCGTCGGCGCCCAGGATGGCGAGGAGCGTCTGCTGCAGCGCGCCGCCCAGATCCTGGACGGCGAGGCGCGGCAGATCCTGGAACAGGCGGGCCGGGTCCCCGAACCGCGGCTGCTGCTGCTGGCGGGGCTGATGCTGGCCGACCGCTTTGCCACGCTGGAGGAACGCGCCGAGCGCGCCGAACGCCATGTCACCCGGCTGCAGCAGAACCCGCCGCGCGTCGAGGTGCCGGTCGTCCCCGCCGACCTCAAGGAGGCGATGGCCGAACTGGCCGCGCGGGCCGAATCGCTGGCCGACCGCCTGGAAGAGCAGCAGGCCGATTAAGCCTTTCTTCAGGACTTCGGGTGCAGGATGAGGTCATGGGACGCATGACCTTTTCCTTCCTCGTCGTGGCGCTGCTGATGGGCTGCGCCTCTCCCTCGCGCGACATGCTGGGCGCCCTGCGCCGCGACGCGACCGTGGACGGCATGAGGTTTGCCGTCTTTCATGCCGGAACCGAGGTCCAGGTGATCCGCCTCAGCTATGCCAGGCGCGCCGAACGGGCGCGGGTGCCCAGCCAGATGCTGCGGGCCATCGGCCAGGCCACCGGCTGCACCGTCATTCCCGACAGCCTGACCCTGGAGGGCGGGCCTGGGTCCGCCGTCGCGCGGGCCGACCTGCGCTGCCCGGACCCGCCGCAGCCGGGCTAGTCGCAGCCTGGTTAATCACCCTGGCCATCGCCCAGGAAGGCGGCCAAGGTCTCGGCCACGGCCTCGGGCTCCTCGGCATGCAGCCAGTGGCCGGTGCCCTTCAGGGTCACCACCTTGACCTGCGGGAAATACTGGCGCAGGGCGCGTTCGCCCTTTGCATCGACATAGTCCGACGTCTCGCCGCGCAGGGCCAGCACCTTGCCCTTGAACGTCTCGGCGGGCATGCCGTCGGGCCAGCCGACGATCTGCGGCATTCCGGCGCGCAACGCGGGCAGGTTCAGCTTCCAGGCCGGCGGTTCGGCCTTCAAATCCAGGTTCTGCAGCAGGAAAGCGCGGATGCGCGGATCATCCACCTGCGCGGCCATCTGCCGGTCAGCTTGGCTGCGCCGGGATACCGCCTGCAGGTCCAGCGCCTGCATCGCCTCGACATAGCGGGTCTGGTCATGGTCATAGGCTAGGGGCGCGATGTCCATCACCACCAGCCGGCGCACCAGATCCGGATGCGTCAGCGCCAGCGCCATCGCGGCCTTGCCGCCCATCGAATGGCCGACCAGATCGACCCGCCCGCCCAGGTCGCGGATCGCCTCCTCCAGGTCGGCGGCCAGGGCCGGATAGCCCACATCCGCATCATGCGGGCTGTCGCCGTGGTTGCGCAGGTCGACCGTCGCGACCGGCCGGGTCTCGGCCAACCGCCGGGCCTGTGCGCCCAGGTTGCGGCCCTGGCCGTAGAGGCCGTGGACCAGAAGGATGGGCAGGCCCTCATTGGGCCCGATGATCGTGTGATTCAGCTTCATGCCGCCAGCTTACGGCGACTGGCGCAGAGGAGCCATCCCCCCTATCCTGCCGCCATGACCCGCAAGGCCCGCAGCTTCGAAGACATCCCCCGCATGGCCGATGAGGTGGCCGAGCTGATGGCCGCGCGCTTTGGCGGCGCCCCGCGTGGTGAACGTCCGCCCCTGCACCAGATGCTGGAGCGGCGGGGCGCCGCGCTGCCCCTGCGCCTGCGCGCCGGCGCCTCCCGCCTGGCCGAGGCGGGGCGCCTGTCCGCCCAGCCCAAGGTCGCGCGGCAGCTGCCCCTGCGGCGCCTGAGTCGCGATCATGCCGCGCTGGTGGCGCATCTGCGTCCCTTGGGGGCGCTGTCGCGGTGGCAGGGGCGGGCGATCGGTATCGGTGCTGCGCTGGCGCTTGGGTTGCTGGTGCTGGCAGGGGTGGCGCTGTGGATCGCCCTCAAGCGCGGGTTGATCTAGCCGGTTTGCACGTCATGCAACCCTGCCTTTCGCTCCCGATGCTTGCCAAGCCGGGCGCAAGCTGATGTGAGGGGGGCTGATCCTTCAGCGCAGGCATGTTGATGACCCAGACCCGAGATTTCAGGGCCGCGATCCTTGCGCTTGCCCTTGGCGCCTTTGCGATCGGCACCTCCGAATTCGCCGCAATGGGCCTTTTGCCCTATTTCGCGGCCGACCTGATGCTGACCGAGCCCCAGGCCGGGCATGTCATCAGCGCCTATGCGCTTGGCGTGGTCGTGGGTGCGCCGCTGACCTCGATCATGGGGGCGCGGCTGCCGCGGCGGCGCTATCTGGCGGCCCTGATGGCGTTCTACGGCATCGTGAACCTGGTCGCCGCCGTCATGCCGGGCCTGGCCACGCTGACCGGCATGCGCTTTCTGGCCGGGCTGCCGCATGGCGGGTTCCTGGGGGTGGCGATGCTCTATGCCGCCGACGCGCTGCCGGCGGGCCAGCGGGCGCGGGGCGCGGCCCGGGTTCTGCTGGGGCTGACCGTCGCCAATATCGTGGGCGTGCCCCTGGCCGGCTGGATGGGGCAGAGCATTGGCTGGCGATGGGGATTCGCGCTGCCGGGGGTGCTGGCGCTGATCTCGGCTTGGGCGATCCTGCGGGTCGCGCCCCGCGTCGGCGGCAACCGCGACGCCCGGCCCTGGGACGAGTTGCAGGCGCTGAAGAACCCGCGCGTGCTGTGGGTGCTGGCGGTCGGCGCGATCGGCTTTGGCGGCCTTTTCGCAGTCTATGCCTTCCTCACGGCCGCGATCCTGGCCACCACACAGGCCCCGGCCTATGCCGTGCCGCTGACGCTGGCGGTCTTTGGCGTGGGCGGCACGCTTGGCACCTGGGGCGCCGGCCGTTTGACCGAGTTGATGGGCATCGACCGCGCCGCCTATCTGTCGCTGTTCGCCATGGCCGCGACCCAGGGCTTTGCCGCGCTGGTCGTGGGCAGCTGGCCGCTGATGGTGCTGTCGTCCTTTCTGATCGCGGCGGGTGCGGGGCTGGTCATCCCGCTGCAGACCCGGCTGATGGACGTGGCAGGCCCGGCGCAGAACATGGCCGCCGCGATGAACCACGCGGCCTTCAACGCGGCCAATGCGCTGGGGCCCTTCCTGGCGGGGCTGGCGCTGGCGGCGGGATGGGGCTGGCGCGCGCCGGGCGTGGTGGGCGTCGCGCTTACGGCTGCGGGGGCGGTGGTGCTGACCCTGTCGATCCGCCGGGACCGGAAGGCACGGCTGCGGGCAGCGCAGGGGGCGGCAGCGACCGCAGGATGACCCGGCGCGAGGTCGAGTTGAACTCTCGCCTCCAAGTGACCCACAGCACGATCAGCGTCCCGGCCATCAGCACCCAGGGACCGCCCAGCCAGCCAAGCGAGCCGAGCGCGAAATAGACGCTGCGCAGCCCGGCATTGAAGCTGCGGGCGGCGGTGATGTTCAGGTCGGCCGCCTGCATGGCGCGCGGCAGTGCCGCCGGATCGCGCGGGTCGTTGGGGACCGAGGCCATCATCACCGCGCAATAGCCGAACAGCCGGTGCGCCCATACGAATTTCAGGAACGCGTTGACGACGAAGAACATCGTCACCAGCAGGCGCAACTCCCATGCGCTCTGCTCCGACGGGTTCAGCTCCAGCCCGGCGACGATGCCGCGCAGCCGCTCTCCGTTGCCGATCAGCGCCAGCAGGCCCCCCGTCGCGATCATGCAGGCCGAGGCGAAGAAGGCCGTCCCCTCACGCAGGCTGGACAGGATGTTGCCGTCGAAGATGCGCGGGTCGCGCAGCACCATCTGGCGCATCCATTCGCGGCGAAAGCGCGTCATCAGCACGGAAACCGAAGGTCGCCCCGCCGGCGGACGTTCGGTAAACCAGCCGATGCCCAGCCAGGCTGCGAACATCAGGATCAGCGCCACCAGGTCGGGCAGCACGGCAAAAAGATTGTCGGACAGGTCGAATGGCGTCATGCCGCGACACTAGGCCCGGCGCGGCACGCTTGAAAGCCCCTGCAGGTCTTCGTATCCTTGGCGCTCACGGCAGGGAGGAGAACCGGCCATGATGCAGATGCCCCCGCCCGACGCGTCCGTCCTGTCGCGCCGCCAGGCCATCCTCGCCGCCCTGCAGTCCGCGCTGCCAGGCGCCGTCATCGACGATCCCGCGGAAACCCGCGCCTATGAATGCGATGCACTGTCGGCCTATCGCTGCCCGCCGCTGGCCGTGGTGCTGCCCCGCAGCACCGAGGAAGTGTCGCGCCTGCTGCGCCTGTGCCACGACCTGAGGGTTCCGGTCGTGCCCCGCGGGGCGGGGACCAGCCTGGCCGGAGGATCGATGCCCAGCCAGGACGCGGTCGTGATCGGCCTGTCGCGCATGACCGAGGTGCTGGAGATCGCGCCCGGGGATCGCATGATCCGCGTGCAGGCCGGCCGCACCAACCTGTCGGTCTCGGGCGCGGTCGAAAGCCTGGGGTTCTTCTATGCGCCCGATCCTTCCAGCCAGCTGGCCTGCGCGATCGGCGGCAATATCGCGATGAATTCCGGCGGGGCGCATTGCCTGAAATACGGGGTTACCACCAACAACCTGCTGGGGGTCACGCTGGTCCTGATGGACGGCAGCGTGGTGGAACTGGGCGGCCCGACGGGCGAGGGGCCCGGACTGGACCTGCTGGGCGTCGTCTGCGGGTCCGAGGGACAGCTGGGCATCGTGACCGAGGCGACCCTGCGCATCCTGCCGCGCCCTGCGGGCGCGCGCCCGGTGCTGGTCGGCTTTGACAGCAGCGAGACGGCAGGCGCCTGCGTCGCGGCGATCATCCGCGCGGGGATCATCCCGGTGGCAATCGAGTTCATGGACAGCCCCTGCATCCGCGCCACCGAGGCCTATGCCCAGCCCGGCTATCCCGACTGCGAGGCGCTGCTGATCATCGAGGTCGAGGGCACGCCCCCCGAGATCGACGAGCAGCTGTCGCTGATCCGCGACATCGCCCTGCGCTTTGATCCCGTCGAGTTCCGCGAAAGCCGGTCCGAGGACGAATCCCGCCGCATCTGGCTGGGCCGCAAGTCGGCCTTTGGCGCGATGGGGCAGATGGGCGACTATATCTGCCTCGACGGGACCATCCCGGTGACCTCGTTGCCCTCGGTCCTTGCGGGGATCGGCGATCTGTCGCGGCAATACGGGCTGGCGGTGGCCAATGTCTTTCACGCCGGCGACGGCAACATGCATCCGCTGATCATCTATGACGCGAATACCGCGGGCGACCTGGACCGGGCCGAGGCTCTGGGTGCCGACATCCTGCGCCTCTGCGTCGAGGTTGGCGGATGCCTGACCGGCGAACATGGCGTGGGCATCGAAAAACGCGACCTGATGTCGGTGCAGTTCGATCCCCCCGATCTGGAGGCGCAGATGCGCGTCAAGGATGTCTTCGATCCGCATTGGCTGCTGAACGCGGCCAAGGTCTTTCCGCTGGAGGTGTCGGCCCCCCGGCGCGATCGCCGCCTGAACCGGCCCGCCGATGCGGCCTGAAACGGAAACGGAACTGGCCGACCTGATCCGGAACGCGGCCGAGCCCCTGTCCATCGTCGGCGGCGCCACCCGCCTGTGGCCGGGCGAGGGACAGGGCAGGCGGCTGGACCTGTCGGCCCTGACCGGCGTCACGCTCTACGAACCGGAGGCGCTGACCCTGGTGGTCCGGGCCGGGACGCCGCTGGACACTGTGCGCCAGACGCTGGCCGCCGAGGGGCAGATGCTGGGATTCGAGCCGATCGGCGCGCCGGGATCGACCATCGGCGGGGTCGCTGCCGCCAATGCCTCGGGGCCGCGCCGGGTGCAGGCGGGGGCGGCGCGGGATGCGCTGATCGGGGTGCGCTTTGTCGACGGCGAAGGCACGGTCGCCCGCAACGGCGGCCGCGTCATGAAGAACGTGACCGGCTATGACCTCGTCAAGCTGATGGCCGGCAGCCGGGGGCGCCTGGGCGCGCTGACCGAGTTGAGCTTTCGCACCGCGCCGGTGCCGCCGGTGACGCTGACCCTGCAGCTGCCCGACCTGGATGCGGGGGCGGCCGTCCCCGCACTGTCGCAGGCCCTGGGCGGCCCTTTCGACGTGTCGGGGGCGGCATGGCTGCCGGGCCGGGGCGCGCTGATCCGGCTGGAGGGGCTGGCGGCCTCGGTCGCCTCGCGGGGGGCGGACCTGTCGGGTCGCCTGGCCGGGTTTGGCGCGGTGCAGCAGGGCGACAGCGAGATCTGGAGCCACCTTCACGCGGGGGTGGAGGAGACGGACGGTGACATCTGGCGCATCACCTGCCGGCCAAGCGAGGCGCCGACCCTTCTGGCCCGGCTTCCCGAACCGCTGTCGCTGGACTGGGGCGGGGCGCTGATCCATGTGCGGCTGGACCCCGGGTACCAGCCCGACCTGCCGCGCTTTTCGGGCCATGCCCGCCGCATCCGGGGCGCGGCGCCCGGCCTGCTGCCGGGGCGCGACCCGGTAACGGCCCGGCTGGAACGCGGCCTGCACGAACGCTTTGACCCGCGCGGCGTTTTTCAGGGACAGGATTGATGCAGACCCATTTCACCCCGGCGCAGCTGGACGATCCGCTCATGGCGCGTTCGAACAAGATCCTGCGGACCTGCGTCCATTGCGGCTTCTGCACGGCGACCTGCCCGACCTATCAGGTGTTGGGCGATGAGCTGGACAGTCCCCGCGGCCGGATCTACCTGATCAAGGACATGCTGGAATCCGGACGTCCGGCGGATGCGAAGACGGTCAAGCATATCGACCGCTGCCTGGGCTGCCTGTCCTGCATGACGACCTGCCCGTCGGGCGTCCATTACGCGCATCTGCTGGAACATGCCCGCGAGCATATCGAGGAAACCTATCGCCGCCCCTTCGGCGACCGCGCGCTGCGCTGGGTGCTGAAGACCGTGCTGCCGCATCCGCGCCGCTTTCGGCTGGCGCTGCTGGGGGCCAGGGTGGCGCGGCCCTTTGCCCGGCTGCTGCCCGACCGGCGGCTGCGGGCCATGGTCGGCATGGCGCCGAAATCGATCCCGCCGATCAGCCGCAACGACGAGGGCCAGACCTTTCCCGCGATCGGCACGCGCCGGGCGCGGGTGGTGCTGATGATCGGCTGTGCGCAGCGGGCGCTGAACACCGACATCAACGACGCGACCATCCGCCTGCTGCGCCGCGCGGGCTGCGATGTGGTCATCCCGCCGGACTTCGGCTGCTGCGGGGCGCTGACGCTCCACATGGGCCAGGAGGCCGACGGCAAGGCGCGCGCCCGCGACAGCATCGCCCGGCTGCTGGCGGCCGAGGCGGAGGGGCCGCTGGATGCAGTGATCATCAACACCTCGGGCTGCGGGACGACGGTCAAGGATTACGGCCACCTGTTCAAGGGCGACCCGTTGGAGGCGGATGCGCGGCGGGTGGCGGGGCTGACCCGCGACGTGACCGAGTTCCTGGTGGCCCTGGGCCTGCCCGATCGCAGCCGTCCGGAAGGGCAGGGGATGCGCGTGGCCTATCATTCGGCCTGTTCCCTGCAGCATGGCCAGCAGATCCGGTCGGCGCCCAAGGACCTGCTGACGGGGGCCGGGTTCCAGGTGGTCGAGCCTGCGGACCCGCATCTTTGTTGCGGTTCGGCCGGGACCTACAACCTGCTGCAACCCGAGCTGTCGTGCGAGCTGAAGGCGCGCAAGGTCACCACGCTGGAGGCGGTGGCCCCCCAGGTGATCGCGGCGGGAAACATCGGCTGCATGATGCAGATCGGCGGTGGCACCACGGTGCCAGTCGTCCACACGGTCGAGCTGCTGGACTGGGCCACGGGCGGGCCGAAACCGGCCGCGCTGGAACCCGCCTGACGGGGTCTTGAAACGCCTGCGGACCCTCCTAGATCATGGTGACCGGCGGCCATGACGGCGCCGGTCGACCGCCCGCCCGGCCAAACGGGGGGCATCCATGACATCGCTTGAGAGAGGATGTATCCATGCGTAACTTTGACCTGACCCCGCTCTATCGCGCCTCGGTCGGCTTTGACCGCCTGGCCGACGTGATGGACCGCGCCATGTCCGCCGACATCGCCGCGCCCACCTATCCGCCCTACAACATCGAGAAGACCGGCGACGACGCCTATCGCATCTCGATCGCCGTTGCGGGCTTTGCTGCCGACGATCTGAATGTCGAGGTGCGCGACGGTTCCGTCATCGTCTCGGCCCGCAAGGCCGACGAGGACGAAGGCCGCGTCTACCTGCATCGCGGCATCGCGACCCGTGCCTTCGAGCGCAAGTTCACCTTGGCCGACCATGTGCGCGTGCAGGGTGCCAGCCACGCCGACGGCATGCTGCACATCGACCTGGTCCGCGAGATCCCCGAAGCGCTGAAGCCGCGCCGGATCGAGATCGCGAAGGCCGCGCCCAAGGTGTCCAAGCTGGACGCCTGAACCTGACGCGGGTCGCCGGGCGGGATCTCCCGCCCGGCGGTTCGCTGTCCGCGCGCCGGCTTCAGCGCCCCAGCATGAACCGGACGCCCTGCATCACACGGCGGAGGTCGCGGGCCTGAAGCGCCGCCCGGATATGCCAGCGCGCCGCCCGGCGCACGACGTCCGCGATCTGCGCCCCGGGCAACGGTTGCCGCGACAGCTCGGCGAAACCTGACCGAACTTCGGATTGTCGAAAAGCTTGGGAGCGCCAAGCGCCGAATTCGGGCTGCGGGCCAGAAAGTCGCGCTCCAGCCAGGACAGGGGTGTCGCATCCATGGCGGCTGCCTGCCGCCATGCCTTGACCGCCTCCGTCCACATTCGCTGCCGCGCGAGGACGCAGCCGCGCTTGATCCGACAGGCTCGGGGACGTTGCGCCTCGGGCAGCGCGGCCAGATCCGAGGGTGCAAGAAGTTCGTGGTCGGCAAGGCTGTCCAGCACGCGAGTGAAGATATCGCGGTTGAACCTGGCCCACCGGTCGGCATTTTCGGAAGCCGAGAAGCTGACCGTAGCCGTGCCGCGGACGCCGCTGTGTTCGCGATGAAGAAACACCACCTCGGGCAGCATCAGCCCAGGGTAACGTCGGGCAATCCGCAGCAGCATCTCGTAATCCTGTGACCTAACCAACTCCTCGTCGAAGGGACCCACCTCGTCATAGACGCGGCGCCGCACGATTAGGCCCGCCCGGTTGTAGGTCGTAAGAATAACGCTGATGCTGTGTTTCAGTCTTCTTGTGTCACGCGAGGTCAGTTCCGCGGTTGCGGCCGGACCAGGTTCTTGAGGGTCTTGTAGGTGCTCTCGCCCAGCATGCCGCGGGCGATGCCCTTCCCGCGCTCGCCGGTATCGCGGCTGCCTTCCCTGAGCCGGTGGGGCAGGTTGCGCATTTGCTGCCGCATCGCGGCGGGCGACAGTGCATCGGGCAGATAGACAGGCGCGGACCAGCGCCTCGCCGCTGTTGATGCTGTCATTCAGGATCAGGATACGGCGCATGTCGCCGAATCCCCGTTCCAGTCGCGCACTGCGCTTGGTCGTGCCGGATGTACAGATCCTGCCGTCCAGAAAGGAATCGAAGCCGGTCAGCGGGATAGTGGCCACCAGGCTCAGCAGATTTGCTGCCAGAGGCCCCCGGCTCCGGAGGCCCACCATCACGTCGATGTCGCGGGGAAGGCGATACAGGTTGCTGACGATGCTATCGTTCAGGTCTGCCAGGGAACGGTAATTCATGTGGTCCTTCCATGTGGAACGGCGCATGCCGATGGTCAGGCTTTGCTTTCAGCTGTTTTCCTGAACAGCATCTTTGCGGTCAGGTCCCGCGCCTCCCCAAGGGTTTCTCGTCCCGAAGCGAAGGTCAGGGCGATGCAGGAAAACAATCAGGTAGCTCAAGATTGTGGTAATACTGAGAACAGCGATGAGCCCGCCCGGCAGTTGCATCTTGATCACCCAAAGCGTCACGGCCGATCCATGCGCCTCCAGGACGAAGGGCGCGCAGGATGTGATGCGCCTTGGCGAGGCCGGACGTGACGACATAGAGCCATAGCAGGGGCGTGCACAAACACTCGTACGCCGCATGGCCAGCGCCACGGCCCCCTACCAGGCAGCGCAGCCAGTATCAGGGGGCGACGCGAAGACAGGCCCAAGGATAGCGGTCGGGCGCGTCGGTCATGCGAGGCAGGGCCGGAACCATCTTCTTTCCCAAAGGGTAGGCAAACTGATGCAGCGGGAAGAGCAGCAGCCGACGCCGCGCCGAAGGTGACCATGTCGTGGGTGCCGCTGACCAGACGCGGCATGCCGGGCTGCAATCGTGAGTTGAGCAAGTAACCCAGGCAGGCCGTCGCCATCGTGGTCATGCCCCCGATGAACAGCGCCCAGCAAGTCCGGTATGCATAGGTCCAGGCAATCGCCGCAGCCAAGCCCAGAACCGCGGCCACGCATCTCGGATCGCGATGCGGCTGAACTGCATCTTGTGCATCACCAGCGCGTAATGCTGGGCCGTCGCCCCCTGCACCAGCAGTTGCACGCTCATGGCCGCCACCAGCGGCGTGACTTGCGGTTCGTCATAGGACTGGGCCACGAAGGGCGAGATCAGGATCAGCAGGACGGCCAGCAGCATGCTGACGGCCCGCCGGGTTCCACAACGCTGCAATCACGACCGGCGCGGCGCCGGGGGGCCGTAGGGCAGGGCAGTGGAGGCCTGGCCCGCCCCCTTGCGCCATCCCGACAGCCAGCGCAGCGAGGGCTCATCCACCAGCAGCGTGAAGATCCAGGCCAGGGCCAGAGCGCCGATGCCGTAGACCGGAGCCAGCACATATTCGGGAACCCCCTGAAGATAGGACCAGGCCACGACTGTATAGAGCGGCGGCACATGGACCAGGTAGAGCCCGAACGAGACCCGTCCCAGGAAGACCGGCAGTGGACGTGACAGCAGGCGCGCAAGGGGCGGCAGCGTCAGCAGGGCAAAGGTCATCAGGGTCGCCGCGACCGCACTTACCACGCCGCGCGCCCTGCCCAACTCCCAGGGGGGTGGAACATCGGGCAGGTTGAGCCGCAGATGGGCGCCCTCGCCCGGTCCTCCCAGTGCCACCGCCGCCGCCAAGGCAGCAACTGCGACCACCACCGGAACAGAGCGGAACAGGCCGCGGCGGTGGCCTTCGTAGAGCGTGGCGCCAAAGATGAAGCCCAGATAGGCGTCGTTGAACAACAGAAGAACCGCCAGGCCCGAGGCCGCCAAGGCCAGAAGCCGCACGGTGCCGCGCGTCGCCGCATAGAGCAGAAAGATCGCCAGAGAGCCGAACAGCTCGATCTGCATCGTCCAGAGGACGTTGTTGAAGCGGGAGTAGCCGCGCAGAAAATTGGCGACGGCACCATCCGCAAGCGCGTACCAGGCCGGCAGGATCGGCTGCTGGTAGGTGTAGTTCAGCCAGCGCGAAGGCTCTTCCAGCGTTCCCTGCAACTCCGTCGCGCTGTCGGGAAAGCCCACCAGCCACAGCCATGCCAGAACGCAGCTGGCTGCGGCCGGCAGCGCAAGGCGCAGGTAGCGTGCGGCCGCGCTGACGATCAGCAGGTCGCGACGACGCTCGGCTGCGGCGGCCATGACGAAGCCGGACAGGACGAAGAAGACCGAGACCGCGAGGCGGCCGTTCCACAGGATATTGACGGGGGTATGGGCCAGCAGCTTCACCTCGCCGGAGATCGGGGCCCAGGACGGGTGCAGCATGCACAGATAGTGGAACACGACGACGATGACCGCCGCCACGCCACGCAATCCGTCGAATGCGGCAATGCGGGCAGTCTGCGAAGGTGGTGTGGCGAAAGCGGTCATGGGGTCATCCTGTCTCAGCAACGGCCTTGCGGGTTTTCGGCGTACCTGTGGCGGCGCCCTGGCTGGCGGGCCGGCCCCCTCTCCGGCGAATGGTCGCGCAGGCAAGGGATGATGCTGTTGTCCGGCGGATCGGCGGCCGGAAGAGCCACCCGGGATCGCACCCGGGTCCTGTCGATTTGCGAAGTTTCTAGTCAAATGCCCTGTCGGGCGACAGGGGCGGCGGGCGCGTCGGCCTCTTTCCGCCCGGCCGGTGCAGGTCAAGAGGCGGCGCCTGCCGGGAACGGCCGCGGGAAGGTCAGAGGCTGGAAATGGGCGCCTGAGCCGGGATAGAGTTGAAATTCAGTGCCTTCGGGTCGCGACGGAGAGACACCGATGGGCCCGGTGACTGGCCAGGGCCAGTGGTGATCCTGCAGGCGGAGAGCTGCCCATGCGCCTCTCATCGCAGCAATCTCCCTTCCTGCCCGCGGAACGCATCATTCGCAGGCGCCGATTTTCTTGTGCAATGCACGGATTCTTGTCCGCAGCTTGCAATTGACCTGTTTCCGCCATGCTCGCATAACCAAAGGGGGCTGCCGGACCGGTGCCTGTCGGACTTCTGGCTGAGGATGACCCATGACCCGGACCCACTGCCTTTTCGCGCTGCGCTTGGCAACTGCCGGCCTGTTGGCGGTTTCGGCCGCGCCGGCATGGGCCGAGGCGCCCGGCCCGCTGATCCGCGAAGGCTTCAAGGAGGATTTCAGCCATCTGCGCCTGGACAACCGCCGCTGGTACATCTCGGACGGGTGGAGCAACGGCGCCTGGATGGACTGCAAGTGGTCGCGCGATGCCGTCTCGGTGGCCGAGGGACATCTGCGGTTGGCTCATATTCCTGCCGACGCCGAAAAAGGGACCGGCGCCACCTGCGGCGAGGTCCAGAGCAAGGGCTTTGCCCAATATGGCACGATCGAGGCACGGATCAGGACCCCCCGTGCCTCCGGGCTGAATGCCTCGGTCTTCACATATGCCGGACCTGTGCATGGGGCGCAGCATGACGAGATCGACATCGAGATCCTGACCCGCGATACCGGGGAGGTCACGTTCAACACCTATGTCGACGGCAAGCCGCTGAGCGGCGGGACCGCGCCTGTCCAGCCACCGCTGGACGAGGAGTTCCACACCGTTGCCATGCAGTGGGAGCCCGAGCGCATCACCTGGTTCCTGGATGGCCGGCAGGTGCATCAGACCGAGCCGGGAACGGCCCTGCCCGACGGGCCGCAAAAGATCTACATGTCCTTCTGGAGCACGAGCGAGCTGACGGACTGGATGGGCCTGCAAGGGCCGCGCACGGGTCCCCTGACATACGAGGTCGACTGGCTGGCCTATACGCCTTTGGGCCAGTCCTGCCTCTTCCCCGAGTCGGTCACATGCTGACCAATGCCCCTGTGCGGGCGCCGGCCCGGCGTCCGGTCCGCCGACGCGCGCCGCGGCAGGGCTTGACGATCCGCTGGACGCCGGATGTGGTGATCGCCTTCGTCACCATCCTGGGACTGACATTGCTGCCGCTTCTGGAGTCCAAAGGGGCGTTGATGTTCCTTTTGGGCGGCATGATCCTTATCGTCACGGGCCCCGACGGGGTGTTCCGGGCCGTCCGACGCGAATTGCTGCTGATCGCCATGGCGACCTGGTGCCTCGTGTCCTTCGCCTGGTCCGATTACGCGGGCGTCAGCCTGCGCTATGGCATCCAGCTGATGCTGACCATGGTGATCGCCCTGGCCATCTGCCAGCGAATCACTCCGCAGGCCTTGGTCAAGATCGTCCTTCTGACGCATTTCATCGCCGGCGTCCTCAGCCTGGCATCGGGCAACGCGCGCGAAAATGGGATGGGCTACCTAGGCATCTATGGCAGCAAGAACGCCTTGGCCTTTGCCATGGGACTGCTGTTCCTGGTGGGGCTTGCCGTCCTTCTGGACCGCCGCATGGGATGGCGCTGGCGTCTGCTGGCGCTGGTGTCGGCCGGCCTGGGCGCGACGCTGATGGTGATGGGCAATTCCACCGGCGCGCTTGCCGCCGTGGCGGTGTCCGTGGCGGCGGTGGGTCCGCTGATGCTGCTGCAGCGGATGCAGGCGCCGACCCGGCTGGTGGTGATCGTGCTCTCGATCGTCCTCGTGGCGGCGGGTGGGGTCATGATCACGACCGTCATCGACCAGATCGCCGCGCAGTTCCTGGACGCCACCGGCAAGGACATGACGCTGACCGGCCGAACCGAGCTTTGGGGCTATGCCTTCGCTGAGATCATGGAGCGGCCCCTGCGGGGGGCCGGCTTCCAGGCCTTCTGGGTCATCGGCAACCCCTTGGCCGAGCAGCTGTGGGAGATCTTCGGGATCGAGGGGCGCAGCGGCTTCAACTTTCACAACACGCTGATCTCGAACGCGGTCGAGATCGGGTTGATCGGCGTGGCCATGCAGGCGGTCCTGTTCTTCTCGGCGGTTTATTTCGTGCTGTCCTGGGCGGTGCAGGCCCGATCGGCAGCCTCGCTGTTCCTTGCCGTCCTGATGGTCCGCCAGCTGATCCTGATGTGGGTCGAGGTCGTCTATTTCTTCCAGTTCGACATAGGATCGGTGCTGGTGGTGGCCGCTCTCTATTACGGGCGCAGCTTCCGTCTGGCGACGCAGCCCCCCAAGGTCGCGCCCTCTGCCCGAACACGGGTACTTCGGCTGGCCTGACCTTCGGTTGTCGTCCCCGGACGGGGCGGCTATGCAGGCGGGGCATCAAGAACCAAAGGCGCATGACCGGCATGGAACAGCACGCGACGGATGACGGCAGCCAGCCCCTGATCAGCGTCATCATGGCCAACTATCGGGGGGCCCGCCACCTTGGCGCGGCGATCCACGCGGTCCTGTCCCAGAGCCATGCCCGGATCGAGTTGCTGCTGGCGGACGATGCTTCGGATGACGACAGTCTCCAAGTGGCCGCCTCGATCCGGGACGACCGCCTGCGCATCCTGCCTTCCGGCCGCAGCTTGGGACCCGCCGGCACCCGCAACCGCGCCTTGCGGGTGGCGCGCGGCGACTGGATCGCCATCGTCGACAGCGACGATCTGGTTCATCCCCGGCGGCTGGAGCGGCTGCTGGCGGTCGCGCGGGCGCAGGGGGCCGATATCGTCGCCGATGACCTGGTCCATTTCGGAACGGTGGAGGCTCCGGGCGGGCGGACGCTGCTGCAGCCCCTGGGCCTGACGGCGCCGGTTCCGCTGGATGTGACGCTGTTCCTGCGCGGCAGCGCCGGAGAGGCGGGCATCCCCTCCTTCGGCTATCTCAAGCCGCTGATCTGTCGGAAGGCCTTGGGCGACAACCTTTACGACGAAAGCCTGAAGATCGGCGAGGACAACGAACTGATCGTTCGCCTGCTGGTTCACGGCGCCCGGTTCATCATGCTGCCAGACCCGCTCTACGGCTATCGCCGCCACGCGACTTCGGTCTCGCATCGCCTGTCGGTGGACACGACGGCAGCAATCCTTGCGGCCCATCGCGCGCTGCCGCGTTTTGATGATCCCGCGGCGCGGGCGGTCGCGGCCAAGGTGGAGCGGCAGCTGCACCAGGCCTTGAAATACGAGATGCTGGTCCGCGACATCAAGAACCGCCAGGTTTTGCGGGCGGCGCCGCGGCTTCTTGACCCGGCGATGCTGTCGCGTCTGCTGGGCAGCATTCAGGATCGACGGCGTCGTGCCCGGGCGGCCGGCGCTGCGGCGCCCGGTGCAGCGGGTCCGTCCCTCTGTCCCGACCTGCCGGCGCCGGGAGACCCTTGGACCGCGCCGCCCGCGCCCGCCGCGGCACTGGTCGCGGCAGAGGCAAGCGCAGGGCGGGGTCCCGCGCTGTCCCCACTGCCCGAATGGGCGACGTGGCTGGATCGGGCGGTTCGCGAGGCCTGACGCCGCCCGCGACCCAACTTGGCGCTGTTGAAGGGCGCGGGCCCGAAACGAAAAAGCCCCCATCGGGGCTTCAGGGCATCGGCTGCTGGGATAAGGTCTCTGCCGTTCCGGAGCGCCTTTCCACCTGAACAGCGCGGAAAGGCATGGGGTCGGCGGCTTCCAGACCTACTGATGACTGCCCGGAGTCAGCGCGCTCCACGCGAGCTGAGCAGGGCCGGCACCGTCTTGAAAATGATGCCCATGTCCTGGGCCAGGCTCCAGTTCATGATGTACTGGCGGTCCAGCCGGACGCGCTCGCTGTAGGTCGTGTCGCTGCGGCCGCTGACCTGCCACAGGCCGGTCAGGCCGGGCCGGGTCGACAGGTAATAGGGCGCGGTGCTGCCATAATGGTCCAGTTCGTCCTGCACGACGGGACGGGGGCCCACCAAGCTCATCTCGCCCGACAGCACGTTGAGCAGCTGCGGCAGCTCGTCCAGGCTCAGCTTCCGCAGGACCTTGCCTACCGGCGTCACGCGAGGGTCGTCGTTCAGCTTGCGGGTCGTGTTCCACATGATGGCGTCCTGCGGGTTGTCCTGCAGGTGCTGGTGCAGGACCTCGTCACCGTTCACGACCATGGTGCGGAATTTCCAGCAGCGGAACTCGCGGCCATTGAAGCCGACGCGCTTGTGGCCATAAAGCACCGGCCCCTTGGCCGTCGCCTTGACCAGCAGGGCCAGCCCCGCCATGATGATGAAAAGAAACGGCAGCACCGCCACAACCAGGGCGATGTCCAGGGCCCGTTTCGGACGGCCCCCCACGGGTACGGATGTGACCGCGGCCTTGCCACGGGCAGCGTGAGAAGAGGGGCCGGCGTTTACTCGGAAATCGATTTTCTGCGTATCTGCGTGCGACGAATATATGCGGGTCAAATTCATAAAGTCACCCTCCTGGAAAGACCAATTACGGAACCCTTACCTAACCTTTCGGTCATAGCGACCTAGACGAAGGGGTACGGCGCAGATGTTTACGGTATATGAGGGTTTTTCAAGCGTTTATGCCGCAACTCCTGGAAGAGTGCGGATCACGAAATTTTTTTGATGGCCGAAGATGATGAAAAATTTAATGAAAGTTGCAGGCCATGCCAGACATGTCTTTTTTGGCAGGTTGCGCTATCAGGAAATACTTGAACAGCGACTGGAACAGCGCAAGACGGATGAGAGGGCGCTGTATCTTGTGGGGGGCAGCTTGGCGACCACAAGGGGAATTCTACCGGCAGCAGTATCCGGAACAGGGAAACTTGTCCTGCTCGCCTCTCGTAACGGCGTGCCGCCGAAAAATATTCCTCTCAGGTTACCCTGCGAGAACTTCCCCGTGACACCAAGGAGGCACCAGAACGATCAGTCGTTTCCCACCAACCCTCCGCCTCGGTAGTCTTACGATTCGGGTGAACAGCCATCTTCCGGCGGAGAGGTGCTGACGATCAGTGATGACGGGGTCCTAACGGGCCGCCTCCCAGCGCCCCAGGTTCCCAGCGACAGATCCCGGCGGATGAGCCGTCTTGCAGTTCCGCAGATCCGAACATCCTCATGGCCTGCCACGCCGCAAGCGATGCAACTACGCCCAGAAGAAGGACCTGTGCCCCGCCGACCAGCATCACGACGTGGTACAGGATGACCTCCGCCCCGGCAGCCGCCTGAAGCCCTCCAAGAAGGGTAGCGGCAGTTCCCGCGATGAGCATGACCAGATACACAACCGCAAACATAGTTCCCCCCCTCTCGAAACTTTGAACCGTTTCTTACAAGAAGTGCAACTTTTTTTTACGTCTCTATCCCGAGTTGTGTAAATGGCATGCAGGCTGCTGAGTTCAAGCCCTTGATGAAACGAGCATGTGCTCGACCGATCCCGGCGCCAGATAGGACTTCAGGCGCCGCGGAACAACACGGTCATATACCACCCCAAGGCATGTCGTCTCCAGTTCAGGCAGATTCGCGAGGACCAGATCGATCATGTCGCGGGGCGTCGCACCCCATTCGGCGACGATGACGCAGCCGGGCAATTCGCGCAGGACGGCCATTCCCTGGGCCACGGGATAGAGCGGCGGCACATCCAGGATGACATGGCCATACCGGTCGTCCACCTCCGACAGGACCTTCCGCAGCGCCTTGGCCAGCACCAGGTCATCGCCCGCCCCCTTGGATCCCTGGCCGCAGGGCAGGACCGTCAGTTGGCTGTCGGTGACATCGTGCAGCATCGAGCGCCAGTCGGTCGCCGTTTCCGGCAGGTCGCTGAGACCGGGTTTTTCGGTCACGCCCAGCAGGTGGCTGAGCCGGCGGCCGCGGCCGTCGGTGTCGATCAGCAAGACCCGCTTGCCCGATGTCGCCGCGATCTGGCCTGCCAGGTTCAACGTGACCAGCGCCCGCCCTTGGTAGGGATGAAACGAGGTGACGCCGGTGATCGGGGCCGTGTCGCCCGAAAGCCGGCTTGCCGCCAGCCGGATATGGCGCAGGGTTTCGGCATAGATCGAATCCGGGTGGTGCAGCACGGGAACCGGAACCGGAGGGATCTTGGGGGCCGAAACGACGGGCAGCCTCCCCCCGTCGGCCCGCCTGATGACGGGTCGCGCCTTGGGCTGCGACTTGGCCCGGTCCGGGCGCATCGGCCGCCCCCGGCCCAGAACCGGCAGATATCCCAAGAACCGGAGCGGGGAATAATCGGTCACGTCGGCAGCGGTCCGCAGATGGGTCTCGCGCCCTTCGCGCAGGGCGGCGCGCGCCAGGCCGAAGAAAAGCCCCAGAAGCGCAGCCGCGATGGCGATGCGTTTGCTGGCAGGTCCCGAAGGCCCTGTCGGCACCTGCGCAAAGGACAGCACGCGAACGTTCGACACCGGGAATGAGGACTGCTGCTCGATCTCCTGCGCGTTGGCCAGGGTGTTCTGGTAGAGGGTGGCCAGCGTTTCGGCCTCCTGCTGCAGGGCGCGCAGACGGACCAGGGCCGCGGCCTGGCTGGAATTCTCGTTGGTGACCTCGTCCAGGCTGCGGCGCAGGGCGGAGACGCGCTCTTCTGCGACACGCAGTTCGGTTTCGGCGCTTTGGCGTTGCGCCTGCAGTTCGATGAACAGGCGGTCGGCCGCGCTGGCCAGGGTCTGGCGCAGGCCCGCCACCTGCGGGTGATCGGGGCCGGAGCTTTCGATCAGCTGCTGAAGGCGCGAGGTGACATCATTGTAGGTGTCCAGGCGCGCGCGCAGCGTGTCCGAGACGGCACCGCCGATGCTGAGCGAGGCGCCGGACTGCAGGTTCTCGACGCCCCCCTCGACGACCCGGTCATAGATGTCCAGCACGGCCTGGGCACGGGCGCGTTCGCTGATCGCCGCGGTCAGGTTGGCGTTCAGTTCGCTTTGCGCCTGTTCGCCCAGAAGCGCGCCAGTCGAGGTCATGGCCAACTGGTTCGTGGCCGCGAATTCCTCGGCCGCCTCGGCCGCTGCCTGCGCTCTGGCGCGCAGATCTTCCAGCCGCCCGTCCATCCAGGAGGTGGTCTGGCCGACCGACTGCGCATTCGCGTTCAGGATATCCTCCGTGTAAGCCACGGCATAGGCATTCGCCACGGCCGCCGACCAGGTCGGATCCAGCGAGGTGAAGCCGATGGCGACCGCGCCGCTGCGACCGACGCGGCTGACGACCAGGTTGCGCTGGAGCATCGCGGCCGCCGCGCGGCGTGCCGGATCGACCGGCTCGGCCCCCGGGGCGGCGGCAGTGCCGAGCGGCAGCCCGCCATCGGTCGCCGGCAGCGGTGGTTCCGCAAGCTGGCCCACCTGTTCGCGGGCCCAGGTGACCGGCCAGGTGAGCAGACCGGTGACGCTGCCGATGGCCTGCGACAGGCGCGACTGGCGGGGGACCAGGAACTCTTCCTGCTTGTCCAGCTGCGTGATGTCCAGCACGTCGAGGGCCAGCTTGTCCGAGGTCAGGACCACGCGGGCGTTTTCGATCGTGTCTGCGGGCAAGGCGCGGTTTTCGATGCCGCCGACCTGGCGGACGGCATTGCTCATCGCGCCGTCCAGCAGCAGGGTCGATGCCGCGGTATAGGTATAGGGCTTGGACTTGGCATAGATGAAGCCCAAGGCACCCATCAGGATCATCGGCAGGATGATCGTCCACCGTTGGCGGCGCACGGCCGCCAGCAGGCGCCGCAACTCGATGGTCTGCTGCGCCGGCGGCTGCGACACCTCGACAGTGGGGGCGGGCTCGTAGTGTCTGAGTTCGCGGGACATCAGTTTCCTTTCGGATTGTGCGTCAATCCGGGCGTTGTGCCGTAGAGTTCGATCTGTCGTGCGCCCATCAGCTGTGCCACGGCGCCAGCATGCAGCGCGGCGCGCATCAGTTGCGGGTTGCGGCGGGCAGGGTCGGCCGCGCGGCCCAGGGCCATGGCGCCACAGGCCAGCGCCTTGGCAGAGGCCAGCCCCGCTGCCTTCAGGCGTCCGCCGGTCCCAGCCCGGTACGCCAGGATGCTGGCATGGGTCTGTCCCATCCGATAGCGGCGGCGGAGCAGCCAGGACAGCTTGGCGCGGTCTGTGGGGATAGTTTCGTGCAGGATCGCGTCGGCGGCAAAGCCGATGCGTCCCCCTGCGGCCCCGTACTGGGCAAAGAGCGCCGTGTCCTCGCCGCCCGACCGGCCGCGGGACAGGTCGAAGCGCAGCCCCTGCCAGGCGGGATCGGCCAGATCCATCAGCGTGTTGCCGGTATAGCCGGCCTTGATGCTGCCGCTCTCATCGGTGACGGGCAGAGTGTCGTGCGGACGCGCGCGGACCATCCAGTCGGGCACCTCCGCCGGATAGGCCGCGACCACCGGTCCAAGGATCGCCCCGACGGACTGGTCCGACCAGGCCTGGACCAGGCAGCGCAGCCAGTCCGGGTTCGCGATCTGGTCGTCATCGATGAAGACCAGCAACCGCGCGCCCACGGCCCGGGCATGATCCAGCAGCGCGTTGCGCGCGATCGAGATATTGGCGGATGGCGCGTGCAGGTAGGTCAGGGGCAGCGGGTGATCCGCAGCGATGCCAGTTACCAGGTCCCGGGCTGACGGATTCGTATCGTTGTCGGCGACCGCAATGGCGACCGGCAGGCCACAAGGCTTCAGGTCGCGCATCGACGCCAGGGTCTGCGCCAGTTCGGGCCGACGGAAGGTGCAGATGGCGATAAGGACGCCGGGCGCCGCATCGGTGATCATGTCGTTCACTGTGAACCTCGCCTGTTGCGGGAGGAGGGCCCGCTCAGGGCCTCGCGCCAGAAGCCCACCGACCAGGCCAGGTGCATGGCGCCCGCGAAGAAGCCGGCGGGCAGGCCTGCCAGGCTACGCTGCGACAGCGCGATGGCCAAGCCGCCCAGGATGCAGATGGCCAGCCAGCCCAGCAGCGGCAGGGCAAAGATCATCGCGACCGGGGTCAGCACCGCCAGCGCCAGCGCCGGTGCCAGCCCGGCCACCACCGCCTGGCGCAGGCCGGGCTGGACTTTATGCTTGACCAGGTTGCGCCGGCGACCGCGGCCAAAGGCCTGGTATTGCCGCCACAGGGGCAGGAGACTGGAGCGCGGGATATAGATCAGCCGCGTGCGCCCGGTCAGCCAGATGCGATGGCCCGCGCGGGTCAGCCGATAGTCCAGCTCGGCATCCTCGTTGTGGCTGAAGGCCTCGTCATAGCCGCCGACGGCGCGGAAGGCCTTGATCCGCATCAGGGCATGGTGGCCATGTTCGACCCAAGCGCCGCCCCCCGCCAGCCGATGCGCCGAGCCGCCATTGCCGAGGCGCGAGTTCTGCGCGGCGGCGATGGCGCGCTGCCAGAACCCCTCGCCACGCGCCTCCATCGAGACGACGACGCTGTCGGCGCCGGTCGCGGCGGCTTCCTCCAGCAACTTGTCGGCGAAATCCTGGGGGTAGTGGCTGTGGGCGTCCAGACGCAGAAGCCAGGTGGCCTCGTCGCCGAACTGCGCCACCGCCCGGTTGACGGCGGCGGATTGCAGGCGGCCCGGGTTGTCGATCAGGCGGATGCGCCCGTCCCGCGCGGCCATCTGCGTGACCAGCTGGCGCGTTGCGTCCTGCGACCCGCCGTCCGCCACCACGATCAGCGCGTCGCGGGCGGCGGGAAAGCACAGGACAGTGTCCAGCACGGTCTGGATATGCCGCGCCTCGTTCAGGGTCGGGATGACGATCAGAAGACCGCTCATGCCGCGGCCCGCCTGTCCCGGCCGAGGCTCTGGGGACCGCAGATCGCGCGGGTCAGCTCGGCACATTCGGCATTGTCCATCGACAGGCGCGCCCGCGGGATCGCCCGGACGGCGGCGCGGCGACGCGCCAGGCTATCCGCATCCATGCCGGTCAGGGCATCGCGGATTGCGGCGTCTGTCGGCGCGTCAAGAACAACGCCGCAGCCCCAGGCCTCGACATGGCGCGCGACCTCGGTCCCGCGCAGGACGATCGGCACCGCCCCGTTCAGGCATCCTTCATACAGCCGGTTCGGCAGCAGCCAGTCCGAATTCTGCCCGGCCTGGTAACGGTCCACCAGCCAAGCCAGATCGACCGCGCCATAGATCGCCGGCAGATCGTCGGGCCAGCGATACTCGCCCCGATAGTCGAGGTCCGGGTTCGCGCCCACCACCTCATGGAAATCCGGCAGCACGTCCAGTGCGGGCCGGCCGCGCAGGATGACGCGGACGCGGCCCGGTGCCGAGCGCGTCAGGCGATCCAGCGCCTGCAAGGAATAGCGACAGCGCAGCATCCCCAGCCAGCCGATCACCAGCGGCCCGCCATCGGGGCGCGGGGCCGGCGGGGTGCCCTGCGGCAGCAGGTCGTCGAAGGGCTTGTTCTCGACCAGCAGCGTCGGGACGGCGGGCCGGTCATGGGCGCGCAGGTAATTGGTGACAAAGGCCGGCGAAGAGACGACGACCAGCGCGGCGCCTCGCATCAGACGCGCCTCGATCGCGCGGATGGCCCGGGGCTTGGCGCCCTCCCCCAGCATCATCGAATGGATGTCCAGCAACTCATAGACCAGGCGAGCGGGACGCCTCCGTCGCAGCGAGGCGGCCAGCATCATCATTTCCAGGTTGCGCGCCAGGATCACCTCGGTGACACCGGCGGGCGGAGGCGGCACCAGCCGCGCCATCCGCGGAAAGGCCTTGGCCACCGCACCGAGGCGCTGGACCATGCGGCCGTTCGCGGTGCGGCCCAGGACGATGGCCGGTTCCGGAAGCGGACCTTCGGCCCGGCGAAAGCCCGCGACGCGCACCTCGGCCCCGCCGCGACGAAGCATCTCGGCCCTGCGCCAGATCGACGGATCGTCAAGGTCATGGGCCAGATAGGTCACGAACACGCAGTCAGCCTTCCTCTTTGAAAACACGGCTGTGCCCCGAGGGGGCACAAAGGCCTCACCCTTCACGTCTTTTTATGCGGGCATTTTTCGACGGTTCATACTGCATTCGCATCCTCGGGTCCACAAGCGCAGGGGACCGGTGCCAAAAGCGTGTAGCCGCTGGCCCGATCGACCGATCAGGGGCCGGTGCGGCCCTCCAGCAGGAACCTGATCCCGGCGGCGTGATGCGGAACCGAGGCCAGTCCCGCGCGCCGCATCAGGGCCATGTACTTGTCGCGGGCCGTCAGGCGCAGGATCGGCAGGACGCGGCCCGGATCGCGCAACGCCTCGGTCGAGGCACCGGCCAGTCCGCGCGCGCGCTTCTGGTCCAGGAACAGGCGGTGGTGATACTTGTTGCGGGTCAGGCGCTCTTGCTGGACCAGCAGGTTGCGGGCCTCGTCGGACAGGTCTTCCTGGGACAGGATCTGGCGCGCGGCGCGGGCATAGCTGCCAAGGTCGTCGGTGCGGTGCTGGGCGCTGAGCGAATCGCCCCGCTGGAAGGCCACATAGCCGCAGGAGCGGATCGTCAGGAAGCGCGCACCGCGCGCCATCAGCCGCACATAGAGGATGAAATCCTCGCCCAGCCGCAGGTCCTCGTCATAGGCAAGCCCGGTCTGGACAAGGATGCTGCGCCGCATCACGGGCTTGAGCAGGCCGGTCTCGTTGCGGGACATCCGGCCGGAGGTGAGGTTGCCGGCGACGAACTCGGTCAGTGACAGCATCCGGGCATCGTCGTGGAACTCGGGCACTTCGGGCAGGGCCGGTCCTGCGCGGTAGTGGTCGGGGACAAGGACGATGTTGTCGGCCGCCAGGTCCCAGTCCTGATGGGCAAAGAGCCGCGCGAATCGGCCGGGCAGGAAGACGTCGTCGGAATCCAGGATCGCGATCCATTCCGCGTGCGATGCGGCGATGGCCAGGTTCCGCGCGCGCGCGGGCCCGACATTGCGGGGCAGGGCCATGACCCGCAGCCGGCCGCTGCCGTCATTCGCACCGCGCGCCACGGAGGCCGTGTCGTCGGTCGAGGCGTCGTCCACGACCACGACCTCGACGACCTCGGGCTCGGCCAGGGCCGAGTGGATCGCCTGGGCGATGGTCCTGCCCGCGTTATGCGCAGGGATGATGACGGCGACTTCGTTCAACTTCGCACCCGTGATGTCGTTTCGGTCTTTTGTCGTCAAAAGCTTCGCGAATCAACCCAAGCTGTCCGGCTGGCGACGCGGGGTCAGGTCAGGATTTGGTGATGATTTGACACAATCCGTCTTGATCGACCCGCGTCACAGCCGGCGCCGGGCCCGCAATGCGGCGCTGATCGTGCCGTCGTCCAGATAGTCCAGCTCTCCGCCGATGGGGACGCCCTGCGCCAGCCCGGTCACCGTGATGGCGGTCCCTTCCAGCGCATCGGCGATGTAATGGGCGGTGGTCTGGCCCTCGACCGTGGCGTTCAGGGCCAGGATCACCTCGGTGATGCGTTCGGCATGGATGCGGCCGATCAGGTCCGGGATGCCCAGTTCGTCCGGGCCGATGTCGTCCAGCGCCGACAGCGTGCCGCCCAGGACATGATAGCGGCCCCGGAAGGCCTGCCCCCGTTCCAGCGCCCAGAGGTCGGCCACGTCCTGGACCACGCAGATCTCTCCGGTGGCGCGGGCGGGATCGGCGCAGATCGCGCATTCGTCGCGGTCGGTGATGTTGCCGCAGGTCACGCATTCGCGCGAATTCAGCGCCACCCGGTCCAGCAGCTGCGCCAGCTGCACCATCTGCTGGCTGCGGCGGCGGATCAGTTGCAGCACGATGCGCCGCGCCGATCGCGGGCCCAGGCCCGGCAACCGGGCCATCAGCGCGATCAGCGCCTGGATGTCGTCGCTGCCCTGCGCCATCGGGTCAGAACGGCAGCTTCATGCCAGGCGGCAGGCCCAGCCCTTCGGTCATCTTGCCCATCTCGGACTGCATCCGCTCCTCGGCGGCGCGCTGCGCCTCCTTGATCGCGGCCAGGATCAGGTCCTCGACCACTTCCTTTTCCGAGGGCACGAAGATCGACGGGTCGATGTCCAGCGCGGTCAGCTCTCCCTTGGCGGTGCAGGTCGCCTTGACCAGGCCCGCGCCGGATTCGCCGGTGACGGTGATGCGGGCCAGGTCTTCCTGCACCTGCGCCATCTTGTCCTGCATGTCCTTGGCGGCCTTCATCATCTTGGCCATGTCGCCAAAGCCGCCCAATCCCTTGATCATCGCTTAATCCTCATCTTCGAACGGGTCCCACTCCTCAACCTCGGCCACCGGGCCTTCGGTTCCGTCATGGGGGTTGGCTGCGCCCTCGGCCAGGTCCTCGACCTCGCGCGGCGGGGGTGCGGCGCGGGTGATGCTGGTCAGCGTGGCGCCGGGAAAGGCCGCCATGACCTGCTGGACGATCGGCAGCGCCATCGCGCGGTCGCGCGCGGCACGCGCCTCGGCCGCGCGGGTCTCGGCGATGGTCGGCGCGCCGCCGGAATTGGTGACGCTCACCGCCCATCGCTGCCCGCTGGTCCAGCCGCGCAGCCGTTCGGCCAGGCGCTGCGCAAGGTCTGCGGGCGGATTGTCGCGCGGCTCGAACTCGATCCGGCCGGGGCTGTAGCGGACCAGGGCCACGTGGCGCTCGACCATGACCAGCAGCGTCATGTCGCGCATGCGCGAGATCAGTTCCACCACCGAGGCGAAATCGGGATAGCTCTCCAGCACGTCCGGCGACACGGCCAGCGCGGTGGCGGCCCCCGAAGGCTGGACCTGCGGCGCCGGGCGCGCGCGGCGCATCGCCTGCGGGGCGCTGGCGGGCGCGGCCCCTTGCAGCGCCGGGCCGCGGGTGAATTCGCCGGCCGTCTGCGCCTGCTGCACGCGGCGGATCAGCGCCTCGGGATCGGGCAGGTCGGCCACATGGGTCAGGCGGATGATCGCCATTTCGGCGGCCATCATCGCGTTCGGGGCGGCCGAGACCTCCTCCAGCGCCTTCAGCAGCAATTGCCACATGCGCGACATGACCCGCATCGGCAGGCGTTCGGCCAGGTCCTTGCCGCGCGCCCGCTCATCGGGAGAGATCGTGGGATCCTCCAGCGCATCGGGCGTGATCTTGACGACCGAGATCCAGTGCGTGACCTCGGCCAGGTCGCGCAGCACGGCCACCGGATCGGCGCCGTCGGCATATTGCGACTGCAGTTCCGTCAGGGCGGCGGCGGCATCGCCGCGCAGCACCATCTCGAACAAATCGAGCACCCGGCCCCGATCGGCCAGACCCAGCATCGCGCGCACTTGGTCGGCGGTGGTTTCCCCAGCGCCGTGGCTGATCGACTGGTCCAGAAGGCTGGTCGCGTCCCTGGCAGAGCCTTCGGCCGCCCGCGTGATCAGCGCCAGCGCGTCGTCGGTAATCATGGCCCCTTCGGCCCCGGCGATGCGCTTCAGCAGCGCGATCATCACCTCGGGCTCGATCCGGCGCAGGTCAAAGCGCTGGCAGCGCGACAGGACCGTGACGGGAACCTTGCGAATCTCCGTGGTGGCAAAGATGAACTTTACATGCGGGGGCGGTTCCTCCAGCGTCTTCAGCAGCGCGTTGAACGCGCTGGTGGACAGCATGTGGACCTCGTCGATGATGTAGATCTTGTAGCGTGCGGACGCCGCCCGGTAATGCACCGATTCGATGATCTCGCGGATGTCGCCCACGCCGGTGCGCGATGCCGCGTCCATCTCCATCACGTCGACATGGCGGCCTTCGCTGATGGCCACGCAATGCTCGCAGACGCCGCAGGGTTCGGTGGTGGGGCCGCCGGTGCCGTCGGGGCCGATGCAGTTCATGCCCTTGGCGATGATCCGTGCGGTGGTGGTCTTTCCGGTGCCCCGGATGCCCGTCATGATGAAGGCCTGCGCGATGCGGTCCGCGGCAAAGGCGTTCTTCAGCGTGCGCACCATGGCGTCCTGGCCCACCAGGTCGGCGAATGTCTCGGGCCGGTATTTCCGGGCCAGAACCTGGTAGGCGGGTTTGGTGTCGGTCATGGGTCCCTCGGGCGTCGCGCCACCTTAGCGGGGCCGGCACAGCGCCACAACCAGATCGGGGCCGGGCCCCTGCGTCGCGGTGATGCGGATCTGTGCTGCGGGGGGATCGGGTGAGAGGCTGGACAACGACCCAAACGGGACTCGTTACGGCTGCTTCCTTCCGGACCTGACCGAGTTGGCGAGGCGTCTGCCCGCGCCAACCTCTCGCGGGGACAAATAGGGCGGACGGACGGGGGATGCAAGCCCGTCGCGCGGACCGCTAGAGAAAGTAGCGCATCAGCTGGAACCCGTCCGGCGTCTGGCCCAGGGGTTCCAGCCGATGGGCCTCGGGCAGGTGGCGCCGGCTGGCATCGGGCGCGGTGTGGAACAGGACCGAGCTTTCGGGCTGCGCCAGAAAGCGCCAGCTGGACCGCAGCGGAAGAGAGATCCTGCGCCGCTGCCGGATATAGCGGCGCAGCACGTCCTGGGTCAGGGCATCGCGGGCCAGGACGACCTCGTTTCCCGACACCAGCGGGCTGAAGAGGCCGCAGCCTGCCAGGCGATAGGAATTGGTCGCCAGGATGAAGGCGTCGTCGTCGCCCACGCGCCCCGATTGCCAGCGCAGGTCGCGGATGCGGCGCGCCCCGGCATCCGCCAGGCGCCCGTCGGGGTGGAACCGCGCCGGCTGCGACAGGTCGATCCGCCAGGTCACGCCGTCGATCACGTCGAAATTGTAGATGGGAAAATCGGGATTCTGCAGCGGGACGTCCCGCGCCCCTAGGTCCACCCGGTTGAACATGCTGGCCGACCGTTCCAGCCAGTCGCGCAGCTGGGCCCCCGACAGCCGGATCGCCGTCACCCGGTTCGGAAAGGAATAAAGGTCGGCGATGTGCCGCAGGTTCAGCCGCCCCGGCGCGACATGGGTATAGTGATGCGCGCCCCCGCGTCCCCCCGCGCGATAGGGCGCGGTCGCCGAGAGCACGGGCAGATGTTCAAAGGCCGTGCCCTCCAGACGCCGTCGGACATGCCAGCGCTGCGCCAGGTTCACCAGCCGCAGCCCGTCATCATGGCCGATGACCGCGAAATGGCTGCTGAGCGGCGAGGCGCTGCGCCCGATCCGGGTGCTCAGCTGCCGCAACGTGGCACGATGCGCGGCCTCGACCGGCCGCGTCACCAAGCGCGACGAGGGCGTGCCGGGCGCGACGGGCAGGCAGGCGACGCGAAAGCCCGCGATCTGCGGCGCGCCTGTGGAAGCGATCCGGAAGTCCAGGTCGATCATCCCCAGATGCGAGCCCCCAAAGCCCGGCATGACGGCCGGCTTGCCCGCAAGCGTGCCGCGAACGGGGTCGACCCCCGGGCGCCCCTGCCAGTGCGGGGCCGGGAAAACTTCGTGCGTGTGGCCCGCGATGACCACGTCGATGCCGGGCAGCGCCGCCAGGGCGGTGGCCGCGTGCTCCATCCGGGGGCGGGCCTCGGCAGGGCCGATGCCGCTATGGGCCAGCGCGATGATTACGTCGGCCCCCAATGCCTTCAGCCGCGGGACGACCTGCCGGGCGCTGTCGATGATGTCGGTGCTGCGCATGACGGGGCGCAGGTCGTTGTCCCATTCCTCGGTCTGCGGCGGCAGAAAGCCCACAACCCCGATGCGCAGCGGATGGACCCGGCCCTCCGCATCGGTCAGCTGCCGCTGAAGGAGGGCATAGGGGGCAAAACCCTTGCCCTGGCGCATGGACAGGTTGGCCGCCAGCACGGGAAAGCGGGCCCGGGCCACGCTGCGGCGCAGGAAGGTCAGGCCAAAGTTGAAATCATGGTTGCCCAAGGCTGCCGCGTCATAGGCCAGGGCATTCATCGCGGCGATCGCGGGATGATCATGTCCGGTGCAGCTTCGGCGGGCGACCACCTCGCCCATCGGCCCGCCCTGCAGGAAGTCGCCGTTGTCAAGCAGCAGGCAGGCCGGCACCTCGGCACGCTTCTCGAGGATCAGCGACGCCGTGCGCGCCAGCCCCATGTGGTCCGAAGGCCGGCCGGCCAGGTAATCATAGGGCAGAAGATGCATGTGCAGGTCGCTGGTGGCCATGATCCGCAGCCGCATCCCGCAGCCCTGTGAGGCCCGATCCGGCGGCGCATCCCCCTGCGAACCGGTTTCCTTGCAACCCGTGGCGGGCCGTCCGGCGACAGCCGTGCCGGCGCTGCCGCAACCGGCGGCACCGGCAGGCTCTGCCTGACCGTTTTTTGACATTTCAGCAACAGCAGGTTGCATCCGACCATTTATCTTTCATTTCACTCAACCTTTAGGCTAATTATGCTAGATGAACAGAAGCTCTATCCGTCGGAATATGAAAAAATCAGCCCTAGGCATCATGTGAGCCATCCATATGTTAACGACTTGGTTGAACACCCACCCCGCCCTGGATTATCAGCCGATGGATGGTTCTGCCCATGCTGACGGCTTGGGCTTTGCTCTGGTCAGCGGGTTGTTTCAGATGAAGTTCTTGACACGCATCGATACCGATCTTCCCGCCGAGCAGCTTTTCGACACAGTGGGCGATTTCGCCGCGCTGGAGCGGCTGCTGATCGGCCGGGGCGCCGCCGTCACCCGTATCGCCCCGTCGGAAGAGCCGGGAATCGGTCTGGGCTGGAACATCGGCTTCGACTGGCGGGGCAGGGCGCGGTCGCTGCGCCTGGCCGTCACCCGTTTCGACCGCCCCGAGCAGGTGATGATGGCTGGCCGGTCGGATGCGCTGGACCTGGCGATCAGCGTGACCGTGGTGGCGCTCAGCCGTTCGCGGTCGCGCCTGATCTGCGAGACCGAGTTGCGGCCCCGGAACATGAAGGCGCGGCTGATGCTGCAGACCGCCAAGCTGGGCAAGGCGCAGCTTGACCGCCGGTATCAGCGCCGGATCGAGGAATTCGTCGAACAGATGCGCGCCGGCTGACCGGCGCGACGCCGGGGCGGCCGCGCCTCGCTTAGGCTTCGACCGGCTGGCGCTGTGCCTCGCGCAGCGGATCGGCCGGATAGACACCCAGAACATCCAGGCTCGACGTGAAGTAGCGCAACTCGTCCAGGGCGCGGCGCAGGTTCTCGTCCTCGGGGTGCCCCTCGACATCGGCATAGAACTGGGTTGCGGTGAAGACGCCGTCGACCATGTAGCTTTCCAGCTTGGTCATGTTCACGCCGTTCGTCGCAAATCCCCCCATCGCCTTGTAGAGCGCGGCCGGAATGTTGCGCACGCGGAAGACGAAGCTGGTCAGCATCCGGTCGGACCGTCGGCTGAAGTCGGGCTGGCGCGACATGATCAGGAACCGGGTCGTGTTGTTCTGGCGGTCCTCAATCTGGTCGGCCAGCCGCTCCAACCCATAAATCTCGCCGGCCAGGGGCGCGGCCAGCGCGGCCAGCGACGGATTGCCGCGCGCCGCGACCTCCTTGGCCGATCCGGCCGTGTCGGCACCGGTGACCGACCGGATCCCGTGCTGGCGCAGGAAGCCTCGGCACTGGCCCAGAAGAACGGTGTGGCTCATCGCCTCGCGCACCTGCGCCAGGGGCGTGCCCGGCACCGCCAGCAGGCTGATATGCACCCGGACAAAGGCCTCCTCGATGATGTGCAGGCCGGATTCGGGCAGCAAATGATGGATATCGGCAACCCGGCCATAGGTCGAATTCTCGACCGGCAGCATCGCCAGGTCGGCCTCGTGGCTGCGCACGGCCTCGATCACGTCCTCGAATGTGCGGCAGGGCAGGGCGTCCATCTGCGGCCGGGCTGTGCGGCAGGCCTCGTGGCTGTAGGCGCCGGGCTCTCCCTGGAAGGCGATGCAATTGGTGGTCATGACGCGGCCCCGCTTGTCCGAAATTTGAGCGTGCCGGGGTAACTATACCTTGATCCCCGAAAGCGAAAGCGGATAGATACCGCACGAATTGACGAGCTTACCAAGGCGGGAACCGCACGCGATGTTCAACACCATGACCCTGACCAAGGCAGCCGGCGCGTTCATCGGCGCGCTGCTGTTCCTCATGCTGGCCAACTGGGGCGCAAGCGCGCTGTTCCATGTCGGTCCGGCGGGCCATGGCGGTGGCCATGACGAGCACGAGATCACCCAGGCCTATACCATCCCTGTTCCCGAGGCTGCCGGCGGCGAGGCCCCCGCGGAGGAGGAGATCGACTTCGCCGCGCTGATGGCTTCGGCCGATGCGGCCGCGGGTGAAAAGGAATGGGCCAAGTGCCGCTCCTGCCACCAACTGGACGGAAGCGACGGCGTCGGCCCGCACCTGAACGGTGTCGTCGGCCGCGAAACGGCCAGCGTCGCGGGCTTTGGCTATTCCAGCGCGATGAGCGAACATGCCGCCGAATACCCCGTCTGGGACCCCGACCACCTGCAGGCCTTCCTCGAAAATCCGCGTGGCTTCGTTCCGGGCACCGCGATGAGCTTTGCAGGCATCCGCGATCCGCAGGCGCGCGCCAACCTGATCGCCTATCTGGAAACCAATTCCTGATCGCGGCCAGATCGCAGATGCTGAACAAGGGCGCGGCCATCGGTCGCGCCTTTTTCGTGGGCCATGGCCGATCGGCTGCGCCCCTTCACGAAAACGCGGCTTGAAGGACGCGGCGCCGCTGGCCTAGCCTTGCCCGGTCCCAGCCAAGGAGCCAAGTCCATGCGCCGCACCGCCATCCTTGCCACCCTCTTCGCCGGCCTTGCGCTGGCACAGCCGGGCCTGGCCCAGGACGCCCCGGACAGCGCGCGCGGCAGCGGCGACGAAAACATCACCCGCACGCATGGCGTCTCGATCTTCGACGAATTGCGCCTGCCGGCCGACTTCACCCATCTTCCCTATGTGAACCCGGATGCGCCGAAGGGCGGAGAGATGGCGCAGTCGATCCCGAACTCGTCGGGCTTTGACAACTTCAACCCCTTCACCTTTCGGGGCCGGGCCGTGGCGCTGTCGTCGGTCATGCTGGAATCGATCCTGACCACCACGGCGGATGAGGTCGGCGCCGCCTATTGCCTGCTGTGCGAAAGCCTGGAATATCCCGAAAGCCGCGACTGGGTGATCTTCAACCTGCGCCCCGAAGCCCGCTTCAGCGACGGCACGCCGCTGACCGCGCATGACGTGCTGTTCAGCTATGAAAACCTGCGCGACAAGGGCTTGTCCAGCTTTCGCACGGTCATCAGCCAGCAGGTCGCCAAGGCCGAGGTGCTGGACGACCACCGCATCCGCTTCGACTTCACCCCCGACTATCCCCGCCGCGACCTGATCCAGTCGGTGGGCAGCCTGCCGATCTTCAGCCGCGCCGATTTCGAGGCGAATGACCGCGACCTGGAACAGACCATGCAGACGCCGCTGGTCGGGTCGGGCCCCTATGTCTTTGACAGCGCGGACCCGAACCGCAGCGTCCGCTATCGCCGGGACCCCGACTACTGGGGCGCCGATCTGCCCATCAATCGCGGACGGCACAACTTCGACACGCTGCGCATCGAGTATTTCGCCGATTACGATGCCGCCTTCGAGGCGTTCAAGGCGGGCGAATACAACTTCCGCCGCGAGGTCAGCAGCATCATCTGGGCGAACCGCTACGATTTCCCGGCCCTGACCAATGGCTGGGTCCGGCAGGAGACGCTGCCGGACGGCAATGTCGCCTCGGGGCAGGCCTGGGCGCTGAACCTGCGCCGGCCGCAGTTCCAGGACAGCCGCGTGCGCGAGGCGATCGGGCTGATGTTCAACTTCGAATGGTCGAACGAGGCGCTGTTCTATGGGCTCTACGACCGGGTCGACAGCTTCTGGGAAAACAGCGCACTGGAGGCCACGGGCACCCCCTCCGAGGCCGAGCGCGCCCTGCTGGAGCCGCTGGCCGCCGACCTGCCCGAGGACATCCTGACCGCCGAGGTCGCCACCGCCCCCACCAGTGGCGAACGCCAGCTGGATCGCGGCAACCTGCGCCGCGCGGCCGCCTTGCTGGACGAGGCCGGCTGGACCACCGGCAGCGACGGGATGCGCCGCAACGCCCAGGGCGACGTCCTGCGGCTGGAGATCCTGAACGACAGCCAGACCTTTGACCGGGTCATCAACCCCTTTGTCGAAAACCTGCGCGCGCTTGGCATCGACGCCCGCAACAGCCGCGTCGACAATGCCGAATACGAGAACCGCAAGCGCAGCTTCGATTTCGACATGATCAGCGACCATCTGGGCCAGCCCGAGATCCCGGGCTCGGGGCTGCAGCAGTATTTCGGATCGGCCAATGTGGGCGATGTCTTCAACGTCATGGGCCTGGCCAATCCCGCCATCGACGCCCTGATCACCCAGGTCGAGGCGGCCGAGACCCAGGACGAGCTGACGACCCGCGTGCATGCCCTGGACCGGGCGCTGCGCAGCCTGCATTTCTGGGTGCCGCAATGGTACAACCCGAACCACCTGGTGGCCTATTACGACCAGTTCGGCCGCCCCGAGACGCTGCCCCCCTATTCCTTGGGCGAGACGGATTTCTGGTGGTACGACGCCGAAAAGGCCGAGGCGCTGCGCGCCGCCGGTGCCCTGCGCCGCTAGGGCATTTCGCTTGATTTCCGGGGCGGGATTGCCGACAAGACGGGTCAACGATACGGGGCCGGCAAGGCCCGGACATCCCTGCATGGGGGAAAAAGGGGCAGGCTGATGGGCGCCTATATCCTGCGGCGTTTGCTGCTGATCATCCCGACGCTGGTCGGCATCATGCTGGTCAATTTCACGCTGACGCAGTTCGTCCCGGGCGGCCCCATCGAACAGATCGCCGCCCAGATCCAGGGCGAGGGCGACGTCTTCCGCAACATCTCGGGAGGCGGCGCCGAGGCCGGGCAGGACAGCGCCTCGGGCTACGAGGGCGCCCGTGGCCTGCCGCCCGAATTCATCGCCCAGCTGGAGCGCGAGTTCGGTTTCGACAAGCCCCCCGTCGAACGCTTCCTGACCATGCTGTGGAACTACCTGAGGTTTGATTTCGGCACCTCGTGGTTCCGTTCGATCAGCGTGGTCGATTTGGTGGTGGAAAAGATGCCGGTGTCGATCACGCTTGGCCTCTGGTCCACGCTCATCGCCTATGTCATCTCGATCCCCCTCGGGATCCGCAAGGCGGTGCGGGACGGGTCGCGGTTCGACACCTGGACCTCGGGCCTGATCATCATGGCCTATGCGATCCCGGCCTTCCTGTTCGCGGTGCTGCTGATGGTGCTGTTCGCGGGCGGCAGCTATTGGCAGATCTTTCCGCTGCGCGGCCTGACCAGCGACAACTTTGCCGATCTGTCGACCTGGGGCCAGATCAAGGACTATGCCTGGCACGCGGCCCTGCCGGTGACGGCCGCCACGATCAGCAGCTTTGCGACGCTGACCCTGCTGACCAAGAACAGCTTCCTGGACGAGATCAACAAGCAATACGTGATGACCGCCCGTGCCAAGGGCCTGGCCGAACGCCGCGTCCTTTACGGCCATGTCTTCCGCAACGCCATGCTGATCGTGATCGCGGGCTTTCCGGCGATGTTCCTGGGCGTGTTCTTCGGATCCTCCATCCTGATCGAGACGATCTTCTCGCTGGACGGGCTGGGGCGGCTTGGCTTCGAGGCGGCGGTGCAGCGCGACTATCCGGTGATCTTCGGGACGCTCTATGTCTTCGGCCTGATGAGCCTGGTCGTCGGCATCCTGTCCGACCTGATGTATGTCTTCGTCGATCCGCGCATCGACTTTGAAAAAAGGGCCGGCTGATGGCGATGTCGGAACTGAACCGCCGCCGCTGGCGCAATTTCCGCCGGAACGGACGCGCCTTCTGGTCGCTGGTGATCTTCAGCCTGCTCTTCGTCACCGCGATGCTGGCCGAGGTCGTGGCCAATGACAAACCGATCGTGGTCAGCTACCGGGGCGAGCTGTTCTGGCCGGCCTACAACTTCTACCCCGAGACCGCGTTCGGCGGCGATTTCGGGACCGAGGCGATCTATCGCGACGAGGCGGTGCAGTGCCTGATCGTCTCGGGCGGACGCGAGGAATGCTGGGACGATCCCGAAGGCATCCTGGAGGCCGTCGAACTGGGCGCCAGCGACATCCCCCAGGCCGAGCAGGGCTGGATGATCTGGCCGCCGGTCCCCTATCACTATCGCACCATCAACAACGTGGGCACCGCCCCAAGCGCGCCGGATGGCGACCACTGGCTGGGCACGGACGACACGGCGCGCGACGTGCTGGCGCGGGTGATCTACGGGTTCCGCACCTCGATCCTGTTCACGCTGATCGTGACGGTGATCGCCTCGACCATCGGGATCGCGGCTGGCGCGGTGCAGGGCTATTTCGGCGGGCGCACCGACCTGGTCTTTCAGCGGGTGCTGGAGATCTGGGCCTCGACGCCGGGTCTTTACGTGATCATCATCCTGTTTGCGATCCTGGGCCGCAGCTTCTGGCTGCTGGTCTTCGTCACCATCCTTTTTGGCTGGCCGGCGCTGGTGGGCGTCGTGCGGGCCGAATTCCTCAGGGCGCGGAACTTCGAATATGTGCGCGCGGCGCGGGCCCTGGGCGTCAGCGACCGCAAGATCATGTTCCGCCACATCCTGCCCAATGCCATGGTCGCCACGCTGACCATGCTGCCCTTTGTGGTGACCGGGACGATCAGCGGGTTGGCCGCGCTGGACTACCTGGGCTATGGCCTGCCCGCCGGGTCGGCCTCGCTGGGGGAGATGGCGCTGCAGGCGAAACAGAACCTGCAGGCGCCCTGGCTGGCCTTCACCTCGTTCTTCACCTTCGCGATCATGCTGTCGCTGCTGGTGTTCATCTTCGAGGGCGTGCGCGACGCCTTTGACCCGCGAAAGACCTTCCGATGAGCCGCCCCGACGATCCCAGGGTGCTGCCGCCCACCATCCTGATGCCCGCCGCCCCGGCCCCCGCCCACGAGGATCATGGCCCCGGCCTGCCCGGCGAGGCCGAGACGCGTCCCACCCCCACGCCCGAGGCCCCGGCTGATGCGGTCCTCGCGGTGCGCGACCTGCGCATCGGGTTCCGCTCCGAGGGGCAGCTGCTGCCCGCGGTCAAGGGCGTCAGCTTTCACATCGGCAGGGGCGAAACCGTCGCGCTGGTGGGCGAATCCGGGTCGGGCAAGTCGATCACGGCGCTGTCCACGGTGCAGCTTCTGGGCGCCTCGGCGGTGGTCGAAGGCTCGGTCACCTATGCCGGGCGGCAGATGGTCGGTGCCTCCGACCGCACGCTGCGCGAGATTCGCGGCAACGACATCAGCTTCATCTTCCAAGAGCCGATGACTTCGCTGAACCCGCTGCACACGCTGGAAAAGCAGCTGTCGGAAAGCCTGGCGCTGCACCAGGGCCTGACCGGGGCCAAGGCGCGGGCGCGGATCGTCGAGCTGCTGACCCGCGTGGGCATCCGCGATCCGGAAACCCGGCTGGCGGATTACCCGCACCAGCTGTCGGGCGGCCAGCGGCAGCGGGTGATGATCGCCATGGCCCTGGCCAACGGTCCCGAGCTGCTAATCGCGGACGAGCCCACGACCGCGCTGGACGTCACCATCCAGGCCCAGATCCTGGAGCTGCTGGCGGAACTGAAGGCGGACGAAGGCCTGTCGATGCTGTTCATCAGCCATGACCTGGGCATCGTGCGCCGCATCGCCGACCGGGTCTGCGTGATGAAGGACGGCGAGATCGTCGAACAGGGCGCGGTCGAGGACATCTTCGCCCGTCCCCGGCACCCCTATACGCGAAAGCTGCTGGCGGCCGAACCCACGGGTCAGGCCGAACCCGTCGCGGCGGATGCCCCGGTGCTGGTCGAGACACGCGACCTCAAGGTCTGGTTCCCGATCCAGCGCGGGCTGCTGCGCCGCACCGTCGGCCATGTGAAGGCGGTGAACGGCGCGACCCTGTCGCTTCGGGCCGGAGAAACACTGGGCGTGGTGGGGGAATCGGGGTCGGGCAAGACGACGCTGGCCCTGGCGATCATGCGGCTGATCAACAGCGACGGCCCGATCCTGTTCATGGGCCAGGACATCCAGGGCTGGGGCGGCAAGCAGCTGCGCCGGCTGCGGCGCGACATGCAGATCGTGTTCCAGGATCCTTTCGGCAGCCTGTCGCCCCGCATGACGGTCGAGCAGATCATCACCGAGGGTCTGGGCGTCCACGGCGTCGAACCGGGCCGCGACCGCCGCCAGATGGTCGCCGAGATCATGGCCGAGGTCGGGTTGAACCCCGACATGATGCACCGCTATCCGCACGAATTCAGCGGCGGCCAGCGCCAGCGCATCGCCATCGCCCGCGCGATGATCCTGCGGCCAAAGGTGGTGGTGCTGGACGAACCCACCAGCGCGCTGGACATGACCGTGCAGGTGCAGATCGTCGATCTGCTGCGCGGGCTGCAGCGGAAATACGGGCTGGCCTTCCTGTTCATCAGCCACGACCTGCGCGTGGTCCGCGCCATGTCCCATCACATCATGGTCATGCGCGCGGGCGAGGTGGTCGAACAGGGCAGCGTCGCCCAGATCTTCGACGCGCCGCAGCAGGACTATACCCGCGCGCTGCTGAAGGCGGCCTTTCCCGACGCCCCGGCATGAAGATCCTGTTCGTCCACCAGAACTTTCCGGGCCAGTTTCCCCACCTGGCCCCGGCCCTGGCGGCACGCGGCCACGAGGTCCTGGCCCTGACGGATGAACGCAATCAGCGCGCAAGCCCGATCAAGACGCTGCGCTACAAGGCGCCCGAGCCCGTCAACACCGACAGCCCGCTGGGGCGCAGCTATTCCGAACATGCCGAACGCGGGTTGCTGGCGGCACGGGGCGCGCGGGCGCTGCGCGACCGCCACGGCTTTCACCCCGACATCATCATCGGCCATCCTGGCTGGGGCGAAACGCTGTTCCTGAAGGAGATCTGGCCGCAGGCGACGCTGCTGGTCTATGCCGAGCTGATGTACCGCACGCGCGGCCATGACGTGGGCTTCGACCCCGAGATCGGCTCGGACCGGGACGAGGCGCGCTTCATGACCGTCGCCCGCTCGGCCCACCTGATCCAGGCGCTGGTCCAGGCCGATGCCGCCATCGCGCCGACGCGCTATCAGGCCGACAGCTTTCCGCCCGAGCTGCGCGGCAAGATCACGGTGATCCATGACGGCATCGACACGGCCCGCGTCGCCCCCGATCCGGCCGCCGTGCTGACCCTGCCCGGCGGGCGCAGCCTGCGCGCGGGGGACGAGGTCCTCAGCTTCGTGTCGCGTTCGCTGGAGCCCTATCGCGGCTTTCATGTCTTCATGCGCGCGCTGCCGCAGGTGCTGGCGGCGCGGCCCGAGGCGCAGGTCGTGCTGGTCGGGGCCGAGGGGACCAGCTATGGCCCCAAGCCCCAGGACGCCGGCAGCTGGAAGGAAAAGCTGCTGGCCGAGATGGGCGGCACCTTGGACCTGTCGCGCGTGCATTTCCTGGGGCGCGTCCCTTATGACGACTACCTGTCGCTGATCCGGGTGGCGCGGGTCCACTGCTATCTGACCTATCCCTTCGTGCTGTCCTGGTCGCTGACCGAGGCGATGGCGACCGGCGCCTATGTGGTCGGTTCCGACACCGAGCCTGTGCGCGAACTGATCCGCGAGGGCGAGACGGGGCGGCTGGTGCCGTTCTTTGACGTGCCCGCGCTGTCCCGAGCGCTGATCCGGGGACTTGAGGGCGACCCCGACGCACCGCGCATCCGGCAGGCGGCGCGCGCGGCGATCACCCAGGACTATGACCTGCTGTCGCGCTGCCTGCCCCGCCAGATCGCGTGGGTGGAAAGCCGCGGCGCGATGCGCTAGATCCTTGCGACTTCATCAATGAGGCCCCCATGGTCCAGATCCGGCTGACGAATACCCGAACGCGGCGCAAGGAGGACCTTGTCCCGATCGATCCCGCCAATGTCCGGCTGTATCTGTGCGGACCCACCGTCTATGACCGTGCCCATCTGGGGAACGCGCGCCCGGTCCTGGTCTTTGACCTGCTGGTGCGGCTGCTGCGGCATGAATACGGTAATGGTGCCGTGACCTATGTGCGCAATTTCACCGACGTGGACGACAAGATCAACGCCGAGGCGCAGCGCCGCAAGGCCCTGGGCAGCCCCCTGTCGCTGGAGGCGCTGGTCACCGAGCGGACCGAGGAGACGATCGCCTGGTATCACGCCGACATGAACGCACTGGGCGCCCTGCGCCCCGACCACGAGCCGCGCGCGACGGAATACATCGTCCAGATGATCGAGATGACCCGCGACCTGATCGCGCGCGGCCACGCCTATGAGGCCGAGGGCCATGTGCTGTTCGACGTGCGGTCTTTCCCCGATTACGGCAAGCTGTCGGGCCGGTCGGTGGACGACATGATCGCGGGCGCCCGGGTTGAGGTGGCGCCCTTCAAGCGCGACCCGATGGATTTCGTGCTGTGGAAGCCCTCGACCGACGACCTGCCGGGCTGGGACAGCCCCTGGGGACGCGGGCGGCCGGGCTGGCATATCGAATGCTCGGCCATGTCGGCGGCGCTGCTGGGACCGCATTTCGACATCCACGGCGGCGGCATCGACCTGCAGTTTCCGCACCACGAGAACGAGATCGCGCAAAGCTGCTGCGCCCATCCGGGGGCGGGTTTTGCCAATGTCTGGCTGCACAACGAGATGCTGCAGGTCGAGGGCAAGAAGATGTCCAAGTCGCTTGGCAACTTCTTCACCGTCCGGGACCTGCTGGACCGGGGCGTGCCGGGCGAGGTGATCCGGTTCGTGATGCTGTCCACCCATTACCGCAAGCCGATGGACTGGACCGAGGCCAAGGCCGCCGAGGCCGAGGCGGTGCTTCGGCGGTGGCGCGGCCTTGTCGCGGGTGTCGAGCCCGCGCCCGCCCCGGCGCCCGCGGTGATCGCGGCCCTGGCCGATGACCTGAACTCTGCGGGCGCGATCGCGGCGTTGCACGAACTGGCGGCCCAGGGGGATGGCGCGGGACTGCTGGCGTCGGCGCGCATGCTGGGCCTGCTGCTGCCGGGGATGGGGGAATGGGCCGAGGCCGGCGACGCTGCTGCGGCGCAAATCGAGGCGCTGCTGGCGGCGCGGCTGGAGGCGCGGAAATCGCGCGACTTTGCCCGCGCCGACGCCATCCGAGACGGTTTCGCGGCCGCCGGGGTCGAGGTGAAGGACACGCCCGCGGGTCCCGAATGGGCGCTGGCGGCCGGCTTCGATCCGGCGCGGCTGGCGGATCTGGCCCGGACCCACGGCACATGACGCTGGACGCCTGCACCGAGGCGCTGCGCCAGCACGACCCGGATCGCTTTGGTGCGGTGCTGGTCGCGCAGGCGGAGGACCGGCCGGCGCTGGTGACGCTCTATGCACTGAACCTGGAGATCGCGCGCGCCCCCTTCCAGTCGGCCGAGCCGATGCTGGCCGAGATGCGCCTGCAATGGTGGGTGGACCGGCTGGCCGAGATGGGGCGCGGCACGGCGCCGCCGCTGCATGACGTCCTGACGCCCCTGTGGGAGGCCTGGGGCGCACGGGCAGGGGATCTGGTCGGTCTGGCCGAGGCCCGGCGGCGCGACTGCGAGCGTCAGACCTTTGACACGGCGCCAGAGGTCATCGCCTATGTGGACGCCACGGCGGGCCGGCTGATGTGGGCCGCCGCGCAGGTCTGCGGCACGCCCGACGGCGCGCGAGAGATCGTGGGCCACCAGGCGCGCGGCGCGGGCATTGCCGCCTGGCTGCGCGCCCTGCCGCAATTGCAGGCAATGGGGCTGGGCCTGGCGCAGCCGGATCCAGAGGTCGTGCAGGCGCTGGCGACCCAGGCGCGCGACGGGCTGCGCATGGCCGCGCGGCTGCACCGCAAGGTCCCCGGCCGCGTGGCGGCGGCGCTTTATCCCGGCCCCCGCGTGCCGCGCCTGCTGTCCGAGGTCATGGCCGGCCGCCTGGACCCCTTTGCCGAGATGCCGCCGATCACGCCCTTCCAACGCCGGGCCTCGCTGGCGCGGCTGGCGTTCACCGGCCGCTGGTGGCGCTAAGAAACCTCTTTTCCTTGCGCGGCAGCTATGGAAGGAATTGCCCAAAGACTCCGGCGGATCGGGGCGGGCAGGGAAGGGATGCGATGGCCAGGGCCAAACTCGACGCGGAGGCAAGGGCAGGGCTGTCGCTGATCGCGCCGCCGTTCCTTTACGCGCTGCTGATCCTGGCGGCGCCCCTGCTGACGATCCTGGCCTACAGCTTCCTGACCGACGGCTACCTCGAGGTGCTGCGCGAACTGACGCTGGACAATTACCTGCAGGTCCTGACCGACCCGATCGTCCGCGTGGTGATGATGCGCTCGCTGATCGTGGCGGGGGTGGTGACGCTGGCCACCGTGCTGCTGGCCTTTCCCGTCGCCTATTACGTCAGCTTCATGGTGCGCCCCGAGAAAAAGGCGATGTGGCTGTTCCTGATCACCATCCCCTTCTGGACCAGCTACCTGATCCGGGTGTTCCTGTGGAAGGTGATCCTGGGCTATAACGGCGTCGTCAATTCGTCGCTGACGGGCCTCGGGATCATCGACGAGCCGCTGACCTTCATCCTCTACAACGTCAATTCGATCGTGATCACGCTGGCCCATGCCTATGCGCCCTTTGCGATCCTGCCGATCTTCGTGGCGCTGGAAAAGATCGACCGCTCCCTGCTGGAGGCCGGGCGCGACCTGGGCGAAAGCCGGGCGATGACCTTCTGGCGGGTGACGCTGCCCCTGGCCATGCCGGGCGTCATCGCCGCCGTGCTGATCGTCTTCATCCCGACGATCGGCGACTATGTCACGCCCGAGGTGATCGGCGGCGGCAAGATCCCGATGATCGCCAACCTGATCCAGGTGCAGATGCTGGCGCTGGACAACCGGCCCCTGGGCTCGGCGCTGGCGGTCACGACGATGCTGATCGTGGCGGTGGTCAGCCTGATCTTCCTGGCGCTGAACCGCCGTTTCCTGAAGGTGCGCCAATGAACCGTTCCCGCGGCCGCGGCCTGCAGGCCTATGCGGTGCTGTACCTGCTGTTCCTTTATGCGCCGATCCTGCTTTTGCCGATCTTCGCCTTCAATTCCGGCACGATCATCGCCTTTCCGCTGCAGGGCTTCACGACCGACTGGTTCGCGCAGATGTGGGGCAATGCCACGCTGCGGCGCGCGCTGACGAATTCGCTGACCATCGCCGTCTCGGCCTCGATCCTGGCGACCTGCCTGGGGATCTTCGCGGCCCGCGCCTCGACCCGCTTCACCTTTCCGGGCAGGGGCGGGATGATGGGCTTCATCATGCTGCCGATGGTCCTGCCCGAGATCATCGTGGCCATGTCGCTGCTGGTGGTCCTGCTGGGCCTGGGCGTCCAGCTGTCGATCCTGACGGTGATCCTGGGGCACACGCTGATCTGCATGCCCTATGCGATCGCGATCCTCTCCACCGCCTTTTCCAGCCTGGACCGGTCCCTGGAAGAGGCCGCCTATGACCTGGGCGAAAGCAGATGGGGGGCGTTCCGCCTGGTGACGTTGCCCCTGGTCATGCCAGGCATCATCAGCGCGCTGCTGATCTCGTTCACGATCAGCCTGGACGAGTTCATCATCGCCTTTTTCCTGGCCGGGACCGAGCCGACGCTGCCCACCTACATCTTCAGCCAGCTGCGCTTTCCGCGCGCGATCCCCGTCATCATGGCGCTTGGGACGGTGCTGGTCGTCATCTCGGTCGTCCTGCTGGCGATCGGCGAATATTTCCGCCGCCGGGGCAATGCCCGCATCGGCGGCTCCCCGACCGGAGGCCTGATGTGAGCGACGCGCCAAAGCCCATGATCGAATGCAAGGGCGTCCAGAAATACTATGGCGACTATCACGCGCTGCGGGGCATCGACCTGACCATCCGCGCGGGCGAGTTCTTTTCGCTGCTGGGCCCGTCGGGCTGCGGCAAGACCACGCTGCTGCGCACCATCGCCGGGTTCGAGGACATCAGCAGCGGCGTCGTGCTGATCGACGGTCGCGACATGGGCGAGGTGCCGGCGAACAAGCGGCCCACCAACATGGTGTTCCAGTCCTATGCCATCTTTCCGCATCTGACGGTCGCGGAAAACGTGGCCTTCGGCCTGCGTCGCGATCCCCGGTCCAAGGCCGACAAGGCCGCCGCGGTCGAGGAGGCGCTGGCGATGGTCGGCCTGAAGGGCTATGGCGCGCGGTCGGCCCACGCGCTGTCGGGCGGGCAGCGCCAGCGGGTGGCCCTGGCCCGAGCGCTGATCCTGAAACCCAAGGTCCTGCTGCTGGACGAGCCCCTGTCCGCGCTGGACCGCAAGATGCGCGAACAGATGCAGGTCGAGCTGATCAAGCTGCAGCGTCAGGTCGGCATCACCTTTGTCCTGGTCACCCATGACCAGGAGGAGGCGCTGGTCATGTCCGACCGCATCGCCGTCATGTTCGAAGGTGAGATCGCGCAGCTGGACGGGCCCGAGGCGCTCTATGCCCGCCCGGCCACGCGAAGGGTCGCGGATTTCATCGGCGTGATGAACTTCCTGCCGGCTGATATCCTGTCCGAACGGGGCGGCACCGTGACCGCGGACGTGGCGGGCCTGGGGCGGGTCGAACTGCCGGCCGCCCAGGTCAGCCGCGCCAGCCCCGATGACGAGGGGCCGATGATCGGCTTCCGCCCCGAGACGATGACGCTGGTCGGGCCGACCGCCACCCATGCGCAGCCGCGCGAGACCAGCGCGACCATCGACGAGGTCGTCTATTACGGCGACATGACCTATTACGACCTGCGGCTGGACGGCTCGGCGCGGGTGGACGGCAAGGCGCGGACGGTGCGGATCTCGATGCGCAACGTCTTTGGCCGCGACATCCAAGAGGTCGGCACCCGCACCCGCCTGGCCTGGTCGCCGGGATCGCTGGTCCTGTTCCGCTAAGGGCGCGGCGACAGGCGCAGCCAGATCCCGTCGCGCGCCCGGATCGTCAGGCGGGCGACCGGCTGCGGGATGCGGTCGGTGGGCTGCAACTGCCAGGCCGCGACGATCGTGGCCAGCATCACGACGCCCTCGGCCATGGCCAGTCCCGCCCCGGGGCAGGCCCGCGGCCCCGCCGAAAAGGGCAGATAGGCCGCGCGGGCGCTGGCCTTGCCCTCGGGCGTGTCCCACCGGCCCGGCTCGAAGCTGTCGGGCCGGTCCCACAGGCGCTGGTGGCGGTGCAGGTGCCAGGGCGAGACCACCAGCTGCGCCCCCCGGGGCACGGGGCGATCGCGGAAGGTTTCAGGCAGCGTGGCCTCGCGGACGAACATCGCGACGGCGGGATAAAGCCGCAGCGCCTCGCGAAAGACGGCGCGGGTGGTCCTGAGGCCGGAGAGGCTGCCGAAATCATCGGTCAGCAGATGCGCCTCGGCGGCGACCCGGTCCTGCCACTCCGGATGCGCGGCCAGCAGCCACAGCGCCCATCCCAGGACCGAGGCGCTGGTCTCGTGTCCCGCCAGGAACATCACCGCGACCTGGTCGACCATCTCGGCCTGGGAAAAGCACTGGCCGGTTTCCGGGTCCGGGGTGATCATGATCTTGGTGGCCAAATCCTGGGGCGCGCGGCCTTGGCGGATGGCCTCAATCCGGTCGGCGACCAATGTCTGGATCAACCCCCGGATGCGGCCGGCCGTGGCGCGGGTGCGGCGCGAATGCGGGCGCGGCAGCCAGCGGGGCAGGGGCAGCAGCGCCGCCAGGTTGACCAGCGGCTGCGCCTCCTGATGGGCGCGGAAGGCGCGAAAGACCTGGGCCGCGACCGCATCCTCGATCGGCAGGGAAAACAGCGTGCGAAAGATCACGTCGGCGGCGGCATGAGCGGAATGCGGCTCCACGTCCACCTCGCCCGACGCCAGGCGGGCGGCGGCGGCGCGGGCGGCATCCAAAATCGCCGCATGGCTGTGGCGCAGGCGGCCCCCCTCGAAGGCGGGATCGATGATGCGCCGCTGACGCGCCCAGTCCTCGCCGTTGCTGATGAAGACGCCATTCCCCAGCAGCGGGGCCAGCCCTTCGCGCATCCGGTTCGATTTCGGGAAATCACCGGGACGCTCCTGCAGGATCAGGCGGATCAGGGCGGGGTCGTTGCAGAAGAAGCTGTGGATCATCGGGGTGCGGAATTCGGCCATCCAGGCGCGATAGAGCCGCTCGGGCAGGGCCGACAGCAGGTCGCGGCGAAAGCCCCGCATCAGGCCCAGCAGGGTGCCCCGCCCTTCGGCGCCGAGGGGACGTGGCGCCGGCGGCGGCGTCACGGGCGCGCCCCCACCGGCCGGGTGATCCTGCCGGGCGATGGCTTGCGCCCGGCAAAGCGCTCCGCCAAGGTCAGGGGTCCCGCGGTGATGGCGAAATAGTCGTAATCGCCCGGCCGGTCGAAGGCGCAAAGATACTGGAAATGCAGCCGGAACCAGCGGTGGCGGATCGCCTTCTGCCGTTCCGGCGACAGGGTGTGGGTGTAGGCGGCCGAGATGACCAGCGGCCAGCGTTGCCGCGGCCCCGCCTCGCCACAGACCGCCACCGGATCGCACAGCGCAAAGCAGCAGGCATCGCCGGGCGCGGTCACGTCCAGCCAGAAGATGTCTGGCGCCTGCGACAGGAAGGCCAGGTCCGCCCGCAGCCGCGCCGCGCCGGGCAGGAAGGCCGCCATGGGAACCACATGCCCAAGGGTCATCAGCGCCAAAGCCGGGCCGTCCGGCCGCGCCGGGCGGTCGCGCAGCAGGTCCGCCAGCAGCGAGACCGCCAGATAGGCCCCCGAGGAATGCCCGACGACCAGCACCTCGTCCAGATCCTCGTCCAGCGTCTGCGCCAGGCGCTGCCGGAACTGGGCCAGCCGCTCCTCCAGCGCGGGGGGATAGGCGCCCTGGTGCGCCGCGGTGAAGGCATAGTCATGCATCAGGTAATAGGCAAAGAGCCGGTGATCCAGCCGCCGCCCCAGCCACAGGACCGCCCCCGCCACCAGCACGCCGACGGGCAGGGCCAGCCAGGCACCGCCCAGGGCCGCGACCGCCCATGCCGCAAGGCCGCCCGCCAGCAGGGCCAGCCCCAGCTGCGCCAGAAGCACCGCGATGGGATAAAGCGCCGCGATCACCGGTCCGCGCCGCAGCCGCGCCAGCCGCCACAGCGCACCGGTCGCGACATAGGTCCAGGCGGTCCGCACCAGTTGCAGGTAGGTGCCGGCGATCCCCTGCCGCATCGACGCCTGCACCAGGTCGGACCAGACCAGCACCTCGACCTGCGCCTCGGCCTTGTGGCCGTCGATGGTCGTGTCGGCCGCCCAGGCAAAGCGCCTGCGATCCGCACCGCCCGGCCGCAGCGCCAGCTGGTAGCCCGACAGCCGCGCCTGCTCGGCCCCCTCGCGGCGATAGAGTTCGCGGTAGCGGCGGGGGGGGATGGGGTCGAAGCCCGGCAGGTACAGCACGCGGCGGCGGAAGGGGCGGGTCATGGCTGGCCTTTCTGTCGCAGCGCAGCATAGGAGAAACGCCTGCTGCGACAAGCCCTTGGAACGGGCTCAGCGGGCCTGCCAGCGCGCCTCGTGCGCCTCGATCGCGGCAATGCGCTTGGCGACCGGGGGATGCGACAGGAACCAGGCCGGGGCGCCTGCGCCCGATTGCCCGGTCAGGCGGTCCAGCTTGCGGAACAGGTCCTTTTGCGGCCCCGTCCCGAAACCCGCCTTGATCATCAGGGCGCTGGCAAAGCGGTCGGCCTCGAATTCGTCCTGCCGCGACAGGCGGGCTGCGACGGCGGTGGCCACCGCGCTGGCAATCCAGGCGCCGATGCCGGGCAGGAACCGCCCCAGCACCCCCGCCAGCGCCAGCCGGATCGCGTTCTGCCCGGCAAAGTCGATCATCCGTCGCCGGGCATGGCCCAGGCTGACATGGCCCAGTTCATGCGCGATGACGCTGGCGATTTCCTCGGCGCTGACCTCGCAGGCGTCCAGCTTGCGGATGAAGCCGCGGGTCAGGAAGATGCGCCCGTCGGGGGCGGCCAGCCCGTTCACCGGCTCGACCTCGTAGATATGGGCCTGGATCGGCGGCACGCCCATGGCGCTGCCAAGCCGCTTCAGCATCGGGGTCAGGCGCGGATGGCGCAGCGGCGTCGATTTCTGGTTCAGGTCCTGCTTCAGGCGCCATGCGGAAAAGAACCACATGGCGGCCACATAAAGGATCAGCAGCAGGATCGGCGCGAACTTCAACATGCTGCCAATATGGGCGCATGTCCCGCGGCCCGCCAGATCCCTGCGGCGGATTATCCCAAGAGCCGCATGGCCCGCGTCAGCCCGTCCAGCGTCAGCGGCATCATCCGGTCGGGAAAGATCTGCCCGATCATGCCGATGGACTGGGTATGGCCCCAATGCTGTTCGGGCACGGGGTTCAGCCAGACATGATCGGGCCAGGTCTCGGCCAGGCGGCGCAGCCAGACCTCGCCGGCCTCGGGGTTCCAGTGTTCGCTGGCGCCGCCGGGGACGGCAATCTCGTAGGGCGACATCGAGGCGTCGCCGACGACGATGCATTTGTAGTCCCGGCCAAAGCGATGCAGCACGTCCCAAGTGGGCGTCTGTTCGGTCCAGCGGCGGTGGTTGTCGGTCCACACCCCTTCATAAAGGCAGTTGTGGAAATAGAAGTGCTGCATGTGCTTGAACTCGGACCGCGCGGCCGAAAACAGCTCGTCCACGACGCGGATATGGTCATCCATGCTGCCGCCCACGTCCAAAAACAGCAGCACCTTGACGGCGTTCCTGCGCTCGGGGCGGGTCTTGACGTCGATATAGCCGTGATCTGCGGTGGCGCGGATCGTGCCGGGCAGGTCCAGTTCCTCGGCGGCGCCGTGGCGAGCCCATTGGCGCAGGCGCTTCAGCGCCACCTTGATGTTGCGGGTGCCCAGCTCGACCCGGTCGTCGAAGTCGCGGAACTCGCGCTTGTCCCAGACCTTGACGGCGCGGCGGTGGCGGCTCTCGTGCTGGCCGATCCGCACGCCTTCGGGGTTGTAGCCATAGGCGCCAAAGGGCGAGGTGCCTGCGGTGCCGATCCACTTGTTGCCGCCCTGATGGCGGCTCTGCTGTTCGGCCAGCCTTTCGCGCAGCTTCTCCATCAGCGCCTCAAAGCTGCCGCTGCCCTGGATGGCGGCCTTCTCCTCGTCGCTCAGCAGCTTTTCGGCCAGCTTTTCCAGCCATTCGCGCGGCAGGGCGCGTTCGTTCACCAGCGCCTCGACCGGGATCTCCTCCAGCCCGGAAAAGGTTTCCGAAAAGGCGCGATCGAACCGGTCCAGGTGCCGCTCGTCCTTGACCAGCACCAGGCGCGCCAAGGCATAAAAGCCCTCGACCCTCCAGCCGCCGATCCCGGCCTGCAGGCCGGCCATCAGGTCCAGCCATTCCCGCAACGAGACCGGAACCCCTTGCCGGCGCAGGTTGTCGAGAAAGGGCAGGAACATCAGGCCATCCGGTGAACGAAGATCGTGGCGAAGAGGCCGATCATCGCAAAGCCGAGCGCAAAGGCAATGGCATATTGCACCCGGTCGCGACGGTTTCCGCCCAGCCTGCCGGCGCGGCGCCAGCCCAGAAGTGCGCCGATGATGGCGGCGATGATGACGATCATGACGGTCCTTCCGGTCACGTGAAGCCCCTGCCAGATATCCCGCCCGGCCCCTGCCCGCAACCGCGACAGATCCGCCACCCCGGCTTGCCGCCACCGCCCCGCGCCACTAGCCTTGCCCGCGGGGATGGAGGGGCAGATGCAGGATTTCGGCGATTACGACTATGTCATCGTGGGGGCGGGTTCGGCCGGCTGCGTGCTGGCCAACCGCCTGTCGGGCGATCCCCGCAACCGGGTCCTGCTGCTGGAGGCGGGCGGGCATGACAACCGCTTCTGGGTGCATGTGCCGGTGGGTTATCTTTACGCGATGGGCAACCCGACGCTGGACTGGTGCTATCAGACCGAGGCCGAGCCCGGCCTGAACGGCCGCCGCCTGAACTATCCCCGCGGCCGCGTGCTGGGGGGCTGTTCGTCGATCAACGGCATGATCTACATGCGCGGGCAGGCGGCGGATTACGACCGCTGGCGCCAGGCCGGCAACCCGGGCTGGGGCTGGGACGACGTGCTGCCGCATTTCCGTACGACCGAACGGCATTACGAACCCGCCTGCGATCTGCACGGAGACCAGGGAGAGCTGCGCGTCGAGCGCCAGCGGCTGCGCTGGCCGATCCTGGATGCCGTGGCCGAGGCCGCGCAGGAGCTGGGCCTGCCGGCCTGTCCCGACTTCAACTGCGGCGACAACGAGGGCGTGGGCTACTTTCCGGTCACGCAGCGCAAGGGCATCCGCTGGAACGCGCGCAAGGCGTTCCTGAACCCCGCCCGCGGCCGCCCGAACCTGCGGATCGAGACCGATGCCCAGGTCCTGCGCCTGCAGATGGAGGGGCGGCGCGTCACCGGCGTCCTGTTCGACCAGCACGGCCAGCGCCGCCTGGCCCGCGCCCGGGGCGAGGTCATCCTGTCCGCAGGCGCCATCAATTCGCCCGCGCTGCTGGAGCTGTCGGGCATCGGCCAGCCCGAGCGTCTGGCGGCGCTTGGCATTGCCCCGGCTCATGACCTGCCGGGGGTGGGCGAAAACCTTCAGGACCACCTGCAGCTGCGCACGGTGTTCCGCATCACCGGCGCACGCACGCTGAACGACCGCGCGCGGACCATCTGGGGCAAGGCGGGGATCGCGCTGGAATATGCGCTGCGACGCACGGGGCCGATGGCGATGGCGCCCAGCCAGCTGGGGATCTTCGCCAAGTCATCGGAGGCGTTCGACACCGCGAACATAGAATATCACGTCCAGCCGCTGTCCCTGGGCAAGTTCGGCGATCCGCTGGACGATTTTTCCGGCCTGACCGTGTCGGTCTGCAACCTGCGCCCCGAAAGCGTCGGCCATTGCCATATCACCTCGGCCGATCCGACGGCGGGTCCGGCGATCGCGCCCCGCTATCTGTCCTCTCATGCCGACCGGCAGGTGGCGATCGACAGCCTGCGCCACGCCCGGCGGCTGATGCAGACGCAGCGCATGGCAGCCTTCCAGCCGCAGGAGGTCAAGCCCGGCGCCCATCTGCAAAGCGACGAGGATCTGGCGCGGGCCGCCGGAGAGGTGGGCACCACGATCTTTCACCCCGTCGGCACGACCCGGATGGGGACCGGCCCCATGGCGGTGGTGGACCCGCAGCTGCGCGTCCACGGGCTGTCGGGCCTGCGCATCGCGGATGCGGGGATCATGCCGTCGATCGTGTCGGGCAACACCCATGCGCCGGTGACGATGATTGCCGAAAAGGCCAGCGGGATGATCCTGCAGGCGGCGCGGCAGGGGGCGGTCTAGCCCCCCAACATCGACCGGAAGGCGTGCCAGCTGGCCTTGGGCGTGCGGGCCATCGTGTCGTAATCGACATGGACCAGTCCGAAGCGCGGGCCATAGCCCCAGCCCCATTCGTAATTGTCCAACAGCGACCAGTAAAAGAACCCGCGCACGTCCACGCCCCGGTCCATCGCGGCCTTGGTGGCGCGCAGGTGGTCGGCGATGAACTGCACGCGCCGGGCATCGTCGGCGATGTCGGCCCCGGCCGCCAGCGCCATTCCGTTTTCGGTAACATAGAGCGGCAGGCTGCCGGTGTGGTCGCGCGCCAGCCGGGTCAGGAACTCGGTCAGGCCCTCGGGGCGGATCTCCCAGTCCATCTGGGTCTTGGGCAGGGGCCCCGTAACCTCGGCGGCCTGCGGCCACAACCCGTCATTGCCGGTATAAAGACGGCGCGTGTAGTAGTTCACGCCCAGCCAGTCCAGCGGCTGCGCGATCAGGTCCATGTCCTGCTGCCAGCCCTGCGGCAGGTGGGGGCCGATCCCCTCCAGCGCGGCCTCGGGATAGCCCTGTCCCATCAGCGCGCGGATGAACCACTGGTTGTAGATCGCGTCCTGGGTTTCGGCCGCGCGTTCGGCCGCGGGGCTGTTGTCGGCGGGCTGGCTGGTTTCAAAGTTCAGCACGATGCCCAGGTTGGTGGCCCCCTCCGCCCGCAGCGCCCGGATCGCCGTGCCATGGGCCAGCAGGACATGGTGCATGGCCCGGCTGGCGGCGCGGATGTCGCGCAGGCCGGGGGCATGGGCGCCCAGGAAATGCGACAGCCAGGCGATGCACCAGGGCTCGTTCAGGGTGGCGGCGCTTTCCACCCGGTCGCCGATGCGGGCGTTGACCGTGACGCACAGATCCGCAAAGCGGGCCGGGATGTCGCGGTTCTGCCAGCCGCCCTGGGCCGACAGTGCCGCCGGCAGGTCCCAGTGGTGATAGGTCAGAAAGGGCCGCAGCCCGCGGTCCAGCATGCCGTCGACCAGCCGGTCGTAGAAATCAAGGCCCTCGGCGTTCACGTTGACCCCGTCCGGCATCACCCGCGCCCAGGAGGTCGAAAAGCGATAGGCGTCAAAGCCCGCGTCGCGGATCAGGTCCAGATCCTCGGGCCAGCGGTTCAGGTGATCGCAGGCCCGGCTGCCGTTGCTGTCGTCCATGATGTTGCCGGGGGTGGCGGCAAATGTGTCCCAATGCGACAGGCCCGCGCCGCCCTGGGCCGAGCCCTCGATCTGGTAGGCCGAGGTGGCGGCGCCAAAGACGAAGCGGTCGGGAAAATCGGTGCGCGGGGGCAGCATGGCGGGCTCCTTCGGTTGCGTCGCGATGCTGGCACGCGGGGGCGCGCGCGGGAAGGGGTCAGCCTTGCCGGTCGGCGATCTGCCGCCACAGGAAGGCCAGCACGAAAAGCGCCGTCAGGATGACGATGATGGTGGGCGCCGGGGCGCTGTCCAGCCAGAAGCTGGACCAGACGCCCGCCAGGCTGGCCCCGACCGCGATGGTCACGGCCAAGACCAGCATTACCGACAGCCGCCGTGTCATCAGAAAGGCGATGGCGCCGGGCGCGATCAGCAGGCCCACGGCCAGGATGATCCCCACCGCCGACAGCATTGCCACCACGCTGGCCGCGATCATCGCCAGCATCCCGTAATGCAGCCAGCCCACCGACAGTCCCGACACGCGCGCCTGGACCGGGTCGAAGGCCAGCACCGCGAAGTCGCGCCATTTCAGCGCCAGCGCCAGCGTGACGGCCAGCGCGATCGGGATGGCTTGGGCAAAATCGCCCGGGCCGATGCCCAGGATGTTGCCGAACAGGATATGGTCCAGATGCACGCCCGGCGGAAAGACCGTGAAGAGGATCAGGCCCAGGGCGAAAAGGCCCGACATGACCACGCCCAGCGCGGTGTCGGGCTTGATGCGGCTGTTGGCATCCAGCCAGCCGGAGGCCAGGGCGCAGATCATCCCCGCGACAAAGGCCCCCACCAGCAGCGGCACACCCGCCGCATAGGCCAGCACGACCCCCGGCAGCACCGCGTGGCTGATCCCGTCGCCCATCAGCGCCCAGCCCTTGAGGACCAGAAAGCAGGACAGCATCGCCGCCGGCACTGCCACGATGACGGCGATCAGCGCCGCATCGGCCATGACGGGATAGCTGAAGGGCAGCAGGATGTTGGTCATGCGCCCTCGGTCATGGCGGCTCGGGCGCGGCGGCGGGCGGCGCGCAGGCCGTGGGTGGGGGCAAAGACGAAGGCCGCCAGGAAGATCAGCGTCTGCAGCGTGACGATGATGCCGCCGGTGGCGCCGTCTAGGAAAAAGCTGGCATAGGCGCCGATGGCCGAGGTCAGTGTGCCGATGGTCACGCTGATCGCGATCAGGCGGGGAAAGCGGTCGGTCAGCAGATAGGCCGTGGCGCCCGGCGTGACGACCAGCGCGATGACCAGGAAGGCGCCCACCGTCTGCATCGCGGCGACGGTCGATCCTGCCAGCAGGGTGAAGAACAGCGCCTTCAGCCGCTGCGGGTGCAGGCCGATGGTCCGGGCATGGCTTTCGTCAAAGAAGACCACCATCAGGTCGCGCCACTTGGCCAGCAGGATCACCAGCGAGACGCCTCCGATCAGGGCCAGTTGGACCACGTCCTCGGAGGCGATGGCCAGCACGTTGCCCATGGTGATCGCCTGAAGGTCGACGGCAACCGGGTTCAGCGAGATCATGAAAAGGCCGATCCCGAAGAAGCCTGTGAAGATCAGACCGATGATCGCGTCCTGCTTCAGGCCTGTGCGGTTGTTCAGGAACAGCATGGTCAGCGCCGCAAGACCGCCCGACAGGAAGGCGCCAAGCGCGAAGGGCAGGCCCAGCATGTAGGCGCCGGCCACGCCCGGCACGATTGAATGCGACAGGGCGTCGCCGATCAGGCTCCAGCCCTTGAGCATCAGGTAGGCCGAGAGGAAGGCGCAGACGCCCCCGACCAGCGCCGAGACCCAGATGGCGGTCGCCATGTAGCCATAGGTGAAGGGCGTCAGGGCAAGGTCAATCATCGTGCCTCGCGCGCGGGGGTTTTGCACCCCGCCCCCGTGGGGTATTTCTGCAACGAAGATGCGGTCATGCACCGCCCCCGGTGCGGTGGCGGTCGTCATAGAAGATCAGCGGCCGTTCGTCGTCGGTAAAGACGTCGACGGCGCGGGCATCGGCGTCGTCATGCAGGTCGGCGCCGCCCAGCATGAAATGGCGCAGTGTCCCGCCAAAGGCCAGGCGCAGGTTCTGGGGGGTGAAGGTCGTCTGGGTCGGGCCGGAGGCCAGGACGGTGCCTTTGACCAGCACCACGCGGTCGCAATATTCCGGCACCGAGCCCAGGTCGTGGGTCGAGACCAGCATGACCCGCCCCTCGTCGCGCATCTGGCGCAGCAGGGTGATGATCGTCTGTTCGGTCTGCACGTCGACGCCGGTGAAGGGTTCGTCCAGCAGGATCACCCGCGCCTCCTGCGCGAGCGCCCGGGCCAGGAAGACGCGCTTGCGCTGGCCGCCCGACAGCTCGCCGATCTGGCGGCGGCGGAAATCGGCCATGCCGACGCGGGCCAGGGCGTCGGCGACCGCCTGCCGGTCAACGGGGCGGGCGCGGCGCAAAAAGCCCATATGGCCGTAGCGGCCCATCATCACGACATCCTCGACCAGGACCGGGAAGGTCCAATCCACCTCCTCGGCCTGCGGCACATAGGCGACCAGGTTGCCGGCCAGGGCCTGGCGGACCGTCAGGCCGAGGATGCGCACCTCGCCCGTGGCATGGGGCAGCAGGTCCATCAGCGCCTTGAAGAGCGTCGACTTGCCCGCCCCATTGACGCCCACCAGCGCCGTCACCGAGCCCTGCGGGACGCTGAACGCGGCACGGGCCAGCGCCCTGTGGCCGTTGCGATAGGCGACGGTCAGGTCGCGGACCTCGATGCCGGGGGTCATGTCACTCATCTTCCAGCCGTCCGACGATGGCTTCGGAGGTCACGCGCAGCAGGTCCAGGTAGGTCGGCACCGGCCCGTCGGCGTCGGACAGGCTGTCCACGTAGAGGATGCCGCCGTATTCGGCGCCCGTTTCGGCCGCGATGCGCCGTGCGGGCCGGTCCGACACCGTGCTTTCGGAAAAGATGACCGGCGCGCCGTTGTCGCGCATGCTGTCGATCAGGCGGCGGACCTGCTGGGGCGTGCCTTGGCCTTCGGAGTTGATGGGCCACAGGAACAGCTCCTGCAGGCCGAAGTCGCGGGCAAGGTAGGAGAATGCGCCCTCGGAGGTCACCAGCCAGCGGCGCTGCGGGGGCAGGGCGCGGGCGCGGTCCCTGAGCGGGCCGACCACCTCGGCGATCTGCTGCTTGTAGCTGTCGGCATTGGCGCGATAGGCGGCGGCATTGTCGGGATCGGCCGCAGCCATGGCCCCGGCGATGTTGTCGACATAGACCTGCGCGGAATCCAGCGCCATCCAGGCATGGGGGTTGGGCTGGCCGTCGTAATCGCCGCCGCTGATCGGGATGGGCGTGATCCCGTCCGTGACCGTCACCACCGGCACATCGGCGATGCCGTCCAGGAAACGCTGTGCCCAGAGATCCAGGTTCAGCCCGTTCACCAGCACCAGGTCAGCATCGGACAGGCCGATGATGTCGCCCGGCGTCGGTTGATAGCCGTGGATCTCGGCGCCCGGGGGGGTGATCGAGTGGACCTGTGCATGATCGCCCCCGACATTGCGTGCCATGTCGGCGATGATCGTGAAGCTGGTGGCGACCTTCAGCTGATCGGCCGTGGCCGACACAGGAAGGAACAGCAGCAGGGCAGCGAGGTATCGGATCATGACGGCCTCCTTCCGGCGTTATCTGCGAAACGTTTGCAACTGTCAATAGTTGCGAACCAGTTGCAACTAAGGGCGGGCTGCGGCAGAATGGCACCATGACGGATGGACGCGCGACACGGTTGGAAAAGGCGCTGCGGGCGGCGGGGGTGCGGGTGACGCGCCAGCGCGCGGCCCTGCTGCAGGTGATCGCGGCGGCCGAGGATCATCCCGACGCGGCCGAACTGCACGCCCGGGCGATGACGGCGGGGGCGGGGGTGTCGCTGGCCACCGTCTATCGGACGCTGACGACGCTGCAGGCGCAGGGCGTCATCGAGAAGCTGGAGTTCCAGGGCGAACCCGCCCGGTGGGAGGCCGCCGACCAGACCCATCACGACCACATGATCGACGTGGACAATGGTGCCGTGATGGAGTTCAGCGACGAGCGGATCGAGCGTTTGCAGGCCGAGATCGCGGCCGAGATGGGCTATGAGATCGTCCATCACCGGCTGGAGCTGTATGTACGCCGGCGCTGAGGCGGCGGGCAGGGGGCGCCGTCCCAATCGCGAGAGTCGGGCCAAGGAAGAAGGTCGCCAGTGAAGGTTTTCGACAAGATCATTTCCGACCGCGGATCGCGATACGCGGTGTCGGGCGGCCCTGCCGCCAGCCGGGCCGAGGTTGCGGCGATGCTGGCCGAGCTGCGGCAGGTCAAGCGTTTCGCCAAGGCCACCCATCACAGCTGGGCTGCCATCCTGGGGGGCGAACCCGTCCGTGACGATGACGGAGAAAGCGGCGCGGCGGCCCTGATCCTGCAGATGCTGGAGCGGGCGGGACTGGAGGATCACGTGGTGATCGTGACCCGCTGGTATGGCGGCAAGCACCTGGGCGGCGACCGGTTCCGGCACGTGGCCGATGCGGTGCGCCACTATCTGCGCGAGACCGGCCTGGGGTGACCCCGCCGGCGCGGGCGGGGTCCAGAAGCGGGGCAGGTTCAGGGGCGGAACATGATCTTGCCTTCGCGACCCGGCGTCAGGGCCGCGCGTGCGGCTTCGGCCGGCTGGTCCAGGCCAAAGCTGCCGCCCGAGCGCAGGTCCAGCTGCCCGCCCATGACCAGGCCCATCAACTCGCCGAACATGCGCTGGCGGTCTTCGGGGGGCGTGGCGGGCATAACCTTGGCGCCCCAGAAGCCCTTGACCGATAGGTGCTTGAAGATGATCGGGCCGGCGGGCAGCTGCAGTGCCTCGCCCGTGGTCGAGCCGAAGGTGACCAGCAGCCCTTCCTGTCCCAGCAGCTCGATCAGGCCGGCGGCGACCTCGCCGCCGACGGAGTCCACGGCGGCGCGCGCGCCATCCGGGCCGACCAGGTTGCGGACGTGCGCGATCCAGTCCGGGTCCGAGGTCGAGACGATGTTGGCGATGCCCATGCCGGCCAGTTCCTCGGCCGCTTCGGGGCGGCGGACCAGGTTCACCAGCCGGACGCCGCGGGACGCGGCCAGCACGGTCATGATCTTGCCCACGGCGCCGTTGGCGGCGGTCTGGATCACCCAGTCCCCGGGCGACACCTTCAGGAATTCCAGCAGCGTGATGGCGCTGAAGGGCATGGCGATCAGCTGGGCCGCGGCCTCATCGGGCATCTCGTCCGGCACGGGGATGACCCCTGCGGCATCCGTCAGGGCATATTCGGCCCAGGATCCCTTCAGCCCGGCGGCGGCCACGCGGCGGCCCTGCAGGGCGGGATCGACCTCGGGGCCCGTCGCCTCGACGATGCCCACCGCCTCGCTGCCGCCGGTCGCCGGAAGGGCGGGCTTGGTGCCGTAGGTGCCGCGGATGGTCCAGATGTCGTGATTGTGGATCGGTGACAGGATCACGCGGATCAGCACCTGGCCGGGGCCCGGCTCGGGCCGGCCCGTCTGGGTCATGTGCAGGACTTCGGCGGGTTCGCCGAAGCGGTCATGGGTGACGCTGCGCATCAGGAATATCCTTTCGATCCGTTCCTCATCATCGGCAGATAGGCAGCGTGCCCCCCTGCCGCCAGTGCCGGCCCGGCTGCCCCCGGGTCAAGCGGCACGATCCGGCCGGAACGGGCTGCGGGCCTCGCGCCGCAGGGCCTGGGCCTCGGCACGTTCCAGGGCTTCCAGCGCCTCAGGGATGCTGGCGACCAGGGCAGCGCCGCCTGCGACAGCCACAGCCGCAGGGCGGGCGGCAGCGCGTCAAAGGCGGCCATCGGGTCGCGCGTGCGGCGGCGCAGGCGCTGCGCGGTCTGGCCCAGGTTGGCGCCCCGCTGCGGCCGCGGGCTCAGCACGAGGCCGCCTCGGCCGCGGCGTCCACCAGCACCAGCAGACGGGTCTGGCCGGGGATGGCCGGGGGCGAGCGGTGCAGGATGCCCGTGGTCTCACCCGCCCAGTTCCGCCCCCGGAACAGCGCCACGCTGCCCGTCGGAACCTGCCGCAGGGCCGAAACCTCCGCCGGTGCCGAGGCCGGTCCGAATTGCGTGCCAGCCCCGCGCAGGGTGCAGAGCAGCCGTGCATCGACCGCATCCAGATGCCATCTCGGGCAGTCCTGGCCCGCGCTGACCTTGAGATGAAGGTTGATCAGCAGGGCGTTCAGGTGGTGGGCTGCCTGCAGGGCCAGGCTGGCGATGTCGGCGATCAGGGCGCGCCGATGCGGGCCGGGTGCCAGCCCCGCGGCGTCGCAGGCGGTGGCCAGTGCGGCGGGCGCATCCTGCGGGCGCAGCACCTGGCGCAGGCGGGGCAGGTTTTGCGGGGGCAGCGCATCCAGCCAGGCCTGCCAGTCGGGTGCCGGTCTACGGTGCCAGATCGCAACTGCCACGCCGGGCATGGCGATGGTGCCCAGGACGCGGGGGTCGGCGGATTCGTTCATCGCCGTGGCCAGGCGCAGCGTGACGGGTTTGTTCATGCGGCCACCTCGGTCGCGCGGCGCCAGGCCGGGAAGGGATCGGGCAGGCGCGCCCAGGCCTGCGGATCCTCGCCCCATTCCTCGCCCAGAAGGCAGGCGTCCATGCGGGCACGCAGGCGATCCTCGTCCATGCCGGTGCCGATGAAGACCAGCTCCTGCCGGCGATCGCCAAAGGGTTCCGCCCAATGGCGGTCCAGATAGGCCCGGCTTTCGTCATGGCCGGGCCAGCGTTCGCGCGGGATCGCCGCCCACCATTGCCCCAGCGGACGGACGCTGGACAGCGCGCCTGCCAGAGAGAATTCGGCCACCCAGTCCGGGCGCGTGGCCATCCAGAAATGTCCCTTGGCCCGGATGACGCCGGGCAGCGGGCCGTTCAGCAGCTCGAAGATCTTGCGCGGCTCGAAGGGCCGGCGGGCGCGATAGACAAAGCTGCCGACGCCGTATCCATCGGTTTCGGGGGTGTGGTCGGCGGCGCCGTAAAGTTCCTTGGCCCACATCGGATGGTCATGCGCGCGGTCAAAGTCGAACAGCCCGGTGTTCAGGATGTCGCGCGGCGCCACGCGGCTGTGGTCGGTCTCGATGATGCGGGCATCACCGTTCAGGGCGCGGATGATCTTGCGGGCAGCATCCACCCGCTCAGACCCCGCATCGCCGCATTTGTTCAGCACGACGATGTCGGCAAATTCGATCTGGTCGGTCAGCAGGTCGACCAGCGTGCGGCCGTCGCCCGCACCCGCGACCTCGCCGCGGTCGGCCAGGAAGTCATGGCTGGAAAAGTTGCCCAGCAGGTTCACGGCATCCACGACGGTGACCATTGTGTCCAGCCGGGCGACGTCGGACAGGCTGCGCCCCTCGGCATCGGTGAATTCAAAGGTGGTCGCCACCGGCAGCGGCTCGGCGATGCCGGTCGATTCGATCAGCAGGTAGTCAAAGCGCCCGCTGAGGGCCAGGTTGCGCACCTCGACCAGCAGATCCTCGCGCAGGGTGCAGCAGATGCAGCCGTTCGACATCTCGACCAGGGTTTCCTGGGTGCGCGTCATCCCGGCCTCGCCGCCGTCCAGGGCGGAATGGACCAGGTCCGCGTCGATGTTCACCTCGGACATGTCGTTGACGATGACGGCGACGCGCAGACCTTGGCGGTTGTTCAGCACGCCGTTCAGCAGCGTCGTCTTGCCCGCGCCCAGAAAGCCGGACAGCACGGTAACGGGAAGGCGGCGATCTTCGCTCATGGCAGGCTCCTCTGATTGGCTGAGGAGTTTGTTACAATATCACATAACCTCAATCAAGCGGCGCCGGATCATGCTGCGACCTTCCGCCGAGGGCATTGACGGCCCGCCCCCGATGCGCCATGCCGCGCCCATGCTGCGCATCGATGACATCTCGTATTCCATTCAGGGCCGCCCCTTGTTCGCAGGGGCCAGCGCTACCGTTCCCGAAGGCCACAAGGTGGGCCTGGTCGGCCCCAACGGGGCAGGCAAGACCACGCTGTTCCGCCTGATCCGCGGCGAGTCGCAGCTGGACGGCGGAGAGATCAGCCTGCCCAACCGCGCCCGCATCGGCGGCGTGGCGCAGGAAAGCGCGGCCACCGGCCGCTCGGTCCTGGACACGGTTCTGGACGCCGACCAGGAGCGCACGGCGCTGATGGCCGAATCGGCCACCGCGACCGACCCGCACCGCATCGCCGAGATCCAGACCCGGCTGACCGACATCGACGCCTGGTCGGCCGAGGCGCGGGCCGCCACGATCCTGGACGGCCTGGGGTTCAGCACCGCCGACCAAGCGCGCCCGACCAGCGACTTTTCCGGTGGCTGGCGGATGCGGGTGGCGCTGGCCGGTGTGCTGTTCGCGCAGCCCGACCTGCTGCTGCTGGACGAACCGACCAACTATCTGGACCTGGAAGGCGCGCTGTGGCTGGAGGGCTACCTGGCCCGCTATCCGCATACCGTGATCATCATCAGCCACGACCGCGGCCTTCTGAACCGGGCCGTCGGCCATATCCTGCATCTCGAGAACAAGAAGCTGACGCTGTATACCGGCGGCTATGACAGCTTTACCCGCATCCGCGCGGAAAAGCGGGCGCTGCTGGCGGCCGAGGCGAAGAAGCAGTCGGACCGCCGCGCCCATCTGCAAAGCTTCGTCGACCGCTTTGGCGCCAAGGCCAGCAAGGCGCGCCAAGCCCAGGCCCGCGTCAAGATGCTGGCCAAGATGGAGCCGATCACGGCACCCGAAGAGGCCAAGTTCCACCGCTTCACCTTTCCCCAGCCCGAGGAACTGTCGCCGCCCATCGTGGCGATGGAGGGCGTTTCGGTGGGCTATGGCGACCGCGCGGTGCTGAAGAAGCTGCATCTGCGTATCGATCAGGACGACCGGATCGCCCTGCTGGGCCGCAACGGCCAGGGCAAGTCCACCCTGTCCAAGCTGCTGGCCGAGCGGCTGGGCACGATGGAGGGCAAGGTGACGCGCTCCTCCAAGCTGCGCGTCGGATACTTTGCCCAGCACCAGGTCGACGAGCTGCATCTGGACGAGACGCCGCTGGACCATATCCGTTCAGTGCGCCCGAACGAGGGGCAGGCGAAGCAGCGCGCCCGGCTGGCGGGGTTCGGCCTGATGGAGGCGCAGGCCGAAACCAGGGTCGGCCAGCTGTCGGGCGGCCAGAAGGCACGCCTGTCGCTGCTGCTGGCGACCATCGACGCGCCGCATCTGCTGGTCCTGGACGAGCCGACCAACCACCTGGATATCGAAAGCCGAGAGGCGCTCTCCGAGGCGCTGAACGATTATACCGGCGCCGTGGTGCTGGTCAGCCATGACATGCACCTGCTGGGGCTGGTCGCGGACCGGCTGTGGCTGGTCAAGGACGGCGCCGTCGCCCCTTACGAGGGCGATCTGGACGACTATCGCAAGTTCCTGCTGTCGGGCGATGCGCCCGCCGAAAAGCCCGCCGAACCGGCCAAGGCTGCGGCCCCCAAGCGTCCGTCGCGCGATGCCGTGCTGGCGCTGCGCGCCGAGGCGCGCAAGGCCGAGGAGCGGGTGCAGAAGCTGACCGAGATGATGGGCAAGCTGGACGTCAAGCTGGCCGATCCGGGGCTTTACAACGATCCCTACGAGGCCGAAAAATGGGGCAGGAAGCGGGCCGAGGCGGTTCGCGCCCTGGCCTTTGCCGAAGAGCTGTGGATGGGCGCGCTGGAAAAGCTGGAAGCGGCCGAGAACGTCTGAGCCGGCGGCTGTTGCCGAAATGCGGCGCGTCGTCCCGACGGCGCCGGTTGCGGTTGTGCACCGGCGCCCGAACGTTCAACATGTGCGGATCATCCTTCAGCTGGAATCGACCCCATGAAACTTGCCCTGGCCTTTGCCGTCCTGTTCGCCGCACCGCTTCACGCGCAGGATTTCGGCGCCGCGGACGGCCGCACCTTTTCGGCGGATGTGGGTCTGGGGGCGGTGGCGGGGCCGAATTATCCGGGTGCGGATGACGGCGACGTGACGCCCTGGATCATCTGGCGCAACGCGGGCTTTGGGACGCCGGGCGGGGCGCAGGCCCAGGGTTTCTCGATCTCGCCTTCGTTCGGCATCAAGGGCGCGCGCGACGGCGACGACGGCGCCGCGCTGGAGGGGCTGGAAGACATCGACCGCGCCTTTGAACTGGGGCTGCGTCTGGCCTATGGCGCGGGTCCGGTGACCGCCTATGGCACGGTGCGCCGGGGCTTTGGCGGACATGAGAGCGTGACCGGGGCAGTGGGCGCGAAATACCGCACCGACCTGAGCGACCGCGTCACCCTGTGGTCGGGCGCGCAGGTCGTCTATGGCAATGACAGCTTTAACGACACCTATTTCGGCGTGACCGAGGCCGAGAGCGCCGCCAGCGGCCTGCCGTCCTATACCCCCGGCAGCGGTGCGAATGAGGCCGCGATCACCTTCGAGGCGCGCTATGCCCTGTCCGACAGCACCGCCGTCCTGGGCGAGGTGCGCTATGGCCGCCTGATCGGTGACGCGGCGGATTCGCCGGTCGTGCTGGAGCCCTACCAGCCGTCGCTGCGCCTGGGTGTCACCCGCCGCTTCTCCTTCGGCTTCTGAGCCTGCGCAAGACAGCGAAGCCTGCCGCATTGCGGCAGGCTTGGCGTTCCAGTTCAGGATGCCAACCAGACGACCGTGGTCGGGCGGTATTCGTATTTGGGGATTTCTGGTGCACCCGACAGGATTCGAACCTGTGACCTCTGCCTTCGGAGGGCAGCGCTCTATCCAGCTGAGCTACGGGTGCCAGTGCTGCCTGATTACCCGCGGGCATCAGGCGGTGCAATGGTGAAAATGCCGCCTGCGGTCAGGCGGCGTCCAGCGCGGCGATGATCGGGGCAAAGTCGCCGGCCTTCAGGCTGGCGCCGCCGACCAGGGCCCCGTCCACATGGGGAATGGCAAAGATCTCAGCCGCGTTGCCGGGCTTGACGCTGCCGCCATAGAGCAGCGCGACATCGGCGCCGTCATCCAGCCGCGCGGCCAGGTGGTCGCGCAGCAGGGCATGGACCTCGGCAATCTGGTCGACCGTGGGCGTTCGGCCGGTGCCGATGGCCCAGACCGGCTCATAGGCGATGACGGTATTGGCGGCGGTCGCCCCTTCGGGCACCGATCCGGCCAGCTGCGCCGCGATCACGTCCAGGGTGGAGCCCGCATCGCGTTCGGCCTCGGTCTCGCCCAGGCAGATGATCGCCACAAGGCCCGCCGCGTGGGCGGCCTCGGCCTTGGCGGCGACGATGGCATCGGTCTCGGCATGGTCGGCGCGGCGTTCGGAATGGCCCAGGATCACATGGGTCGCCCCAACATCGCGCAGCTGTGCCGCCGCGATATCGCCGGTATGCGCGCCCGAGGCCTTGGCATGGCAATCCTGCCCGCCGACCAGCAACTCGCCCGTGCCCACCCGGGTGGCCATCGCATGTACCAGCAGGGCAGGGGGGCAGATGAGGACGTCGCAACCGGCGCCCGCGGCGGCCGTCACCAATGCGTCGACCTGATCCAGCGACGCCAGGTCGCCATTCATCTTCCAGTTGCCTGCAGCCAGTTTGCGCGGTGCCATCGGGTCCTCCTTGTGCTGCCGGGGACTTAACCCGCCAGTTTCGGAAACCGCAATAGCGTTGGCGGCAGGTCAGTCCTGCGCGCGGCTGCCTTCCAGCGGTTCAAAGCGCACGGATTCGCCGCAGCCGCAGGCGTCGGTGACATTCGGGTTGCGGAACCGGAAGCCGGATTCCAGCAGGCCGGTCTCATAATCGATCTCGGTGCCGAACAGGAACATCTGCGCCATGGGGGCGATCAGGACACGCGCGCCGTCCAGTTCGACCACGGCCTCGTTGGGGGCGGCGGCCTCGGCCAGTTCCATCGTGTATTCCATGCCGGCACAGCCGCCCTTCTTCAGGCCGATGCGGAGGCCATGGGCGTTCTTGCCCGACATCAGCCACGAGATCTGCGCGGCGGCGGCAGGGGTGATGGTGACGGGCGCGGTGCCGGGAATGGCGAACATCGACGAAATCCTTCTTGCTCGGCTCAAAGATAGTCACCGGCACCCCGGTCCTTCAAGGCCGGCGCCCCGCGAAAGGTCGCGAGAGGGCCGGACCCTAGGGCGCCGGGTTCCGCGGCCGGTCCTTACATGAAGCCCAGTTCCAGCCGGGCCTCGTCGGACATCATGTCCATGCCCCATTGCGGCTGGAAGGTCATCTCGACGTCGACCTGCTTGACGCCGGGCAGCGGCTCGACCGCATCGGCGACCCAGCCAGGCATTTCGCCCGCGACGGGACAGCCGGGCGCAGTCAGGGTCATGATCACCCGGACCTCGTTCTGGTCGCTGATGTCGATCGTGTAGATCAGCCCCAGGTCGTAGATGTTCACCGGGATTTCCGGGTCATAGACTGTCTTGCAGGCCTCCACGACCGCCTCGTAGAGCGGATGGTCGGTGGACGAGGGCGCGATCAGGGGTGCGCCTTCCATCAGGGGTTCGGTCATCGCGTCATCCTTCAATTCCGACCAATTATATAGGGCAGGCACCGCCCGCGGTCCAGTGGCGCGCATTGCACACCCGGGTCCGTGCCGCTACACCGTTCCGGTTCCAGCGACAGGCCCGGTGATGACGACGCGTTTTTCCTATACCCTCCAGGCGACCGACGGCGCGGCGCGCACGGGCGTCATCGACACGCCCCGCGGCCAGATCCGCACCCCCGCCTTCATGCCGGTGGGCACCGCGGCGACGGTCAAGGCGATGCTGCCCGAAAGCGTGCGGGCGACGGGGGCCGACATCCTGCTGGGCAACACCTATCACCTGATGCTGCGCCCCGGCGCGGAACGGGTCGCGCGGATGGGCGGGCTGCACCGGTTCATGAACTGGGACCGGCCGATCCTGACGGATTCTGGCGGCTTCCAGGTGATGAGCTTGGCCGGCCTGCGCAAGCTGACCGAGGAAGGCGTGACCTTTTCCAGCCATGTCGACGGCTCCAAGCACCACCTGACCCCCGAGCGCAGCATGGAGATCCAGCGCCTGCTGGGCAGCGACATCGTGATGGCCTTCGACGAATGCCCCGCGCTGCCGGCGACGGTTCAGGCGGTGGCGGATTCGATGCGCCTGTCGATGCGGTGGGCGCAGCGGTCGCGCGACGCATTCGGCGACCGGCCCGGGCACGCGCTGTTCGGCATCATGCAGGGCGGCGTCACGCGCGACCTGCGCGAGGAATCGGCCGAGGCGCTGAAGGGCATCGGCTTTGACGGCTATGCCGTCGGCGGCCTGGCGGTGGGCGAGGGGCAGGAGGCGATGTTCGGCGTCCTGGACTATGCCCCGGGATTCCTGCCGGTGGACAAGCCACGCTACCTGATGGGGGTGGGCAAGCCCGACGACATCGTGGGCGCCGTGCAGCGCGGCATCGACATGATGGACTGCGTTCTGCCCTCGCGGTCGGGGCGGACGGGGCAGGCCTGGACCGCGCGCGGGCAGGTCAACATCAAGAACGCCCGCCACCAGGACGACCCGCGCCCGCTGGAGGAAGGCTGCACCTGCCCGGCCTGCACGGGCTATTCGCGCGCTTATCTGCACCATGTCTTCCGCGCGGGCGAAATGATCAGCGGCATGCTGCTGACCTGGCACAACCTGCATTACTATCAGCGGCTGATGGAGGGCCTGCGGCAGGCGATCGCCGGGCAGCGCCTGGACGCCTTCGTTGCGGATTTCCATGCCGAACGGGCCCAGGGCGACATCGAGCCGCTGTGACCTGTCGCAATCGTACCGGAATTTGCCGTATCGGTCCTTGCACGGGGCGTTGGAAAGGCTATCTTCGGGATGTTCTCAGGGCGGGGTGAAATTCCCCACCGGCGGTGACAGCCCGCGAGCGCCTTTCCCCTGTGGAAAGGGTCAGCAGATCCGGTGAAATTCCGGGGCCGACGGTATAGTCCGGATGGAAGAGAACCGCATTCGGTCCCGCAAGGGCCGGGTGAGGTGCATGCCTTGGGACCTAACGCGAAGCAACGTAAGGTTCCTGCAAGATGACAAAAACTCCTCGTATCGCCTTCATCAAAGCCCGCTGGCACGCCGATGTCGTGGACCGCGCGCATGACGGTTTCCTGGCCGAGGCGTCGCGCCTGATGCCCGGCGCCACCGTCGAGGCCTGGGATGTGCCCGGCGCCTTCGAGATGCCGCTCTTGGCCAAGAAGCTGGCCCGGACCGGCAAGTACGACGCCGTGGTCGCCGCCGCGCTGGTGGTAGATGGCGGTGTCTATCGCCACGATTTCGTGGCGCAGGCCGTCGTCTCGGGCCTGATGCAGGCCGGGATGGAGACCGATGTTCCGGTCTTTTCCGTGTCGCTGACGCCGCACAACTATCAGGAAACCGAACTGCTGACCGGCTTCTACCGCGAGCATTTCGTGAAGAAGGGCGCCGAGGCCGCCAATGCCGTGGCCCAGATGCTGGCGGTCGAGCGGCAGCTGGCCGCACTGGACCAGGCGCAGGCTGCCTGATTCATCCGCAGGCGATGCCGGGACACCGGCGTCGCCTGCACCCGTTCCGTGCGACGATCGGCGGGCCGCGCCCGGGTTGCCGGGCGCCACCTATCGACAGCGGCGCCGATAGGCCGGATATCTGGGAAAAGCCCAGTCAGCCGGAGCCTGCCATGCCAGCCCCCTTTGCCTTTGCCACAGCGACCGAAATCCTGTTCGGACGGGGACAGTCCACGGCTGCGCCGGACCGGGTCGCGGCCTTGGGCCGCCGCGTTCTGCTGGTTCATGGCCGCGATCCGGGACGCAGCGCCGGCCTGGCGCAGGGGCTGCGGGCCGCAGGCTGCACCGTCCAGGCCTTGGCCATCGCCCAGGAGCCCGACATGGCGCTGATCACGGCGGGGGTTGAATCCGCAGGCGATGCGCAGGTCGTGGTCGCGATGGGCGGCGGCGCGGTCATCGATGCAGGCAAGGCCATTGCGGCGCTGATCCCGGCAAGCCGTCCGATGCTGGACCATCTGGAGGTGGTGGGCCGGGGCCTGCCGCTGGATCACCCGCCCTTGCCCTTTGTCGCCATCCCCACGACGGCCGGAACCGGCGCCGAGGTCACGCGCAACGCCGTGATCGGCGTGCCCGGACAGGGCCGCAAGGTCAGCCTGCGCGACCCGAGGATGCTGCCGCGCCTGGCCATCGTGGACCCGGCGCTGACGGATGGCTGCCCGCGCGGAGTGACGCTGGCCTCGGGGCTGGATGCCATCACCCAGGCGATCGAGCCCTATGTCTGCACGCGGGCCAATGCGCTGACGGATGCGCTGTGCCGTGATGCGATCCCGCGCGGCCTGGCCGCGATCCGCCGCCTGATGGAGGCCGAGGATGCGCAGGCCCGTGACGAGATGGCTTGGGTCAGCCTCTGCGGCGGCCTGTCGCTGGCCAATGCGGGCCTGGGGGCGGTGCATGGGCTGGCGGGTCCGTTGGGCGGGATGACCGGGGCCGCCCATGGCGCGATCTGCGGCGCGCTGCTGCCGCATGTGCTGGTGGCGAACCGGGATGCGGTGACGGATGCGGCGCTGGCTGTGCGGCTGGACCAGGTCGGCGGCTGGATCGGCGCGGCCTTCGGGCATCCGGATGCCACGGTTCCGACCGCGGCAGGGCTGCTGGCGGACTGGGCGCGATCCGCGGGCCTGCCGGGGCTGGCCGCGCAGGGTGTCGATGCGGGCGCGCAGGCGGCGGCGGCCGATGCGGCCGCCAGCTCATCCTCGATGAAGGCGAACCCGGCGGCGCTGACCCCGGCCGCGCTGCGGGCCGCAATGCAGGCCGCCTGCTGACAGGTCGCCTGCTAGCGCAATCACAGCGGAAAATAACAAAGTAACAAAGTTCATGTTGTTCCTGCCGATCACCGTGTTAGAACGCCCGCGAACAGGCGGAGGCGACGGTGAAGCGGGACGAACGCAGGCAGGCGATCATGGATCTGCTGGTGGAAACCCGCTCGGTCGATCTGGACGATCTGGCGGACCGGTTCGCGGTCAGCAAGATGACCGTCCATCGCGACCTGGACGACCTGGAGCAGGCGGGCCTGCTGCGCAAGGTGCGCGGCGGCGCCACGATCGAGCCGGGAACGCGGTTCGAAAGCGACTTTCGCGTCCGCGCGCTGCAGGATGGCGACGCCAAGGACCGCATGGCCCGTGCCGCGCTGGCCATGGTCGAACCGGGGATGACCGTTATGGTCAACGACGGCTCGATGGCGGCCTTGCTGGGCGCGCGGATGGCGGGATGCGCGCCGCTGACGGTGATCACCAACAATGCCGCCGTGATCGAGCGTCTGAAGGACGCGCCGCGCGTCACGCTGATCGCGCTTGGCGGGATCTACAGCGCCAGGTTCAACGGCTATTTCGGGATCGTGACGGAAAGCGCGCTGTCCCGGCTGCGTGCCGACCTGGCCTTCATTTCGACCCCGGCGGTGGCCGGCCTGCAGGCCTTTCACATCGATGAGGGGGCCGTAAGGGTCAAGCAGGCAATGATGCGCGCGGCCGGCCGCAGCGTGCTGCTGGTCAACCACCAGCGCTTTGGCCGCAGCGCGCTGCACGCCCTGGCCGACCTGTCGGACTTCGACATGGTCGTCACCGATGCGCCCCCCGCCCCCGAAGATCGCGCCGCGATCGAACGGGCGGGCATCGCCTTGACCATTGCGGGGGAATGACGTGTCGGATTTCGGAAAGAACAGCGGCAGCAGGATGAACAGGGCGCCGGCCATGAGCAAGGACATTCCAATGACAAGGGCGATGACAGGCGATGGCCGGGGCAAGGGATCGGCCAAGGCCATCGCCGCTGCCTCGCCGGTTCGCACGATGACCTTGGACGAGGGCCGCCGTTTGGCTCGGAGCGGGACCGCTGTCGATGCCAGGGGTGGCAGGGCATGATGCTGCGCTTGCCCAATGACAGGTCCGCGACCGGCCCGCTGCTGTCCGAAGTGCTGGAGGGTCCGGGTCCCGGGCCCATTGTTCGCGCCATCGCCGAGGCACTGCCGCCCCTGGCCGCGCGCCTGGCGGCGGGTCGGCTGCATGGCGACCCCGAGGCGATCGTGGGCACCAACGACAGCGGCGACAAGCAGAAGGCGCTGGACCTGGCGGCCCATGACCACATGATCGCCGTCCTGCGCCGGGCGGGCGTCCGGCAGGTGCTGTCAGAGGAAGCCGAGTCCGTGATCCGGCTGAACGACGGCGGCGAATTCGACGTGGCCATCGACCCGATCGACGGCTCGGGCAGCATCGGGATCGGGGCGCCCCTGGGCATGCTGTTCAGCGTCCTGCCGGCGGACCAGGACAGCTTTCTGCGCCCCGGAAGGACGGCGGTGGCGGCGGGCTATGCCTCGTTCGGGCATTCGGTGGATTTCGGGTTCTCGACGGGTCAGGGGGTGCATGTAGCGACCTTCGAGGACGGCACCGGCTTTCGCATTGCGCGCGAAGGGCTGCGGCTGAAGCCCCAGGCCTCGACCATCGCCTACAACGCCTCGAACGAACGCCACTGGGCGCCGGGGCTGCAGGCCTGGGCGCGCGACCTGCGGGCCGGGACGGACGGCCCGCGCGGGCGCGACTTCAACATGCGCTGGCTGGCCGCCGCGGTGGGCGAGTTGCACCGCATCCTGCTGAAGGGCGGGGTGTTTCTTTATCCCGACGACGCGCGGCCGGGATACGAGAACGGCCGCCTGCGGCTGATCTATGAATGCGTGCCGGTCGCCTTTCTCATCGAACAGGCGGGCGGGCAGGCCACCGACGGCCGCGGCGCGATCCTGGACCGGGTGCCCGCGGGCCTGCACGACATGACCCCCCTCATATTTGGCGCGACCGACGAGGTCGCCGCCATCCACGACTACCTGACCGAAAGAAAAGGATAAGCCCCATGGCCATGATCACCCTGCGCCAGCTGCTGGACCATGCCGCCGAGCATGGCTATGCCGTGCCCGCCTTCAACATCAACAACATGGAGCAGGGCCTGTCGGTCATGCAGGCCGCTGAGGCGACGCGCTCGCCCGTCATCCTGCAGGCCAGCCGCGGCGCACGCAGCTATGCCAACGACCTGGTGCTGGCCGGCCTGATCTCGGGCCTGGCGCGCGCCTTCCCGGATATCCCGCTGTGCATGCATCTGGACCACGGCAACGGGCTGGAAACCTGCGCCACCGCGATCCAGAACGGCTTCACCAGTGTCATGATGGACGGCAGCCTGAAGGCCGATGGCAAGACGCCTGCCGATTACGCCTACAACGCCGACATCACCCGCCGTGTGACCGAGATGGCCCATGCCTGCGGCGTGTCGGTCGAGGGTGAGCTGGGCGTCCTGGGCAGCCTGGAAACCGGCATGGGCGACCAGGAGGATGGCCATGGCGCGACCGAGAAGCTGTCCCATGACCAGCTGCTGACCGACCCCGATGAGGCCGTGCGCTTTGTCGAGGATACTGGCGTGGACGCGTTGGCCATCGCCATGGGCACCAGCCACGGCGCCTACAAGTTCACCCGCAAGCCCGACGGCGGCATCCTGGCCATGAACGTGATCGAGGAGATCCACCGCCGCCTGCCCAACACGCATCTGGTGATGCATGGATCGTCCTCGGTCCCCGAGGATCTGCAGGCCATCATCAACAGCTATGGCGGCGACATCCGCCCGACCTGGGGTGTCCCGGTCGAGGAGATCCAGCGCGGCATCCGTTCGGGCGTGCGCAAGGTGAACATCGACACCGACAACCGCATGGCGATGACCGGCGCAATCCGCAAGGCATTCGCCGAGGATCCGGCCGAGTTCGACCCGCGCAAGTACCTCAAGCCCGCGATGGCCGCGATGGCCGAGGTCTGCAAGGCCCGCTTCGAGGCCTTCGGCACCGCCGGCAATGCCGACCGGATCACGCCGCTGTCGCTGTCGACCATGGCGCGCCGCTACGCCAACTGATCGCCATGGGCCGCCGCCGGATCATCGGCGGCGGTTCCCTTTCAACGGGCCAGGCTGCTGGCCGCGACCCGTCCGGTTCGGACCGGAACCGGGGCCGGGCTCACCTGGACGTGGGCCGCGAACCACGGGATCGTCAGCCCCAGGCCCTCGTCCAGCGGCACCTTGGGCTGCCAGCCCAGCAGGGTCCGTGCGCGGGTGATGTCGGGCTGCCGCCGCTGCGGATCGTCCGTCGGCAGGGCCATGAACACCGGCTGCGCAACGCCCGGCAGGCGGTCCCGGATGATGTCCACCAGCTCGAGGATCGAGAATTCGCCCGGATTGCCCAGGTTGACGGCGCCGTCCGGTGTCTCGGCCACGTTCATCAACGCCATCAGTCCCCGCACCAGGTCCGAGACATAGCAGAAGGACCGCGTCTGCGTGCCGTCGCCATAGACGGTCATCGGCTTGTCCTGCAGCGCCTGGCAGATCAGGTTCGAGATGATCCGCCCGTCGTCGGGACGCATCTGCGGCCCGTATGTGTTGAAGATCCGCGCCACCCGCACATCCACCCGGCCCTGGCGCAGATAGTCGAAGCACATCGTCTCGGCTGCGCGCTTGCCCTCGTCATAGCAGGCGCGGGGGCCGGTGCAGTTCACGTTGCCCCAGTAATCCTCGGTCTGGGGATGGGCCAGCGGGTCGCCATAGACCTCGCTGGTCGAGGCCTGCAGATAGCGTGCGCCCTTCGCCTCAGCCAGGTCCAGCAGATTGCCGCAGCCCAGCACATTGGTCATCATCGTGTGGACAGGGTCCGCCTGGTACTGCGGCGGAGAGGCCGCGCAGGCGAGGTTGTAGATCTGTGCGACCGGCCCGCCGATGGTCAGGGGCTGCGTCACGTCCGCCTCGATCAGGGTGAAGCCCGGGTGGTTGGTCAGCGGCAGGACATTCTCGCGCAGGCCGGACAGGAAGCTGTCCACGCAGATCACGCGATGGCCGCGATAGAGCAGCGCCTCGCAGAGATGCGATCCGATGAAGCCGGCACCGCCGGCGACCAGAACAGTCGGCTTGAAGGTTGTCATCTGCTGCATGCTCAGGCTCCTTGCTCTGCAATGGTCTTGGCGGCCGACGGGGCGGTGGCTTGCAGCGCCCCGATCAGGTCCTGCGCACGGGCGCGGCCGGTATGGCCGTCCAGCACGATCCGCCGCGCGGTGGCGGCCATCCGGTCGCGCGCGGCATCGTCCGTGTCCCGCAGCGCGGCAACCACGTCGTCGGTCCCGTCCGCCAGCAGGACGGCCTGCCCCTCGGGCAGCAGGTCGGTCAGGCCCGGCCAGCGGTCCGAGATGATGGGCGTGCCACAGGCCGCGGCCTCGAACAGGCGGACCGAGGGAGACCAGCCCAGCCTGCGCATCGCCTCGCGCGTGATGTTCAGGGTAAAGCGCTGCGCGTTGTAGAACTCGGTGTGCTGCGCGGGGGGCAGGTGGTCGATGCGCTCGACATTCGCCGGCCAGTCGATGTCGGAGGGGAACATCGAGCCCGCCACGACAAAGCGCATCTGCGGCAGGCGGCGGGCGGGCTCGATCAGCAGCGCCTCCAGCCCCGGCTGGCGGTCCGGGCTGTAGGTGCCCAGATAGCCCAAGTCCCACCGCCGCGGCACCGGCATCGGACCATAGGCTTCGGCATCGACCGAGCAGTACAGCGCCTGCGGGTTCGGCGTGCCATAGACCTCGCGCAGCCGGTCCAGCACCCGCCCCCCCGAGAAGGAGAAATAGGCGTCGAACCAGGGCATCTGGCGGCGGGCCAGATGGGTTTCCTCGGCCCGGTCCAGCAGGTCCATCGTGACGGGCGTGTCGATGTCGTAAAAGCACAGCCGCTGCAGCGGCAGCCGGTGCAGCGCGTCGATCAGCAGCCGGCCCTCGGGGACATAGGAGCCGACGATGACCGCGCCCGCCCGGCGCAGGGTGTCGCGATGACGCTCCAGCACGGCATCGATGTCGTCGTAGAATTCCAACCGGCAGAAGTCGGGATCGGCCAGGTCCTGATGGTCCTGGTACCAGGGCTGGCGGCGTTCCAGGAACAGCACGCGCTTGCCTTCGGCATGAAGGCCGCGCAGCAGGGCGCGGAAGGTGGTCGCATGGCCGTTGCCCCAGGACGAACTGAGCGACAGGCCAAAGATCACGATGTCGGGCGGGGTCATAGCGCCGCCTCCGACTGCGGCGCCCGGTGGCGGGAACGGGCCTGCTGCAGCACCTCGCGCAGCTGTTCGGCGCGACGGTCATAGGTGTGTTCGGCCAGCACGCGCCGCCGGGCATTGTCGCCGATGATGGCAAAGCGTTCGGCCGGCAGGTTGCACATCAGGTCGGCCACGTCCTGCCCGTCGCGTGCCACCAGGACCTCCTCGTCCGGGCGCAGGAACAGCTCGATGCCCTCCCAGTAATCGGTGATCAGGCAGCCCCCCGCGCCGGCCGCCTCGAAGACGCGGGTGGCGGGGGAAAAGCCGGTCGCGGCCATGCTGTCGCGGGCGACATTCAGCACCGCGCGCGGCGTGCAGTTGAAGGCATTGTGGTCGGCGGTGCCGACATGGCCGATGCAGCGGACATTGCCCGGCATCTGCTCCTGCTGCCAGCCCGAGCCGCCCAGGATGAAGCGGCGTTCCGGCAGGGCAAAGGCGGGGCGCAGGAAGAACTCGGCCACGCGGGCCTCGCGGTCCGGCAGGCGGTTGGCCAGAAAACCCAGATCGGCTTGAAAGCGGTCCTGCGGCGGCGCCGGGTGATGCGTGTCGGGGTCCAGCGCGTTGTAGATCGGGATGCAGTCCCGCGCACCCAGGGCGCGATAGGCCTCGATCACCGGATCGCCGCCGCCATAGGTCAGGACCAGGTCCAACTCCGGCAGCATCCGGCGCAGCGCATCGTCGGGATTTCCCTGCATGGCGGCCAGCGTCGCGGGCGCGTCCACGTCCCAGAAGACGCGCAGCGCGTCCGGCCGGGCGGCGGCCATCACCTGCGTCAGGATCTGGTCGTCGGCATAGCCCACGCCCGACGCCTTGACGACGATGTCGGCCTCGGCGGCGCGGGCGGCGGCCTCGGACAGGCCCTCGGGCGTGGCGGGCCAGACGTTGACGCGCGCCCAGTCCGGCACCTCGATGTCGCGATGCGACTGGCGGTCAAAGGCGTCGGGTTCGTGGAAGGTGACGTCAAAGCCGTGGCCCGCCATCGCCTTGATGATGCCGCGGTAATAGGTGGCGGCCCCGTTCCAGTAGCTGGACAGCAGGCTGGAGCCGTAGAATGCGACGCGGGTCATGCGGTAACCTCCTTGGCGGGAACCTGTTGCAGGGTGGTCAGGATGGCCAGCAGCTGTTCGACGCGATGGTCGCAGGTGTGGCGGTCGAGGATCGTCTGCAGCCCGCGCTGCGCCTGTTCGGCGGCGGCGGCAGGGTCGTTCAGCAGCAGGCGCAGCTGCTGGCGCATCTGCTGGCCATTGCCGACAAAGCGGATGTCGCCCGGCCGGAACAGCCCCTCGGCATCGTCCCAAGGGGCGCTGACCAACGGGATGCCGCAGGCCAGGGCCTCGAAGGGGCGGATGGTGGGGATGCCGGGCAGGGCGGTGACATAGGGCCGGCGCGGCACATGGACGGTCACGCGATGGCGGGCAAAGGCCTGCGGCACGCGCGCATTCGGCATCCAGCCGCGATAGGCGATCCCGGCCTGCCGCAGGCGATCCAGCGCGTGATCCGGATAGCGCACCCCATGGACCGAGGCGCGCAGTTCCAGCGCCTCCACCGGGCCGATCAGGAACTCCTCCAGCTCGTCGCTGCGTTCGCCGTCGCCCCAGTTGCCGACCCAGATCAGGTCGGCCTCGGGGGCGATCTCGGGCAGCGGGTGGAACAGGGTCGTGTCGGCCCCCTCGTGCCAGGTGAACACCTGCCGGCCCCAGCCCGCCTTCAGATATTGCTCGCGCAGCGCCTCGCCAAAGGCCAGGACGCCGTCATAGCCGGCAAGGTCCATGCCCCCGATCTCGTCGCCCGCGCTGACCGCGCGGTGATGGGTGTCGTGGAACATCAGGGTAAAGCGCCCGCCCTGCCGACGGTGCCGCCCGATGCGCGCCACCAGCGCCGGGTCGGTCCATTCGTGGACGACCACGACATCGGCCTGGTCCAGCGCGGCCTCGTGGTCGAAATCCGCGTCGTGGATCTGCCAGCGCAGGTCCGGGAAGGTGCGCGCGAAATCATCCAGCGCCGCCTGGCCGCCATCGGCGATCAGGTTCTGGCGGCTCCAGCTGTCCCCGGGCTCCAGCGCCAAGGTGTGGTGGCCGCGGCTGTTCAGGGCGCGCATCACGCCGCGCAGGAAATGGGCGTTGCCGTGGTTCCAGTCCGAGACAAGCGAATGGGTGTAGAACAGAAAGCGCATCATCTTCATCCTGTTGCGGTTCTGGCCGAGGCCCGTGGGGCGACAAGGCCGCCGTAAAGCCGCAGCATCGCGGCCGTCTGATGGTGGGGGGCGTACCGTTCGGCCCGCCGGCAGGCGGCCTGCCCCAGTTGCGCCCGCGCCTGCGGGTCCTGCGCCAGTGCGTCCAGCGCGACGGCCAGCCCGTCAGGGTCACGCGGATCGAAGAAGACCGCCGCGTCCTGCCACAACTCCCGGAAGGTCGGGATATCGGCCAGAACCAGTGGCGTGCCCGCGCGCGCAGCCTCCAGGATCGCTAGGCCAAAGGGTTCGTAGAGCGAGGGCGCGCAAAAGATCCCGGTGCGGCAGACATGGTCCAGCGTCCGGTTGTGGGACATCGGCCCCAGGCTGCGGGCATGGTTCAGGGCGATGCCCGTGCCGTTCGGCCCCTGGGTCGCGCCGATCATCGTCACGGGCCAGGCGCTGCGGGCGGCGGCGGCATCCAGCACGGCGCCGTTCTTGCCGTCGTCCCACCAGCGGCCGATGGCGGTCACCTCGGCCCGGCGCGGACCCAGGGGCAGGGCGGCCTGGCTGCTGTTGTGAACCACTGCCACCGGTGGCAGATCGGGATAGAGCCGCGCGACCGCCTGACCCTGGGCCTGTGTCGGCACGACCAGCAGGTCGGCCGCGGTCAGCCCCTGCGCCGTCAGGCGGCGGTTCCAGTCCATCTCGGGCGGCACGCCCGTCCCGCGCACCGCGTCGAACCAAGTGGCAAGGCAGGAATGGGACATGGTCAGGACGGGCAGGCCACAGGTCAGCCCCACCGCCTGCGTCGGCAGGTTCAGGTGCAACAGGTCCACCTTGTGGCCTGTGGCCAGCCCGTCGATCCAGCCGGCGACGGGCGCCAGGTCGCCCGGGCCCTCCGCCATCCAGTCCAGGGGCGCCTCGCCCCATTCCAGCGGCCCGACCGCCTGCGCCTCGGCCCGCTGCTGGGACGAGGGCTCGGGGCCCAGACCCGCCAGCACCACCTGAACCCCGCGGGCATGCAACCCCATCGCCAGATCCAGCGCATAGCGCCAGACCCCGCCCACGGCGTCCAGCGTCATCAGGACGCGCAGGCCCGTCATGCCAGCTTCCTTTCGCGCCGCAGCGGCAGCCCGCGGTCCCGCGCCAGCCACTCGGCCAGATCGCGAAGGCCGCTGCGCCAGTCCACCTGCGCCCGCCAACCTGTCGCGGCCGTCAGCGCGCGGGTATCGGCCACGAACCAGGGCTGGTCACCCTGCCGCCAGTCGGACTGGTCGATCCGCACCTGCCGGCCGGTGATGCGCCAGATCTCGTCCAGCACCTCACGCAGGCTGACGGAATTCTCGGGGCCGCCGCCCAGGTTGAAGGCCCGGCCCGACAGGCGGTCGATCCGGTCCAGCACCGCGCGATAGGCCGCGACCGCATCCTGCACATGCAGCACGTCGCGCACCTGGCGGCCGGTGCCAAAGACGGTCACGGGCTTGTCCTCCAGCGCGCGGATCAGGAAATGGGCGACCCAGCCCTGATCCTCGGTTCCGAACTGGCGCGGGCCATAGATGCAGCTCATGCGCAGGACGGCGGCGGGGATGCCGTAGCTTTTGGCGTAATCCAGCACATACTGGTCCGCGACCCCCTTGGAACAGCCATAGGGTGTGCAGAAATCCAGGGGCCGCGTCTCTCCGACGCCATAGGCGGCCAAGGTGTTGTCCAGCGGGCCGCAGCGCGTCTCGGTCTCGGCGATCTCCAGGTCGGCCAGCGCGCCATAGACCTTGTTCGTGGAGGCAAAGACCACGGGCAGCCGGCGGCCGGTCGCGCGCACCGCCTCCAAGAGGTTCAGCGTGCCTTGGGCATTGACCTCGAAATCCTCCATGGGCGAGACGAGGCTGGTGGTGACCGCCGTCTGCGCGGCCAGGTGAAAGACCGCCTCGGCCTCGGCCGCGACGGCGGTCAGGGTGGGCGCGTCGCGCAGGTCGCCCGGAATCGCGCGCAGCAGGTCGCCATGCCGCTCGGCCAGCCAGCGCAGGTTGCGCTCGACGCCGGGGCGGCTGAGATTGTCCAGAACGGTCACGCGCTTGCCCTCGGACATCAGGGTGTCGGCCAGGTTCGCGCCGATGAATCCCGCGCCGCCGGTGATCAGCACGCTCTGCTGGACCTTGGCCTCGGCCGGGGTGGTCAGCGAGGTCATCTCGCGCAGCCGCTCGACCCCGCCCTCCATCAGCAGGCGGCCCAGCAGCTTGGGCTGGCCCTCGGCCGTGACCGCGCCCAGGTGATAGTGGCGCGGGTCGAACCACAGCCCCTCCTGGACCGCCACATCCCCGGGCACGTCCGACCAGGCATACCAGTAAAGGCGGTCGGCAGGCGCCTGCAGCGACCGGACAAAGCGCCGGGCCTGCTCCATCTCATCCCGGCGCCAGGTGGAATAGCCGGCCTCGGTGATCCAGATGCGGGCCGCCGGGTTGTGGCGGTCAAGGATGCGGCGCATCTCGCCCAGGTGCATGTCCCAGCCCCGCCAAGAGGCGGCTTCGCTGTCCCAAGTACCGGGAAAGCCGTGGAAGCCGACCACATCGACGACAGACAGGACCCCGCGTTCGCCCATCAGATTCAGCCAGTAGGGGTCAAAGGGCGCGGGCCCACCCAGCACGGCCTTCCAGCCCCGCTGCTGCACCCAATAGGCCGCCCCGCCGACCATCTCGCAGAAGAGGTCGAATTCGGGATCCTCGCGCCAGTCCCAGTCAAGCAGGTTGTTGGGCTCGTTCCACAGCTCGACATGGGTGAAATGCTGGCCATGGCGCGTCAGCAGCATGTCCAGGAAATCGGCATAATCCTTGAGCACCTTGGGTGCGCCGGAACTGCGCCCGGTCCGCGACAGGGAGGGCGGCGTGTAATGGACGCAGGGCAGCACCTCGAGGTCGCGGGCCAGGCGCGGCAGCAGCCAGTCGAACCATTCCTGGCCGCCCGGCGCGTGGTATTCCGCCCAGCTGACATGGGTGCGCAGGTGCCGCGCGCCCGATGCGATCAGCCCCGGCAGCAGCGCCTCCACCCGGTCGTATTCGCCGGGGCGGAACCATTCGACAAAGCCGAAATCCGCGCTCATGTGACCAGGCCCCGCTCCTCCAGCTGGCGCCGCATCTGGCTGCCATTGTCGACCGAGGGTTGCTGGCTGACCCATTCCACGAAGGGCCCGAGGCTGTCCTCCAGCCGGTGCCGGGGTTCAAACCCCAGAAGCTCGCGCGCCTTGGTGATGTCGGCAAAGCAGTTGCGGATGTCGCCGGCGCGGAACTTGCCCAAGATCTCGGGCTGCAGATGCGGGGCCCCCATCGCCTCGGCCAGAAGCTCGGCCACCTGGGTGATCGGATAGGCATTGCCCGAGCCCACGTTGATGACATGGCCGTTGGCCTCGTCCCGCTCCAGCGCCAGGCGGAAGGCGCGGGCGACGTCGCGGACATGGACGAAGTCGCGCTTCTGCTGGCCGTCCTCGAAGATGGTGGGGCGCTGGCCGTTGGCGATGCGCGAGGCGAAATTGGCAAGAACGCCGGTATAGGGGTTCGACAGCGCCTGGCCCGCGCCAAAGACATTGAACAGCCGCAGCGCCACGGCGGGAATGTTGTAGGCCTCGCCAAAGATCAGGACGGCCTGTTCCTGCTGGTACTTGGTCAGCGCATAGATCGAGGCCAGATCGACGCGCTTGGCCTCGGTCGTGGCCTTGGGCGACAGGGGCGTGCCGTCGCTGGTCGCGGGCTCCCACTGGCCGGCGCGCAGGTCGGCCGGGCGGCGGCGCACGGTTTCATGCAGGCTGCCGTCGGGCGTGGTGTAATAGCCCTCGCCATAGACGCTCATCGAGGAGGCGACGACCAGCTTGCGGACCGGGTGATCGGCGATCGCCTCCAGCAGGACGGCGGTGCCCAAGTCGTTGGCGCCGACATAGCGGGCGATCTCGTACATCGACTGGCCGACGCCGACCTCGGCCGCCAGATGCACGACCGCATCGGCGCCTTTCAGCGCAGCGCGCAGTGCATCGGCATCGCGCATGTCGCCCCGGACCACCTGCGCGCCCTGCGGCAGGTCCGCCTGCGCCCCGGCATGGACCTGCTCGATCATGGCGTCGTAAAGGACGACCTCGTGGCCTGCATCCAGCAGTTCCTCGGCCACATGGCGGCCGATGAAGCCGCATCCGCCCGTGATCAATGTCCGTGTCATCCGTGCCCATCTCCTTGTTTTCCGATCCTTTGCGGGTCTTGCGGCCCGGTCTGGGATCTTCTGCTGTGACTTCAGCAGAAACATCATCAGGGCCCCGCAACCTCGGTCGGGAACAATTGTTCCAGCTTCTTGTTCAGGTCCCCGACCATGGCGGCGCGGTCCGTGTCGTCGACCAAGGAAAGCCGGAGATACCCATGAAGGATGCAAGCCCCCACGTCTGGACCCATGCCACCGCCACCCAGGGCGGTCCCCGTGCCGCCCGGATCGTGGCGCCGGGGCAGGTCGAGATCGTGCCGATCACGCCCCGCGACCCCGAGCCGCACGAGGTGCGCATCGCCATCGAGGGCTGCGGCGTCTGCGCCTCGAACCTGGAACCCTGGGCCGGGCCCGACTGGATGGACTTTCCGCTGGCCCCCGGCCAGCTGGGCCACGAGGCCTGGGGCACCATCGAGGCCATGGGCGGTGATGTGACCGGCCTGATGATGGGCCAGCGCGTGGCCTTTGCCGGTCAGAACGGCTTTGCCACGCACGAAACGGTGCCCGCCGCCGATGTCATCCCGCTGCCCGAGGCGCTGGACGGCCAGCCCGTGCCGGCCGAGCCCCTGGGCTGCGCGGTCAACGTCTTTCGCCGCAGCAGCATCCGGGCGGGGGACACGGTCGCGGTCATCGGCATCGGCTTTCTGGGCGCGCTGCTGGTGCGCCAGGCCAAGCTGGCCGGGGCGCGGGTCATCGCCATTTCCCGCCGCGACAGCTCGCTGGACCTTGCCCGCCGCATGGGCGCGGATGAGGTGATCGTGATGGACGACCACTGGCGCATCATCGAGGATGTGAAGGGCCTGACCCAGGGCCGGCTGTGCGACGTGGTGATCGAGGTGGTGGGCAAGCAATGGCCGCTTGACCTGGCGGGCGAACTGGTGGCCGAAGGCGGCCGGCTGGTGGTCGGCGGCTATCACCAGGACGGGCCGCGACAGGTCAACATGCAGATGTGGAACTGGAAGGGGATCGACGTGATCAACGCCCATGAACGCGACCCGCAGGTGGTGCGGGGCGGCATGCGCGATGCCGTGGCGGCGGTGGCCGAAGGAACGCTGGACCCCGGCATGCTCTATTCGCGGGTATTTGCGCTGGAGGATCTGGCCGCGGCGCTGGATGCCACCCGCGACAAGCCGGACGACATGGTGAAGGCGCTGATCGCATGCAGCTGAGGATGACCCCCCCGCAGGCGGCGCTGGACCGCCCCCGCATCGCCTTTCTGGGCCTGGGCTGGATCGGCCGCCACCGCATGCAGGCCATGGCCGAGGCCGGCGGCATCGAGATCGTGGCCCTGGCCGATCCCGACCCCCAGGCCGTGGCCGCTGCCGCCGAACTGGCGCCGCAGGCGACCACGGGCGGCACATTGGACAGCGTTCTGGAGGCGCGCCCCGACGGCGTGGTGATCGCGACCCCTTCGGCGCTGCATGCGGGGCAGTCGGTGGCGGCGCTTCAGGCCGGGGCCGCGGTTTTCTGCCAGAAGCCGCTGGGCCGCGACGCGGCCGAGACGGCTTCGGTTGTCGAGGCGGCGCAGGCGGCGGACCGGCTGCTGATGACCGATCTCAGCTATCGCCACGCCACGGCCTTCGTGGCCATGCGCGACCTGATCCGGGGCGGTGAGCTGGGGCACGTCCACGCCGTCGACCTGACCTTTCACAACGCCTATGGCCCGGACAAGCCTTGGTTTCGCGACCGGGCGCTGTCGGGGGGCGGCTGCCTGATCGACCTGGGCATCCACCTGGTCGACATGGCGCTGTGGAGCCTCGATCCCGGGGCGCTGCGCTGCGTGGCGGCCCATGCCCGCATCGGCGGTCGGCCGCTGGACGATCCGCGCCACCAGGTCGAGGATTTCGTGCAGGCGACGCTGGAGGCCGAGGACGGCACCGTCATCCGCATCGCCTGTTCCTGGAACCTGCCCGCCGGGCAGGAGGCCGTGATCGAGATGCAGGCCCATGGCACCCAGGGCGGTGGCCGGGTCGCCAATGTCGGCGGCTCGTTCTACGACTTTGCCGCCTGGCGCCATCACGGCACGACGCGTGACCAGATCGCCGGACCCCCGGATGCCTGGGGCGGCCGGGCTGCCGTGGACTGGGCCGCGCGCCTGCGGCAGGGGCAGGGCTTCGACCCCGAGGCGGGGCGCCTGGTGACCCTGGCGCAGGTGCTGGACGACATCTACCGGGTGGCCGGCCTTTAGGCCAACAGGTTTCAGCGCAGGAAAAAGGGGCGGCGCCGTTGGCATCGCCCCTTTTTGCATCGGCCCGTCCTCAGCGGTCGTTTCCGATCCGCACAGGCGGGAACAAAGGCAGGCTTGCGTGGTTCAGCCGCCCGATGATCCTGCCGCTTCCGACAGGATCGTGGATCGCCTGCCCGCGCTGGCCCCTGTGCCGTCCCTGGCAGTCCGATCGCTTGAACAAGACACCGGAGAACCACATGTTCTACACCGACAACAAGCTTCAGTATCCCGTCCGCGTCGAGACGCCGAACCCCGTCTTTGCGCGCGCGCTGCAACAGGCCATCGGCGGCGTCGAGGGCGAGATTCGCGTTGCGATGCAGTATTTCTTCCAGGCCTGCGGCGCCCGGGGCAATCCAAAGTACCGCGATCTGCTGATGAACACCGCGGCCGAGGAACTGGGCCATATCGAGATGCTGGCCACGGCCGTCGCGCTGAACCTGGAAGGGGCGCCGCTGAGCATGCAGGAAGAGGCCGCGGGCGACCGCGCCGTCGCCGCCGTGATGGGCGGGATGAACCTCAAGAACCTGCTGTCGGCTGGTCTGTCGGCGATGCCCATCGACAGCGACGGCGTCCCCTTTGACATGTCCCACATCTATGCCAGCGGGAATATCGCGGCGGACATGTCGGCCAACGTGACGGCTGAATCCACCGGGCGCATCCTGGCGGTGCGGCTGTACAACATGACCGACGATCCGGGCATGAAGGACATGCTGTCCTATCTGATCGCCCGTGACACCATGCACCAGAACCAGTGGATGGCCGCGCTGGAGGAACTGGGTGGCACCGCAGCCTTCCCGATCCCGAACAGCTTCCCGCAGGCCGAGGAAAAGTCCGAGTTCAGCTATGCCTATTTGGGCTTCCAGGCCGATGGCAGCGCGCCGGTGGCGGGCCGCTGGTCGCAAGGACCTTCGGTCGACGGCAAGGGCGAGTTCACGACCGAGCCGATGATGCCGATGGGACAAAAGCCCGACTTGGGCGCCGCCAAGCCCAACAGCGGCGCGCAATCCGAGCAGATGTGAGGCGGGGGCTGTGAAGCGACGCCTGCTTCTGGGTGGCCTCGCGCTTGCGGGCGCCGTGCCGGCGGCGATGGCGGCGGCGCGGGCCACAGCCGCGCGTCCGGTGGCGCTGGAGGTGCTGACGACGCATCTGGCCAATCCTGAACGCGTCTCGCCCGCTCCGGCGCCGGGGCAGCGGCTTCGGTTGCGCCGGGACCTGAACCGGAGCTTTGATCCGGCGGCGGTCGCGGTCGAGACGGCTGCGGGACAGCATCTGGGCTATGTGCCGCCGGTGCAGGCGGGCGTGCTGTCGCGGCTTTTGGACAATGGCGCCACGGGGCATGCGCAGCTGACGGACCAAGGCCGGCTGCGGGTCTTCCTAGACGCCTGATCCCTCGGGTCCGGCCGGCTGTCATGCCTGCCGGAGCCTTTCACCCCTTGCAGCAGCGGAGCATCCGATGACGTCTGCGAAACTTGCGCTTGTGACCGGCGGTTCGACCGGGATCGGCCGTCACCTGGCCCAGCTTGCCGCCGAGGACGGGCATGATCTGCTGATCGCCTCTGATGATGCGGCCATCGCCGACATGGAGGCACTGACGGCAACCGGCGTCACCGTCGAGACCGTCATGGCCGACCTGTCCCGCGAGGCGGGCATGGACGAATTGCTGGCCCGGCTGGGCGCCCGCGTGCCGGACCTGTTCTTTGCCAATGCGGGGCGGGGTCTGGGGCAGGCCTTGGTCGACCAGCAGGCCGACGACATCCGCCACCTGATCGGCACCAACATCATGGGCACCACCCTGCTGACCCACGAGATCGCGCGGCGGATGGTGCGGCGCGGCGCGGGGCGCATCCTGATGACCGGATCCATCGCAGGCTACATGCCCGGAACCTATCAGGCTGTCTACAACGCCTCCAAGGCCTATGTGAACATGCTGTCCGTGGCCCTGCGCCACGAGTTGCAGGACAGCGGCGTCAGCGTCACCTGCCTGTCGCCAGGTCCGACCGATACCGAGTTTTTCGGGCGCGCCGGGCTGTTGCACACGCCGATCGGACAGGGCCCCAAGGATGATCCGGCGGTGGTGGCCAAGGCAGGATATCAGGCGATGATGGCCGGCAAGGAAGAGATCGTGCCGGGCCTCAAGAACAAGAGCATGGTCGCCGCATCCCATGTGACGCCCAAGTCTGTGCTGGCGGAACAGCATCGGAAGATGGCCAAGCCGCAGGACCCGGCATGACATAAAGAAACCGGCGCCTTTTGGGGCCGGTTCCCGGATTTGCAGGGCCGCGGCGCGATGCGCCGCGGCCATTTTTGTCGAGGATCAGCTGTTCTCGCGGTCGTCCACGACCAGGCGCAGGGTGCCGTCCTCGCTCCGGTCAACGAAGATCACGTCTTCGACCGAATGCCCCTCGGCCTGCAGCTGGTCGGTGATCTCGGCATGTTCGGACAGGCTGTCGCGCAGGGTCGTCAGCGAGCTTTGCGCCTCTTCCAGCGCGCCGTCGAGGCTCTGACCGGCTTCGCCTTCGCCCTCACGCAGCGTGCTCAGCATGACCATCTCGACCTCGGTGGAGGCATCCACGCCTTCAAGCTCGGTCGAGAAATCTGCCCCGCTGCGCAGTCCGGAGACGACCTGGCCATGGTTCAGCTCGTCCATCTCGGCCGTACCGCTGGCCATGTCCGCCGTGCCGGCCGTATCCGACATGGTGTTGCTGGGAACGGCATCCGAAGCAGTCGTGCCGGTGGTTCCGGTCGTGCTGGTGCCGGTGGCTGTCCCTGCGGTCGTGCCGCCGCTGGTGGTCGTTCCGGTTGCACCCGTATCTGCGCCCATTCCGGTGCTGGTCGCATCGGCGCTGCCCGTGCCCGTCATGTCGACCGATCCGGCCGCGGCTGCATCGGCGCCTGCACCCGCGGTGGCCTCCTGGGCGGTGTCGTTGGCTTGCGCCTGTGCCGGGATCGGCGTCGTGGTCGAGCTGTCGGTCTGGGTATTTGACGGGGCGGCCGTGGTCTCGGCCATGGCCGGAAGGGCCAGTGCCGCGGCGATGACGGCGGCACAGCTGCTCTGCATCAGATGACCTTTCATGCCAGATCTCCTCCTGGTTTGGACCCTTCATGGTGAAAGGCGCCATCTGAACCGGAGGGGGGGCGATATGTTCCTGATCCGCGGATCACGGTGCCGACAACGCTGCGTGAAGGAAATCGCCTCTCAGCCCTTCCTGGCAGACAGCGGAGCCTCGATCAACGAATGGTGGATCTGGCTACCGGCCCAGGCCCCGTCCGCCAGGGCAAGGCTGATGGAGTGATGCTCCAGGGCGGTGTCGCCGCAGGCATAGGCGCCGGGCACCGTCGTTTCCCGGCAGTCGGTCGTGACGACATATTGCTCGGTCGGCAGCTCGGACAGCTGGCATCCCAGTTGTCGCGCCAGAGGGCTGGCGGGTGCCGTCGCGCAGGAGGTGAAGATGCCTGCAAAGGGCAGGCTGCGCCCGTCCGTCAGCTCGACCGTGGCTTGCCCGGTGACGCGGGCGACGGGCGTCTCCTCGATGGCGATCCGGCGCTCGTCCATCTCCTGGCGGCTGGCGCGGTCGATGGTCAGCGCCTGGTTGGTCAACAGCGTGACAGGACCCCAGTCGGTCAGAAGACGCGCCTGTTCCAGCGACCTTGCGCCGACGGCCAGGGTGGCGATGGGACCCTGATCCAGCTCATAGCCGTGGCAATAGGGGCAGTGAAAGACGCCCGTGCCCCATCGCTCGGCCAGCCCCTCGACATCGGGCAGGCGATCGGCGACCCCGGTGGCCAGCAGCAGCCGACGTCCCTGATGCGTGGTGCCGTCTTCGGTCGTGACATGGAAATCATCCAGGCTGCCCTGAACATCGGTGGCCAGGCCCTCGACCCATGTCAGCGTCGGATAGCGCTGGATCTGGCGCCTCGATTCCGCCAGCAGGGCGGCGCGGTCCATGCCATCGGCCCCCAGGATCGAATGGGCGCGGTCCGCAAACCGGTTCCTCGGCGCGCCCGCGTCGATGACCAGAACCTGGCGCCGGGCCCGCAGCAGCTGCAGCGCCGCGGACATGCCGGCATGGCTGCCCCCGATGATGATCGTGTCATAAGCCATGCCGTGAACGCGCCTCCCCGCCCGGTGGATCGGCCCGGTCGGGCCGCTTCTGCCCTGAACCGCAGCGCCTCCGCTTTGTTCCCCCGGGACTTCAGGGCGGATCAAATCCCGCCCTGGCGGGTTGGGTCACGCACCGGCACCGCAGGAGAGACGCCATGACCCAAGATCCCCGCGACAGCCGGGCCGCCATGCTGCGCGGCCTGGTCAACCAATGTCCTCGCTGCGGCGAGGGGCGCGTCTTTGCGGGCTATCTTTCGGTCGTGGACCGCTGCCCAAATTGCCAGGAACCGCTGGGTGACTATCCGGCGGCGGACGGGCCGGCCTTTTTCACCATCACCATCGTCATGCTGCTGCTGATCCCGATGATCGGCTATGGCTGGGTGCTGTTTCGGTCGGACCCGCTGACGTTGCTGATCGCGCTGACGGTGGTGACGACGCTGATCACGCTGGTGCTGCTGCGCCTCGTGAAGGGGGCTTTCGTCGGCTATCTCTGGGCGCATCACGAGCGCGACCGGGGGGCCTGAGGCGGGGCGAAAGCGGGGCGAATACAGCGGGTGGATGGAACATATGCAGCGCTGATCTGTTCACCCCGCAGTGATTACCGGGAGCTTAATATGGCAAGGCAGACGGTTTCGGACAGCGATGTTCCGCAGCAGCCCAAGGAAGGCGCGCCCTCGATGGCGCACCCACGCATGGGTGAGGCTTCGGCCACAACGACGATGGATCCGCTGCTGACGGCACTTGCGGCGCAACGGATCGCGATAGAGGGCGTGTCGATCGAGGTCGATGGCGGGCGCTTTGCCGCCAAGACCGTGATGGGCCATCGCGTGCCGGTCGAGGCCGACATCTTTTCCGACGGGCATGACAGCATCGACGCGGTGCTGCTGCATCGGCCCGCCGGGACCGAGCTTTTCACCGAAGTGCCTATGGAATTCGTCGAGAACGACCGCTGGACGGCCGATCTTGTGCTGGGTCAGCCCGGCGTGCACGAGGTCACGATCCTGGCTTGGCGCGACCTGTTCCTGACCTGGCGCAAGGAGGTGGCCAAGAAGCACGCCGCCGGACAGTCCATCGCGCTGGAACTGGAGGAAGGGCGCCAGCTTCTGGGCCGTGCCTTGGACGAACAGGGCCGGGCGGATGAGGCGGGTCGCGGTGCGATCGCGGCGCTTTTGGCCGAAGATCATGCCGCCCCCGAGGGCGAGGATCGCGACGCGTTGCGCTTTGCCCGCCTGGGCGCGCCCGAGGTGGTGGAGCTGATGCAGCGCGTCGGCCCGCGCAACGACGCCACCTTCTACAAGCTGCTCCAGGTCTATGCCGACCGCGAGGCGGCCGCCTTCAGCGCCTGGTACGAACTGATGCCACGGTCGCAGTCGGGGGATGAGAACCGTCACGGCACTTTTGACGACGTCATCGCGCGGCTGCCCTATGTCCGCGACCTGGGCTTTGACGTGCTGTATTTTCCGCCGATCCATCCCATCGGCAAGACCAACCGCAAGGGCCGCAACAACAGCCTGACCCCCACCGAGGATGATCCCGGCAGCCCCTATGCCATCGGCTCGGCCGAGGGCGGGCATGACGCCATCCATCCCGAACTGGGCAGCTTCGAGGATTTCCGCCGCCTAGTGGACGCCACCCGCGACCACGGGCTGGAGGTGGCGCTGGACTTTGCCATCCAGTGTTCGCCCGACCATCCGTGGATCCGGGAACATCCGGAATGGTTCGACTGGCGCCCCGACGGCACCATCAAGTTCGCCGAGAACCCGCCGAAGAAATACGAGGACATCGTCAACGTCCATTTCTATCGCGATGCGCTGCCGGGCCTGTGGTACGCGCTGCGCGACATCGTGCTGTTCTGGGTCGAGAACGGCGTGCGCATCTTTCGCGTGGACAACCCGCACACCAAGCCCTTCCCCTTCTGGGAATGGATGATCGCCGAGGTGCGCACCCTGCACCCGGACGTGATCTTCCTGGCCGAGGCCTTCACCCGGCCCAAGGTGATGAAGCGGCTGGCCAAGGTCGGGTTCTCGCAGTCCTATTCCTACTTCACCTGGCGCAACACCAAGCAGGAACTGACCGAATACCTGACCGAGTTGACGCAGGGCGACAGCCGCCACATCATGCGGCCGAACTTCTTCGTCAACACGCCGGACATCAACCCGCGTTTCCTGCAGTCCAGCGGGCGGCCGGGCTTCCGCACGCGCCTAGTGCTGGCCGCGACCCTGGGCGGCAACTACGGTGTCTATAACGGCTTCGAGATCTGTGATGCGGCACCGGTGCCCGGCAAGGAAGAATACCTGAACAGCGAGAAATACCAGTTGCGCGTCTGGGACATGGACCAACCCGGCAACATTCAGGACGACATCCGCCTGGTGAACCGCCTGCGGCAGGAGCATCCGGCGCTGCAGCATTTCACCAACCTGCGCTTTTACGACGCGGGCAGCGACCAGGTCCTGGCCTATGGCAAGCGCGCGGGCGACGACTTCGTGCTTATCCATGTGAACCTGGACCCGCACAACCGCCACGGCTTCCATATTGAGGTGCCGCTGTGGGAATTCGGCCTGCCCGACGAGGCCTCGATCGAGGTGCGCGACCTGATCCACGGCAACAGCTTTACCTGGCACGGCAAGTACCAGTGGCTGGAGCTTGATCCTGAAACACGACCCTATGCGGTCTGGCAACTGTTCGCGCCGGGGGTGGCACGCTGATGAATGTACCGATGACACAACAGGATAACCAAGCCAGCTTTGCCGTACGCGGCGGCATCGACCGCGATTGTGCCGATTGGTACAAGGATGCGGTCATCTATCAGCTGCACATCAAGGCGTTCCAGGATTCGAACGGCGACGGGATCGGCGATTTTGCCGGCCTGATGCAGCGGCTGGACTATGTCCAGGAACTGGGCGTGACGGCCATCTGGGTGCTGCCGTTTTATCCCTCGCCCCTGCGCGACGACGGCTATGACATCTCGGACTACAAGTCGATCAACCCGTCCTATGGCAACATGAAGGACTTCAAGGCCTTCGTGAACGAGGCGCATCGACGCGGCATCCGGGTGATCACCGAACTGGTCATCAACCACACCAGCGACCAGCATCCCTGGTTCCAGAAGGCCCGCCGCGCCAAGCCCGGATCGGCCGCGCGCGACTGGTATGTCTGGTCGGATACGGACGAGAAATGGCCTGAAACGCGGATCATCTTTCTGGACACCGAACGGTCGAACTGGACCTGGGACCCGGTGGCTGGGTCCTATTACTGGCACCGCTTCTATTCGCACCAGCCGGACCTGAATTTTGACAACCCCCGCGTGCTGCAGGAGGTGCTGAAGGTCATGCGCATGTGGCTGGACATGGGCGTCGATGGCCTGCGGCTGGACGCGATCCCCTATCTGGTCGAGCGCGACGGCACTAACAACGAAAACCTGCCCGAGACGCATGACGTGCTGAAGGCGATCCGCGCCGACCTGGACCAGCATTTTCCCGACCGGATGCTGCTGGCCGAGGCGAACCAGTGGCCCGAGGATACGCGCCCCTATTTCGGCGAGGGTGATGAATGCCACATGGGGTTCCACTTTCCGCTGATGCCGCGCATGTACATGGCGCTGGCCCAGGCCGATCGCCACCCGATCACCGACATCATCCGCCAGACGCCCGAGATCCCCGAGAATTGCCAATGGGGCATCTTCCTGCGCAACCATGACGAACTGACGCTGGAAATGGTGACCTCCGAGGAACGCGACTATCTGTGGCAGACCTATGCCGCCGACACGCGGGCCCGGATCAACCTGGGCATCCGCCGCCGCCTGGCGCCGTTGATGCAGAACGACCGCCGCAAGATCGAGTTGATGAACTCGATGCTGCTGTCAATGCCCGGCACGCCGATCATCTATTACGGCGACGAGATCGGCATGGGCGACAACTATTACCTGGGCGACCGCGATGGCGTCCGTACGCCGATGCAGTGGTCGGGCGACCGGAATGCGGGCTTTTCGACCGCCAAGCCGCAGCAGCTGTATCTGCCCGCGATCATCGACGCGGTCTATGGCCATCAGGTCATCAATGTCGAGGCGCAGGCCGATGACCCGTCCTCGCTGCTGAACTGGATGCGGCGGATGATCACCGTGCGGCGCCAGCACCCGGCCTTTGGTCGGGGCACGATGACGCTGCTTTATCCGCGCAACCGCAAGGTTCTGGCCTATATCCGCGAGCACGAGGACCGCGCCTATCTGTGCGTCGCCAACCTGTCCGACGCCGCTCAGGCAGTCGAGCTGGAACTGGGGCGTCACCGCGACAAGGTGCCGGTGGAACTGACCGGCCGCTCGGCCTTTCCGCCGATCGGGGATCTGCCCTACATGCTGACGTTGCCGGCCTACGGCTTCTACTGGTTCTCTCTGGGAAGCGCCGATGAGATGCCGTCCTGGCACGAGCAACTGCCGGACATCCTGCCCGAATTCATGACCCTGACCACCCGCGATGGACGGGTCCAGACCGCGCTGAAGGGTCGCGAAGGCGCGCATTTCCAGGACGACGTGCTGCCCAAGTGGCTGCCCCTGCAACGCTGGTTTGCGGCCAAGGACGAGGCGATCCGGTCTGTCCGCATGACCGCCCTGGGCGAGATCGAGCCGGATCATGCCCTGGTCTCGGTCGACGTGACGCTGGACGGCGAACAGCACAGCTACTTCCTGCCGCTGTCGGCGCGGTGGGGGGACGAGAATATGCGTCCCGGCGCACCCAAGCTCTCCTATACGCTGGCCAAGATCCGGCACACCGCGCGCGTCGGCGCGCTGGTCGACGGCGCCTATGACGAACGGCTGCCGCATCTGCTGCTGCAGGCGATGAAGGACGACGCCACGCGCGGCGCCCTGAAGTTCCGCGGCAGCGACGCGCTGCGCGAGATCGCGGAGCCGGGCGATCCCCGTCAGTTGGGCGTGGAACAGTCCAACATCTCGATCGCCTTCAGCGACCGGATCATCCTCAAGCTCTATCGCCGCCTGCGCGGGGGTGAGCAGCCAGATGTCGAGGTCGCGCGCTTCCTGACCGAAACGGCAGGCTATGCCCATACGCCCCGCTATCTGGGGCAGGTGACGCATGAGGTTGACGAGCCGACAGTCCTGGCCGCCGCCTTCGCCTTCGTGGCCAACCGGGGCGACGCTTGGAACGGCATCTTCGACGCGCTGATGCTGGAGTATAACGAACATGACTCCTGGCCGTCCGAGCAGGAGCCGGAACTGTCGGCGCCTGCCTTCGACTTTCCGTTGAGCATCGGCAGCCTGCTGGGCGAACGCACCGCGCAACTGCACAAGGCGCTGGCGACGCCGACCGACGATCCGGCCTTCGCGACCGAGGACCTGACGACGGAACACCTGCGCGAATGGACCGGGGCCGCCGAGGCCGAGGCCACCGCCATGCTGTCGCGGCTGGAGCAGGCGGGCGACCAGTTGCCCGAAGATGCCGCCCCGCTGGCGCGCGAGGTCCTGGACCGGCGCGACGACCTGATGGCGCGCATCCGCAAGGCGGCCGACGTCACGCCCTCGGGCAAGCTGTCGCGCATCCACGGTGATTACCACCTTGGACAGGTGCTTCTGGCCCAGAACGACGTGGCGATCATCGACTTCGAGGGCGAGCCGGCCCGCACGCTGGACGAGCGGCGCGCCAAGTCGTCGCCCTTGCGCGACGTGGCGGGCATGCTGCGGTCCTTCGACTATGCGGCGCTGTCGGTGGCGGCGCGCCATCGCCATGATGCGCCGGGCGGGGCCGAACGTGCCACGGCCCGCATCGAGGAATGGCGCCGCACCGCCGCCCGCGACTTCCTGGACGCCTATCGCAGCCACGGCGAAGGCGCCCCGAACCTGCCCGACGACGGCGCGACGATGCAGGCGCTCCTTGATCTCTTTCTGCTGCAGAAGGCGATCTATGAAACCGGATACGAGCTTGGCAACCGCCCGACCTGGGTCGGACTGCCCTTGCGCGGAATCCTCGATCTTTTGAACGAGGCAACATGACCGATACAGCATCCCTTTCCGAAAGCATGAAAACCTCGGATATCGACGCGATCCTGCGGGGGAACCACCACGATCCCTTCTCGGTCCTGGGGCGGCATGACGGCCATCTGCGGGTCTTTGCCCCGCAGGCGGCCGAGGTCGCGGCCGTCACCGCGGCGGGCACGACGCCGCTGGAACGTGTCCACCCGGAAGGCTTTTTTTGCGGTCAGGCCCCTGAAGGGGCCTATCGGCTGCGGATGAAGGCCGGCAGTCATGAATGGGAGGTCGAGGACCCCTATCGCTTTGGCCCGGTTCTGGGCGAGATGGACGAATATCTGCTGGCCGAGGGCAGCCACCGCCGCCTTTACGACAAGCTGGGCGCGCATCCCTTCACCCACGAGGGCGTCGAGGGCGTGGCCTTTGCCGTCTGGGCGCCGAATGCCCGTCGCGTCAGCGTCGTGGGCAACTTCAACGCCTGGGACGGTCGCCGCCACCCGATGCGCAAGCGTCTGGGGCCGGGCGTGTGGGAGCTGTTCGTGCCGGGCCTGGCGGCCGGTGAGGTCTACAAGTACGAGATCATCAGCCCGCATGGCGAACGTATGCCGCTGAAGGCCGATCCGGTCGGTTTCGCCCACCAGCATCCGCCCGAAACCGCCTCGGTCGTCGAGGGCTTGCCCAGTCACCAGTGGCAGGATCAGGACTGGATGGAGGTTCGCGCGGCGCGGCAGGACCGCAAGGCTCCGATCTCGATCTACGAGGTGCATCTGGGATCTTGGCGGCGCGGCGGCGAGAACGAGATCCTGGACTATGACGCGCTGGCGGACCTTCTGGTGCCTTATGTCACACAAATGGGTTTCACCCATGTCGAGATGCTGCCGGTCAGCGAACATCCCTTCACGGGTTCCTGGGGCTATCAGCCCATCGGTCTTTTCGCGCCGACCAGCCGCTTTGGCACGCCCGAAGGCTTTGCCCGCTTGGTGGAGCGTCTGCACGCGGCCGAAATCGGCGTGATCCTGGACTGGGTGCCCGCGCATTTCCCCTCGGACGCCCATGGTCTGGCGCAGTTCGATGGCACGGCGCTTTACGAACATGCCGACCCGCGCCAGGGCTTTCACCAAGACTGGAACACGCTGATCTACAACTTCGGTCGGCGCGAGGTGTCTAACTTTCTGCAGTCCAGCGCGCTCTACTGGCTGGACCGGTTCCATATCGACGCCCTGCGGGTCGATGCGGTCGCCTCGATGCTGTACCTGGACTACTCGCGCCAGCCGGGCCAGTGGGTTCCGAACGAACACGGCGGCAACGAGAACCTGGAGGCGATCGCCTTTCTGCGCGACGTCAACGAGCGGGTTCGCCAGGATCATCCCGGTGCCATCACCATTGCCGAGGAATCAACGGCCTTTCCGAAGGTCAGCCGTCCCGTGGACGATGGCGGCCTGGGGTTCGGCTTCAAGTGGAACATGGGCTGGATGCACGACACGCTGGGGTATTTCCGGCGCGATCCGATCCACCGGCGGCACCACCAGCACGACCTGACCTTTGGCTTGGTCTATGCCTTTTCCGAGGATTTCGTCCTGCCGCTGAGCCATGACGAGGTGGTCCACGGCAAGGGCTCGCTGATCGGCCAGATGGCCGGGGACCGCTGGCAGAAATTCGCGAACCTGCGCGCCTACTACAGCTTCATGTGGACCCATCCGGGCAAGAAGCTCTTGTTCATGGGCTGCGAATTCGCGCAGGAGCGGGAATGGAACCACGACCAGTCGCTGGACTGGCACCTGCTGGAAGACCCCCTGAATGGAGGGATGCAGACCCTGGTTGCCGACCTGAACCGGCTTTACCGCGATCAGCCGGCGCTGCACCGGCTGGATTGCGACCCGGAGGGCTTTGAGTGGATCGACGCCAGCGACGCCGCGCAAAGCGTTCTGGTCTACATGCGCAAGTCGGATGACGATGCGCCCCCCTGCGTGGTGGTCTGCAACCTGACGCCCGAGCCGCGCTATGACTATCGCGTGGGCGTTCCTGAGCCGGGCCTGTGGCGCGAGGTGCTGAACAGCGACGATGCGCGCTATGGCGGCTCGAACCTGGGCAATCATGGGGCGGTTCAGGCCGACGACGCGCCGTGGCACGGGCGGGACCAGTCACTGCGGCTGACCCTGCCACCGCTGGCCACGATCGTGCTGACCCCCGACGGGACGCCTGCGGCATGAGCGAACTGGAAGCGCGGGCCCGCAGCCACGGCATCCAGCCCGATTACGAAGGGATGAACGGCGACAGGCACGATGCTCCGGCGGAAACGCTGGAGCATCTTCTGGCCGCTTTCGGTGCCGAACCCGGCGTTCCCGGCCCCTTGGCCGAGGAGCACCAGATGGAGGCCCATCCCGGCACCCGCTGCCATCTGCCTGATGACGGCAGCCGGGCCTGGGGTGTCGCGCTGCAGCTGTACCAGATCCGTTCGGCACGGAACTGGGGCATCGGCGACTTCGAGGATCTGCGGCAGCTGGCCGGGATCCTGGGGCGGGTCGGGGCCGATTTCATCGGCCTCAACCCGCTGCACGCGCTGTTCCTGTCGAACCCGCGGCATTGCAGCCCGTTTTCGCCGTCGAACCGGCGGTTTCTGAACCCGCTCTACATCGCGGTGGACATGCTGCCGGGCTATGAGGCGGGGATGGTCGATGCGGCGGATATCGCGACCCTTCAGGAGGTTCCGCTGGTCGACTACCCGGCCGTGGCGGCGCTGAAGCTGCGGGTGCTGCGGCACATCTGGCAGGCGGCGGGATCGCCCGATGCGTCGGAGACCGTGCTGACCGAGGGTGGCGCGGACCTGCGCCGGCATGCGCTGTTCGAGGCGGTATCGGCCCATATGGTGGCGCAGTGGCAGGGGGCCGGCTGGACCGCCTGGCCCGAGGAATGGCAGGCGGTGGATGGCCCGCAGGTCACCCGCTTTGCCGAAACCCATGCGGCGGAGCTGCGCTTTTACCGTTGGCTTCAGCATGTGGCGGACCGGCAGCTGGCCGAGGCGCGCGATGCCTGCGACCAGGCCGGGATGGGCATCGGCCTTTATCTGGACTTCGCCGTGGGCGAGGCGGCGGATGGTTCGGGCGCCTGGGGCAACGCCCTTGTGGTGCCGGGGGTCCGCATCGGCGCGCCGCCCGATTACTTCAACGAGACGGGACAGGACTGGGGCCTGGCGCCGCTGTCCCCCGTCGCCATGGCCGCCCGGCAGGCCGCGCCCTTCGCGGCCCTGATGGAACAGGCGACCCAGCAGGCCGGCGCATTGCGCATCGACCATGCGCTTGGCCTCTGGCAGCTGTTCCTGATCCCGGAGGGCGCCGGCGCCGCCCAGGGCACCTATGCCCGCTACCCCATCGCCGACATGCTGCAGGCGCTGGCGCGCGCTTCATGCCAGAACCGCACCATCATCATCGGCGAGGATCTGGGCAATGTGCCGCCGGGCTTCCGCGACCTGATGGAACAGGTGGGCATCCTGTCCTATCGCATCCTGCTGTTCGAGCGGACCGAGGATGGCTTTGTCCCCCCCGAGGAGTATCCCCGCGATGCGCTGGCCTGTCTGTCGACGCATGACCTGCCGACCTTCCAGGGCTGGTGGCGCGGCGACGACATCGACCTGCGCCGCGACCATGGCCTGATCAGCGACAAGGCGGCCGAGGAGCAGGCGGCATCGCGCCGGACCGAACGGGCGCAGCTGCTCAGCGATCTGGCGGCGTTGGGGCGCTGGTCGGATGGCGTGCCCGATGTCGACAGCGCACCCGACGACCTGGTGGCTGCGGTCCACGGGATGCTGGCGACGGCGCCCTCGCGCCTGTTCGCCGCGCGGCTGGAGGACATGACCCGAGAGGTTCACCCGGTCAACATCCCCAGCACCACCGATGAATACCCGAACTGGCAGCGCAAGCTGGGCGTCACGCTGGAGCAGATCCCCGACCTGCCGCTGTTTCGGGCCATCGCAGGCGCGCTGCGGGCGGAACGTCCCCGGACCTGAGGGCTTGCGCCTAAGGGGTCGACTTAGGTCGAATGGGCGGCCCCGCCCGTTCGGCTAGTCTGGCGTCATGCGCTGGCTCATCCTGCTGTTTCTCATGATCCCCGTCGGCCTTCGCGCCGAGGCCCTGTCGCGCGAGGCGCTGGAGGGCATGATCAGTGCGCCCTATGCCTTGGGCCAGCCGCTGAACGACCAGGGTGTCTGGAGCCTGCTGAATTCCGGCGGGGGCGAGGCAGGCTATGTCTTCGAGACCGGCCCCCTGGCGCCGCTGCCGGGATTTTCCGGCCAGCCCATCAACATCCTGGTGCTGCTGGACCTTGAGGGCATCTTCATCGAAACGCGGCTGCTGTCCCATAATGAGCCGATCTTCGTCTCGGGCCTGGGCGAGGCGCCGCTGCGCCAGTTCCTGTCGCAGTATCGCGGTCGCTCCATCAACCAGCCGCTGGTCGTGGGCAGCCCCTATGGCGGCGGGCAGGGGGGCGATCTGGTCTATCTGGATGGCGTGACCAAGGCGACAGCCAGCGTGCGGATCGCCCATGATTCGATCCTGGCCGCGACCCTGGCCGTCGCGCGCGAACGGATGCAGGGTCTGACGGCCGGGCCGCCGCCCCGTCCCGACCCGGACCATGCCGAGGCGCTGGACTGGAAGGCGCTGGTCGCGCAGGGCCTGGCGCGGCATCTGCGCGTGACCAATGCCCAGGTCGACGACGCCTTTTCCGGCAGCCTCTGGGCGGATGACGACCCCGATCCCGGCGCGCCCCAGGACGCCTATCTGGACCTCTGGGCGGTCGACCTGGGGCCGCCCGCCATCGCCGCCGCCGTGCTGGCGCCCGGCAGCCTGGCCGAGATCTCCCGCCTGACGCAGCTGTCCCCCGATGACGAGATGATCCTGCTGATCGAGGCCGGGCGGCATGGTCTGGTGGGGCCGGATTTCGTACGCAACACGGCGCCCGACCTGATCGGGGCGACGCAGGATGGCCTGCCCTTGGCGCTGCGGGACGCCGATGTGCTGGCCGAACTGCACCCGGACCTGCCGGACGACCTGCAGGATGCGACCCGCATGGTGCTGCGCCTGGACCGGCGGCTTGGCTTCGATCCGACCCGCGACTGGCAGCTGGTGCTGCGGGCCGAACGCCAGCACGGCATGTTCCAGCCCGAGACCGGGCATCGCGACTTTGCCCTGACCATGGCCCTGCCGCCCCGGTTCTTTCTGACCGCCACCGGTCCCGCCCCGGCCGCCCCTTGGGTCGAGGCGCTGCGCAACCGCCGGGCCGACCTGATCGTGCTGGCCGGGGGCCTGGCGCTGCTGCTGGCGCTGCTGTCGCGGCAGGGCTGGCTGGCAGGGCACCGGCATTTCGCGGCGATCCGCCTGACGATCCTGGCCGTCGTCATCGGCTTTGTGGGGTTTTGGGGTCAGGGCCAGCTGTCCATCGTGACGCCCCTGGCGGTCCTGCGCGGGGCGATGCAGGGGGGCGGGCTGTCAGTGCTGCTTTACGATCCGTTTTCGCTGCTGATCTGGGCCGTGGCGATCATGGGCCTCGTGCTCTGGGGGCGGGGGCTCTTTTGCGGCTGGCTCTGCCCCTATGGCGCGATGCAGGAATTCGCCCATCACGCGGGGCGGCGCTTGGGGCTGCCGCAATGGCGGCCGTCGCGCAGGGTCGGGCGGGCGCTGCTGTGGTCCGGGCCCGCGGCGCTGGCGGCGCTGATCGCGACCGTCTTCCTGGCGCCCGACCGGGTCGAGACGCTGGCCGAGATCGAGCCCTTCAAGACGGCCGTGACCATGCATTTCCTGCGCCCCTGGCCCTATGCGGTCTGGGCCATCGGCTGGCTGCTGCTGTCGATGGTCTGGTTCAAGGGCTTCTGCCGGTCGCTGTGCCCCCTGGGGGCGCTGATGCGGGCGGGGGACCTGCTGCGGCTGCGGCGCTGGATCCCGCGCCGGACGGAATGCGGCAGCCCGTGCCAATTGTGCCGCGTCCGCTGCCGCTATGACGCGATCGCGCCCCAGGGGCAGATCCGCTATTCCGAATGCTTCCAATGCCTGGATTGCGTGACGATCCACGACGATCCGGCGCAATGCGTTCCGCTGATCCTTAGGGCCCGCGCCAGCCGGAGGACGGCATGATCGGGCGGCGGCGGGTCCTGACCATCCTGGCCGGCGCGGCACTGGCACCCCGATGGGCGCGGGCCGCCGAATGGCAGGGACACGCCTTGGGCGCCGAGGCGCGTATCCTGATCCGAGGCGGCGACGCATCGGACGCGCTGCTGGCCCAAGTCCGGGCCGAGGTCGAGGCCATCGAAGATGTCTTCTCCCTTTATCAGGAGTCCGAGCTGACGCGGCTGAACCGGAATGGGCAGGGGATGGCCTCGGCCGCCATGACGGATGCGCTGGACTTGGCCTGGCGGGTGCATCGGGCCACGGGCGGTCTGTTCGACCCCGGCGTGCAGGTCCTTTGGCGGCAGCGGGCCCAAGGCGCGGCGCCGGTCGCGCTCCGCCCCTTTGGCGGGTTGCGGCAACAGGGCTCCCAGCTGCGGTTGGCATCGGGGCAGGCGCTGACGCTGAACGGGATCGCCCAAGGCATTGCCACGGACCGGGTCGCGGCACTGCTGGCGGGGCGGGGTCTGGGCGAGGTCCTGGTCGACATGGGCGAGGCGCGGGCCCTGGACGGGGAGTTCCGGCTGGAACTGGCCGACCCGCAGGCGGGCGTCCTGGGCCGGCTCACCCTGCGGGCGGGGCGGGCGGTGGCCACCTCCTCCCCCGCAGCGATGATCCTGGCGGATGGACGGGGCCATATCATGGGGCCGCAGGGTCAGCCGCCCCGCTGGTCCACCGTCTCGGTCGAGGCCGACAGCGCCGCGCTGGCGGATGCCGCATCGACCGCCTTCGTGCTGATGGACCGGCCGCAGATCGAAGGGGCGGCCCGGGCGCTGGACCTGCGGGCCGTCCGGCTGGTCGATTTCGGGGGCGACCTGACGACGCTGTGACCGGGCCTAGCGCTGGCCCGGCAGGAAAGTGACGCCATAGCCGTCAAAGATCTGCTGCATTCGGCCGTCCTTGATCGCCCGGCCGATGATGTCGTCCACGCCATAGGCCAGCGGCCGGTGCTGGTTCGACAGCGCAAGGCCGACCGTCCAGCTGCTGCGCTCAAGCCCCAGAAAGGGCGGCTCGTGGATGGCGATCCCGTCCGCGGCGCCGTATTCCAGCTGCGCCCGTGGGCCCATCACGGCCATGACCTCGCCCGCCGCCAGCGCCCCCATCGCCAGCGCCGTCGTGTGAAACCGCCGGACCTTGTCCCCCGCCGCCCCGATCAGCGAGGTCAGGAAGAAGTCCGAGATCGAGTCGTTTTCGACGCCCACCGTGTCATAGCGGAAATAGGCCGGCACCGGCGCCTTGTCCGGGTATTCGGCGCTGCGATAGGCGATGGCCAGGCGCTCCTCGGCATAGATGCCGGTGAAGACGACCTGGTCCATGCGGCAGGCGTAATCCACGTCATAGGGCGCATGCATGAACAGGTTCGACACATGCCCGCCCACGGCCGCGCCCCGATAGACATAGTTCAGCATGTCCTGGTCCAGCGTTTCGCCCGGCTGGACCAGGCGGATGCGCGTCTCGACCCCCAGCTCGTTCCCGATCAGCCGCGCCAGGTCCACGTCGATGCCGCGCGGCGTGCCGTGGTCGTCAAAGGACCAGGGCGGGAAATCCTCATAGAGCGCGACCTCGATCCAGCCCTCCTCGACGATCCGGTCCAGGCTGCGGCCGACATCTTCGGGCGGGGTGTTCTGGGGCCGGGCCTGCGGGACATAATCCTCGCAGGCGGCAAGGACGGGGCCGGCGATGGCCAGCCCCAGTGCGGTCAGACAAGCCGCCAGGCGGCGCCGCATGGCCTCTGCCCTCAATGCGTGGCCGAAAGGCCGACCGTCAGGATCTCGGCCGCGGTCTTCTGGTCCTCCGGGGCGGCGGTCAGCGAGGCCGCGGCGCGCGACACCACGCTGTCGGCCACCGGCGCCCCCGAAGCGGTCGCAACCGTGCCGGCGATCTCGGTCAACTCGGCCGTGACCGCGGATGCGTCGCCATCGCCCGCGGCCAGGCTGTCGCGGATCTCGTGCAGGCGGGCGGCGTGGTCGTCCAGCGCGCCATCCTCGGGCCGGGTCTCGACATAGGTGCGGATCGCCCAGGCCGCCTTCTGGCCCAGGATGTCGCCAAAGGCCGGCATCTTGGTCGTGCCGTCCTGGGTGTAACCGTGGCGAAAGCGTTCGATGAACCACTCGTCGCCATATTCCTCGGCCTCCAGAAAGCGCAGGTCCGGGGCCAGCCCGCCCGAAACCGCGCCCAAGCCGTGGCAACGCGCGCAGTTCTGGTTGTAGCCGCTGTCGCCGATCCGGACGGCGGCCCGCCAGACCTCGTCCCCGGCGGCCTCGGCGCGATAGGGGTTCTCGGTCAGCCATTCCTCGCCCACCTCGGGCAGGGCGTCGGTGTTGACGGCCTGGGGGGCGACATCGCCATGGGCCAGGATCTGGGCCGGGACAGCGATGCAGGCCGCGATGGCGATGCCCCGCAGGGACTTGTGGAACTTGGTCGGCATTGGGGTCTCCTCACTTGCCCTGACGCGCTTGGGGTCCAGTTAGGGTCGATGCTGCAGCTGCGGCAATTCGACCTTGGTCGATGCGGGCGGTCACGGCATCGGCCGCGCGGCGGCCCCCCAGGGAAAGCGCCCGACCTTGACCGTACGTTCGGCCGTCAGCGAGGCCACGTCGATGATCGTCACGTCCCCCGACACGCCGTTCGTGGTGAAAAGCCGGGTCCCGTCCGGCGACAGCGCCATGTGCCAGACGCGCCGGCCGACCAGGATATAGTCGGTGACCTCGCGGCTGGCGGCGTCGACGACCGCGATATGGTCGGCGGGGCCGAGCGCTACGAAGATGCGCCGTGCATCGGGCGAAAAGACCATGCCCACCGGCTGCAGCTGTTCGGGCCGCACATTCGGCAACTGGAACCGGATCTTGGCCAACTCAGCCCGGGTTTCGACATCGAAGACCGTGACGGTGCCGCCGACTTCGGAGCTGACCCAGAGTTCGCGGCCGTCGGGGCTGAACTCGGCATGGCGGGGGCGGGAATCGACCAGCGTGTTGGCGACCACCTGATGCGTCCCGGTGTCGATCCAATGTGCCATGTTGGTGGTTTCCGAGGTGGTGATCTGCAACCGCCCGTCGGGCGAGATGCCCATGCCCTCGGGCTCGATCCCCACGTCGATCTGGGCCACGACCTTGCGGCTCTGCGTGTCGACGACGGTGGTGATCGCGTCATCCTCGTTCGCGATGTAGAGCAGCCGGTCGTCGGGCGAGATCACGAACTGCTCGGGGTCGGCGCCTGACGGCAGGTCGTGCAGGATTTCCCCGGTGTCGGGATCCATCACCTGCACCGCATTCGAATCCGAGGCGCAGATGTAAAGCACGCTGTGGTCGCGCGAAAAGGTGATGCCCCGCGGGCGCTGGCCGGTCGGATAGGTCGCCTTGACCGTGCCGCTGTCCACGTCGATCACGCTGACGGTGTCGTCCAGTTCGTTCGTGACCCAGATCTCGTCGGCAGTGGCGGCGCCCGTCAGGGCCAGGGTAGCGGCCGAGGCCAGCAGAAGGCGGCGGATCATCGTGCGTCTCCGAATGCGGTGCAGGTCGTGTCGGGCAGGTCCTGGCCAAGCGTGTCCAGTTCCGAATGTTCGTGCAGGAAGCCCTCCAGCGGGGCCGTGCCGATGACCGCGCGTTCGGTGACGAGGGGCACGGGCTGGCGCATCTGGCCGTCCCAGGGGCGGAAGGACAGCGGCGTGCCCAGAAAACCCGCCAGGCGGAAATCGGGCGACAGCATGAAGTCGCGCAGCCGTGCGGGATCGGCCGTGCGGGTCCGGGTGACACCCTCTCCGATGGCGGCGACGGCAGCCCAGGCGCCAAAGTCCACGGGCTCCATCTCGCGCGCGGCCAGGTCGCGGAAGCGGTCCTGCAGCTGCGCCGCCCCCCAGTTTTCGACCACGCCCGACCAGCCCTTGGGCATGATGCCTTCCGACCCGGCGACGGGACGGGGCGACCAGGTGTTGTAGGCGATGTAGCGGCCGTAATCGCCGCGTTCGTCGGCGATCAGCAGCAGGTCGTGATCGGGCAGGTCCTGGGTGAAGGCGGGGATTTCCTCGGCCGCGACGCGGCGCATGTCGGCATCAAAAGTCCAGGGCTTTTCGGCCTTCAGCGCCAGCCCGAATTTGGTCAGCGACTGCCGCAGGGCCTGGGCAAAGACCTGGTCTTCGGGGTGGGGGCCCTGGATCAGCACCAGATCGGTCCAGCGCTTCTTCAGCGCGAACTGGGCCAGCGCATCCGCGCGCATGGCCAGGCTGGGGGTGGTGTGCAGCAGGTTGGCGCGGCAGTCCGCACCACGCAGGTCGTCATCCGGCAGGGCAATGTTGAAGATCACCGCGTCCCGCGCCTCGGGCAGGTCGGCCAGCGCCAGCAGATCCGCGACCGGCGCCTTGACGACCAGCAGCCGCGCGCCCTCCGCCAGCCGCGCCCGGACCGCAGGCAGGAAGGCGTCGTCGGGGGCCACGCGCGTTTCCTCCAGCCGGAAGCTGTCGCCCATGAACCGCCCGGTCGTGCCGATGTCCGCCACCCCCAGCCGGGCGCCTGCGACCCCCAGGTCCTCGGGGGGCGCGAACAGGTTCGACAGGATGGGGGCCGGCGTCACCCGGCGTTCGATCAGGTCGATGCGCACCTCCTCGGCGGTGGCGGCCATGGCCAGCAGGACGAACCCGGCCGCCCCGGCAGCAGTCTTCAGCATATGCTCTCCTCCTGCGGGGCAGGGTGGGGAATGGGGGCGGCGGGCGAAATACGACCATGGTCGAATCCGCCGCCGCTAGGTGGCGCGGGGCCTCCGTGCTAGACTGGCGCGCCATTGCCAGAACAAGGGGCCGGTCATGTCGTCCATCCGAAACGCGGCCCTGCTGGCCGCCGCCGTCCTGTGGGCGCTGCCCGCGGCCGCGCAGCCTGCCGACGAAGGGCAGGGGGAGCTGAACCCCGAGGAACTGACCTGGGAGCGGGTGATCCGCGACGTGGAGCGCGGCGAAACCTCGATGACCGCCTGCGCCTCGGGCTATTTCATCACCAAAAGCGGCCGCCACGGCCCGGCCCGGCAGCTGTTCGAACGCTGCGCCGAGGACGGCTGGACCGGCGCCATGACCTGGATGAGCCAGCTGGACGAGAACGGCCTGGGTGCCCCGCGCGATTCCGGACGCGCCGCAGACTGGGACCGCCGCGCCGCCGAGGCTGGCGACCCGGTGGGCAAGTTCAACCACGGGCTGGACCTGCTGCGCGGTCATGGCGTCGCGGCTGATGCAGAACACGGCCGCCGCCTGATCGACGAGGCCGCGCGCGACGGCTTGGGCATCGCCGCCGACCTGCAGGCGGCGGACTATGACCCGCGTGCGGTGACGCCGGATGCCGATGAATGGCGCTATCAGCCGATGTTCTGATCGCGGCCCTCCAGGCGCCGTCCCATTCGACCAATGGACAATATACGCCCCTGACGCCCCGCGCATACTCGGGCCTGACGCCTTCGGTCCGATCGGACGCGGTGGCCGACAAGAGAGCGGAGGAGAGACACATGAACAGATTCGTGCTTGCCACGGTCATGGCGATGACGGGCCTGGCGATGACCGGCCTGGCAACGGCCGCCGCGGCCGCCGTGACCGAAGAGGACCTGGCCAACGACCAGCAGTCGGCAGAGAATGTGCTGACCAACGGCATGGGCCGCGACCTGCAGCGGTTCAGCCCGCTGACGACGCTGAACCGCGACAACGTCAAGAACCTGGTCCCGGCCTGGGCCTTTTCGTTCGGGGGCGAAAAGCAGCGCGGCCAGGAAAGCCAGCCGCTGATCCATGACGGGATGATGTATGTCACCGGGTCCTATTCGCGCCTTTATGCGATCGACCTGAAGACCGGGCGCGAGGTCTGGCAATACGACGCCCGCCTGCCCGAAGGCATCCTGCCCTGCTGCGACGTGGTGAACCGCGGCGGTGCCATCTATGGCGACAACATCTATTTCGGCACGCTGGACGCGCGGATCGTGGCGCTGGACCTCAAGACCGGCGACGTCAAGTGGAACAAGAAGATCGCCGACTACAAGGAAGGCTATTCCTATACCGCGGCGCCGCTGATCGTGAACGGGCTGGTCATCACCGGCAATTCGGGCGGCGAATTCGGCATCGTGGGCGAGGTTCAGGCGCGCGACGCCGAAACCGGCGAGACCGTCTGGACGCGCCCGGTGATCGAAGGCCACATGGGCACGCTGAACGGCCAGGAAAGCACCATGACCGGCACGCTGAACGCCAGCTGGCCGGGCGACATGTGGAAGACCGGCGGCGGGGCGACCTGGTTGGGCGGCTCCTATGACGCCGACACCGACACGCTGATCTTCGGCACCGGCAACCCGGCGCCCTGGAACAGCCACCTGCGCAACGCGGGCGCGCCTGTCGAGGGGAATGCCGGCGACAACCTTTACGCGGCCTCGCGTCTGGGGATCGATCCGGCCACGGGCGAGATCAAGTGGCACTTTCAGTCGACCCCCCGCGAGGGATGGGATTTCGACGGCGTGAACGAGGTCGTCAGCTATACTGACCGCGAGGGCAACAAGCGCTTCGGCACCGCCGACCGCAACGGGTTCTTCTATGTGCTGAACCGCGAGGACGGCGCCTTTGTAGACGCGCATCCCTTCGTCAAGGAGATCAGCTGGGCCTCGGACATCGACGAGACCGGACGCCCGATCTACAACGAGGAGAACCGCCCCGGCCCGATCAACGAATCCGCCGAAGGTGGCAAGGGCCAGCAGGTCTTTGCCGTCCCGTCCTTCCTGGGTGGCAAGAACTGGATGCCGATGGCCTTCAGCCAGAACACCGGCCTGTTCTATGTGCCCTCGAACGAATGGGGCATGGATATCTGGAACGAGCCGATCAGCTACAAGAAGGGCGCGGCCTATCTGGGCGCGGGCTTCACCATCAAGCCGCTGTTCGACGACTATATCGGCTCGCTCAAGGCGCTGGACCCCGATACCGGCGAGATCAAGTGGGAATACAAGAACGAGGCGCCGCTCTGGGGCGGCGTGATGACCACGGCCGGCGGGCTGGTCTTCCTGGGCACGCCCGAAGGCCAGTTCCTGGCGCTGGACGACACGACCGGCGAGGAGCTGTGGTCGTTCCAGACCGGCTCGGGGATCGTGGGCCAGCCCGTCACCTGGGAACAGGACGGCGAGCAGTACGTGTCCATCGTCTCCGGCTGGGGCGGTGCGGTGCCGCTGTGGGGCGGCGAGGTGGCCAAGAAGGTCAACTATCTGAACCAGGGCGGCATGGTCTGGACGTTCAAGCTGCCCGCCCAGCTGGCCGCCAAGTAGGGCACCGAAGACGCGGGACCGCGGCGCCAGGTGCGCCGCGGTCCGCACCCGGACCGGACGGCGCATTTTCCGCGCCGTTGTGGCCCCGATCGGGCGTAACATGGCCCCGGCTGATTTCCCGAAGGACACGCGATGGCAGACCGTCAATTCCCCACCGATGCCGACGGAGCCTCCGGCTTCCGCACGGCGCTGATCGTCGAGGATCACCCGCTGTTCGGGGATGCGCTGGCCATGACGCTGCAGTCGGTCTCGGGCATCCAGACGGTGACCCATGCCGAAAGCCTGGGGCAGGCGGCCAGCTATCTGGACAGCGGCTGGCCCTTCGACGTGATCCTGCTGGACCTGAACCTGCCCGATGTGGACGGGCTGGAGGGGCTGATCGCGCTGCGCCGGATCGCGCCCACGGTGCCGATCCTGCTGGTCACCTCGGTCAACGAGACGCGGGTGATCCGCGCCTCGCTGGCGGCCGGGGCGGCGGGGTTCGTTCCCAAGCATTCGCGGCGCGAGATCTTTCGCGCCGCCTTCCAGGCGCTGGCCGCCGGCGAGGTCTATGCCCCCGACCTGCCCGCCGAGGAGGAATTCGCGGCCCTGTCGCCGAACGGGCCGGACGCCGCCATCCGCCGCCTGTCGCAACTGACCCGGCAGCAGGCGAAAATCCTTGATCTCATCTGCGAAGGCCGCATGAATAAGCAGATCGCGCACGAGTTGTCGATCGCCGAGACCACGGTCAAGGCGCATGTAACGGCGATCATGCGCAAGATGGGCGTGTCCTCGCGGACGCAGGCAGTGCTGATGGCGCGTGACGCCAAGATGACGGGACAGATCGCAGATGTCGGAGGAGCAGCCTAGCCCGGTCCTGGTGCCGCCGGATCAGGCTGCGGATGCACCGCGCCGGGCCTCGGCGCCGCTGGACGGGGGCGACCCGGTGGGGCGGCTGGCATCGGCCCTGGGGCCGGGTCCCCATGCGCTGATCCTTCTTTTTTGCGGGGCGGGCGGGGTGCCGGCCGCGCTGCTGCGCCGCGCGCATGAGCTGTTCGACCGCGCCGTCATCGCCGGATGCACCACCGCCGGAGAGATCGCCGAGACGGGCTATGCCGAGGGGCAGGTCGTCGCCTTGGCCTTTCCCGCCAGCAGTTTCGCGGTCGAGACGGTGCTGATCGATCCCGTCGACACCATCGACAGCCGGTCGGTCATCGCGCGGCTGCAGCGCGCCCGCCAGTCGCTGCAGCACAAGGCCGAATGCCTGCCGCATGAGCTGGGGATCCTGCTGGTCGACGGCCTCTCGGGACGCGAGGAGCATCTGATCGCCTCGCTGGCCGGGGGCCTGGGACCGGTGCCGATCATCGGCGGGTCGGCCGGGGATGACCGGCAGTTCGTGCAGACGCAGGTCTTCCTGCATCAGCATGTCCGCAGCCGTGCCGCCGTCCTGTGCCTGTTGCGCAGCCGCCTGCCGCTCCGGACCTTTTCCTTCAGCGGATGCCGTCCGTCGCGCGTGCAGATGGTGGTGACGCGCGCCGATCCAGCCCGCCGCGCGGTGCTGGACATCAACGACGAACCCGCGGCGGCGGAATATGCGCGGCTGCTGGGGATGCCGGTCGACAGCTTGGGGCCGGAACTCTTCGCGACGCGCCCGGTGATGGTGCGCGCGGGCGGGCGGCACCATGTCCGGTCGATCCAGCATGCGGGCGCCGATGGGTCGCTGACCTTCTTCGGCGCCGTGGCCGAGGGGATGGTGCTGACGCTGTCGGCGGAAAGCCGGCTGGTCCCCGACCTGGCCACTTCGCTGGCGCAGCTGCGGACCGGCGGAACGCCGCGGATGGTCCTGGGCTTTGACTGCATCTTCCGCCGGATGGAGGCCGAGAGCCGTCAGCAGACGGCCGAGGTCTCGCGCCTGCTGGCCGAGGCGCAGGTCACCGGTTTTTCCACCTATGGCGAACAATTCGGGACGATGCATGTGAACCAGACCCTGACCGGCGTCGCCTTCTACGATCCGGGGATGCCAGCGTGACCGAGCCTGCGGACCCGGCCGCCGACATCGTGGCCATGCTGTCGCCCGATGACGACGCGCAGCGCCGGCAGGACAAGCTGATCCGCATCGCCCAATCGCTGATCCGCCATATCGAGGAGCCCGCCGACGACAATGGCCAGGGCTATGCCCAGTTCCAGCGGGCCGCCGTGCTGGAGGATGAGGTGCGCGCCCGCACCCGCGACCTGGAACATGCGCTGGACCTGCTGAACGCCTCGAACGCGCGGCTGGAGGAGGCCCATCGCCAGAAGGATGTCGCGCGGCAGAACCTCGCCTCGGCCATCGAGGCGGTGCAGGAGGGGTTCGCGCTGTTCGACGCCGATGACGTGCTGGTGCTGTGCAATTCGCGCTTCAACGCGCTGCTGCCCGACATCGTCCAGGGCCTGCGCCCCGGCCTGAGCTTCGAGGATTACCTGACGCTGGCCGCCGGTTCGCGCCACCTGGTCCTGCCCGAGGGGATGACCCGCGACGGCTGGATCGCGATGCGCCGCCGCCGCCACCAAGAGCGGCACTTCATCCTGACCCAGGGCATGGCGGACGGCCGCTTCGTGCAGGTGTCGGAACAGCGCACCGGCGACGGCGGCACCGCCATCCTGCAGACCGAGGTGACCGACCTGATCCGGCACGAGCGCGAGGAGCGGGGCCGGATGCTGGAAGACCAGGCCGCGATCCTGCAGGCGACGCTGGACCATGTTCCCCTGGGGGTCTGCATCTTCGACGGGCGGCTGCAGCTTCTGGGCTGGAACACCAATCTGGCCGAGATGCTGGCCCTGCCGCGCACCCGCCTGCGGCCGGGGCTGCATTTCGACAAGCTGTGGCAGCAGATCAGGGCCCGCTTCGACTTTCCGGCCGGGCAGGGGGCGAACCTGCTGGCGGACTGGGTGCGGTCGGTGCGCCGCAAGACCAGCTATACGGTCGAGGCGCGGGACGAGGGCGGGCATCGCAGCTTTGCGATTTTTGCGCAGGAGATCCCCGACGGCGGCTTTGTCATGTCCATCAACGACATCACCGAACACCGCCAGGCCCTGCAGGCGATCCGCCGCGCCAACGAGACGCTGGAGGCGCGCGTCCTGGGCCGCACCCTGCAGCTGGAGGATGCGCTGGCCAGCGCCGAACGGGCCAATGCCTCGCGCGTGCGGTTCGTGGCGGCGGTGGGGCATGACCTGATGCAGCCCCTGTCGGCGGCGACGCTGTTCGTCGGTTCGCTGCTGGAGGACGTGGCCGAGGCGGGGCCGCGGGCCAAGCTGGAAAAGGTCCAGCGATCGCTGGATTCGGTGAGCGGCCTTCTGGGCGCGCTGCTGGACATTTCCCGGCTGGAGGCGGGGCAGGCGGCCCTGACGATCGAGCCGGTGCAACTGGGCCCGATCTTCGAGCAGCTGCGCGAGGAATTCGCACCCCTGGCCGAGCGCAAGGGCCTGCAGCTGGTCGTGCGGCCGGTGCAGGCCACGGTCCTGTCGGACCGGATCTATCTGCGGCGCATCCTGCAGAACCTGATCTCGAACGCGATCCGCTATACCGATCGGGGCCGGGTGATGGTGGCGGCGCGGATGCGGCCCTCGGGTCTGGTGGTGCAGGTGCGCGACAGCGGCCGGGGCATCGCCGCCCCCGACCACCAGGTGATCTTCGCCGAATTCAAGCGCCTGGATGCCAAGGCCTCGGCGGCCGAGGGGCTGGGGCTGGGCCTGGCGATCGTGGACCGGGCCGCCGCGCTTCTGGGGCACCGGCTGGACCTGCGATCCGCGCCGGGCCGCGGATCGACCTTTTCCGTGGCGCTGACGACCACGCGGGCGCGGCCGTCCGAGCGGGGCCTGGCGCTGGCCCCGGCGCCCTCGGCCCAGGAGGCGCCGCTGGAACTGACGGCGCTGATCGTCGAGAACGATGCCGAGATGACCCAGGCCCTGTCGCAGCTGCTGGAGCAGTGGGGTGTCAACGTGCTGGACGTCGCCTCGGCCGAGGAGGCGCTGGCGCTGCTGGAGGAGACCGGGGTCGAGCCCGAACTGTGCCTGGTCGACTATCAGCTGGGGACGGGCATGGACGGGCTGAGCTGCCTGGCCGCGATGGAGCGGCTGCTGCCGGCGTCGACGCTGCGCTGCCTGATGACGGCCACACGATCGGACCAGCTGCAGCGGCAGGCCCGCGACCTGTCGGCCGATCTGCTGAACAAGCCGATCCTGCCCGCGACCCTGGCGCGCATCGTGATGGCCGCGCGCCCCGGTGGGGGCATGTCCCAAGACGGCTAGGCGCGTGCCTCGGGGGCGGGGGTGCCGAAGACTTCGGGCTGGTCGATGCGCAGCCGGGCGATGATCTGCTCGATATGGCTCAGATGGTTGCGGATGGCGACGGCCGCGCCCTTGGGATCGCGGGCGCGCAGCGCGGCCAAGATCTCCCGATGCTCGACGAAGGCGGTCGAGGCGCCGTAGGACAGCGACAGATAGCGCGCGCGGTCCATGTGGCCCTTGTTGTCCTTGACCAGCGTCCAGACGAATTCCAGCCCCGCCGAACGGCAGATGTCGTGGTGGAACTGGTCGTCCAGCGCGTGGAACTCGGCCCGCCGGTCGGCCTTGATCGCGGCCTCCTGCCGGTCGATCAGCTGGTCCAGCCGGTCCAGGTCAACCTCGGACAGGCGCAGGGCCGCCGCGCGCATCGTCGCCTCCTCCAGCGCGGTGCGGATGAAATAGGCCTGCATCACGGCCTCTTCCGAAATCGGCGTGACGGTCGTTGCCCGCTGCGGGCGGATCTGGATGAAGCCCAGCTGCGACAGCCGGTAAAAGGCGTCGCGCACCGGCTGTCGTGACACGCCCATCTGGGCGGCGACCTCGGCTTCGGACAGCTTGGCGCCGGGGGGCAGCGTCAGGTTCACGACACGCGCATAAAGCGCCTCGAAAATCTGGTCGGTGATGGTTCGCGGACGCGCCTCCTCCAGCGACGGCAGCGTCTGGATCAGGGTGGGCGTCATCGCGGCAGCTCCGTGTTGACCGGTCTCGTAAACTAGCATATTAGAGGATCAGCCTTATGGCAAGCGAGTCGGAGGAGGACACGTGGCACTGCTGGCAGAAGATCGACTGTTTCCACTGGAAGGCCGGGCCCGTGAGCTGGCGCGGGGTCTTTACGACGCGGTGAAGGACCTGCCGATCCTCAGCCCGCACGGCCATACGGACCCCCGCTGGTTTGCCGAGAACGAGGCCTTTCCCGATCCTGCCCAGCTGTTCGTGACGCCGGATCATTACGTCTTCCGCATGCTCTGTTCGCAGGGCGTCCCGCTGACCGACCTGGGCGTCCCGCGCGTCGATGGCGGCCCTGTGGAAACCGACGGGCGCAAGATCTGGCGCCTGTTCGCCCAGCATTATCACCTGCTGCGGGGCACGCCGTCGCGGCTGTGGCTGGACCACAGTTTTCAGCATGTCTTTGGCATCGACCGACGCCTGTCGCCGGAGACGGCGGACTGGTATTACGACCATATCGCCGATTGCCTGGCGCGCCCCGAATTCCGCCCCCGCGCGCTGTTCGAGCGGTTCAACATCGAGGCCATCGCCACGACCGAGGCCGCGACCGACGACCTGCGCTGGCACAAGATGATCCGCGACAGTGGCTGGCAGGGCCGGGTGATCACCGCCTATCGTCCCGACGGCGTGATCGACCCCGAGATGTCCGGCTTTGCCGACAATGTCGCGCTGATGGGCCGGCAGACCGGCTTTGACACGACGACCTGGGCCGGATACCTGGACGCGCATCGGGCGCGGCGGGCCTTCTTCATCGAAGCCGGCGCGACCTCCAGCGATCATGGCCATGCCAGCGCCCGGACCGAGGACCTGCCCCAGGCCGAGGCGGCGGCACTGTTCCAGAAGGCGCTGACCGGCACCTGCACGGCCGATGAGGCCGATGCCTTCCGCGGCCACATGCTGACCGAGATGGCGCGGATGAGCCTGGAGGACGGGCTGGTCATGCAGATCCATCCGGGGTCGCGCAGGAACCATTCCGACCAGGTGATGTCGATCCACGGCCGCGACAAGGGCTTCGACATCCCGGGCCGCACCGATTACGTCACCGCGCTGCGCCCGCTGCTGAACGCGGTGGGCATGGACCCGCGCCTGACGGTGATCCTGTTCACGCTGGACGAGACGTCCTATTCCCGCGAGCTGGCGCCCTTGGCCGGTGTCTGGCCCTGCCTGCGGCTGGGGCCGCCCTGGTGGTTCCACGACAGCGCCGAGGGGATGCGTCGCTTCCGCGAGATGACGACAGAAACGGCGGGCTTCTACAACACGGTCGGGTTCAACGACGACACCCGCGCCTTCTGTTCGATCCCCGCGCGCCACGATGTCGCGCGGCGGGTGGACTGTTCCTATCTGGCCACGCTGGTCGCAACGGGTCGCCTCGCGGAAGACGAGGCACCCGAGGTGGCGCGTGACCTGACCTATGGCCTGGCAAAACGGGCCTACAAGCTCTGAACTTCGTATTTGGGAGGATAACATGAAGTTCCTGATGACAACACTGGCCGGGCTGCTGGCCTCGGCCAGCCTTGCGGGCGCCTGCGAGGTGACGCTGCGCTCGTCCGACACCCATCCGGAGGGATATCCCACCGTCGAGGGCGTCAAGGCCATGGCCGAAGAGGTCAAGGAAAAGACCGACGGCCGCATCTGCATCGAGGTGTTCCCCTCGTCCCAGTTGGGCGAGGAAAAGGACACGATCGAGCAGACCCAGTTCGGCGTGATTGACATGGTCCGCGCCAGCTTCGGCTCGTTCAACGACATTGTTCCGGTAACGCAGCTGATGTCGCTGCCCTACCTGTTCAAGTCGGTCGACCATATGCACAACGTCATGGACGGTCCGATCGGCGAAGAGATCGGCGCCGCCTTCGAGGAGCGCGACCTGGTGGCGCTGGCCTATTACGACGGCGGCTCGCGCAGCTTCTACAACTCGCAAAAGCCGATCCAGTCGATCGCCGACCTGGAAGGCATGAAGTTCCGCGTCATGCAGAACGACGTCTTCGTCGACATGATGGACGCGCTCGGCGCCAATGCCACGCCGATGCCCTATGGCGAGGTCTATTCCTCGATCCAGACCGGTGTCATCGACGGGGCCGAGAACAACTTTCCCAGCTATGACAGCTCGGGCCATGCCGAGGTGGCCAAGTATTTCACCCTGGACGAGCACCTGATGGTGCCCGAACTGGTGGCGATGTCCAAGGCCAGCTGGGACAAGCTGTCGCCCGAGGATCAGCAGATCCTGCGCGAGGCCGCCCGCAATTCGGCCACCGTGCAGCGCGAGCTGTGGGCCGAGCAGGAGCGTGCCTCCGAGGAGAAGGTCGTCGCTGGCGGCGCCGAGATCATCCGCGACATCGACAAGACCCCCTTCATCGAGGCGATGGCCCCGGTCTACGAGAAATACGTGACCACGCCCGAGGCCAAGGACCTGGTCGAGCGCATCCAGGCGACCGAGTGACCAACCGGTCGCCCGCATCCCGCGGGCGGCCTTTTCCATTTGGGGGCGCATCATGCGCAACGTTCTGATCGCGCTGTCGCGGGCAACCGGCGCCGTGGCGCAGGCCGGGCTGTGGATCGCCGGCGCCGGGCTGGTCCTGATGACCGCCTTTGTCTTTGCCCAGGTCTTCTACCGCTATGTCATCGGCACCAGCCTGTTCTGGGCCGAACCCGCGGCCGTCATGCTGATGGGGTGGTTCATCTTCCTGGGCGCCGCCGTGGGCGTCAAGGAGGGCTATCACCTGTCCTTCGACGTCGGGCTGATGGTGGTGCCTCCCAGCTGGCGGCCCTGGTTTCACAGCATGTCCGACCTGGTCGTCACGGCCTTCGGCGCCGGGATGGCGTGGTTCGGCTGGCAGCTTGCCGCGCGCGCCGCGACCGGCGTGGTGCCGGGCCTCGGGATCTCTCGGCTGTGGGATTTCGCGCCGCTGATCGCGGGCGGGCTGCTGCTGATCCTCTTCTCGGTCGAGCGCATTCTGCGCCGCGCGGCGGGGCTGCGCACGATGCGCTTTGGCGACATGGATGACGCGGCCGATGCCGAGGTCGACGGACAGGCCGAGGGCCCCCGGGCCGAAGCCGTGATCAAGGCGCATGACGCGCCGACGGGCAGGAGGTAGGCCCTTGGAATACTGGATCCTTTTCGGCAGCTTTGCCGGGCTTTTGCTGATCGGCACGCCGGTCGCCTTTTGCCTGGGCGCGGCCAGCTTCTTCACCGTCCTATATCTGGGCCTGCCGCCGGTGGTGGTGTTCCAGCGGCTGAACAGCGGCATCTCGGTCTTTGCGCTGATGGCCATCCCGTTCTTCATCTTCGCCGGCGACCTGATGGTGCGCGGCGACATCGCCCGGCGCCTGGTGGCGCTGGCGGGCGCAATGGTCGGGCATATGCGCGGCGGCCTGGGGCAGGTGAACATCATGGCCAGCCTGATGTTCGGCGGCGTCTCCGGATCTGCGGCGGCGGATGCCAGCGCGGTCGGCGGCCTGATGGTCCCGCAGATGAAGGCGCGCGGCTATGACGTCGACTATGCCGTCAACATCACCGTGGTCAGCTCGATCATCGCGCTGATGATCCCGCCCAGCCACAACATGATCATCTATTCCATCGCGGCCGGCGGCCGGCTGTCCATCGCCGACCTGTTCACCGCAGGCATCATCCCGGGCCTTCTGCTGGCGCTGATGCTGATGGGGGCCAGCTGGTGGGTCGCCCGCAAGAAGGGCTATCCGACCGAGCCGTTTCCCGGCCTGCGGATGCTGGGCGTGCTGTTCGTCTCGGCCCTGCCGGGACTGATCCTGATCGCCATCATCTTTGGCGGCGTCCGGTCCGGCATCTTCACCGCCTCTGAAAGCAGCAACATCGCGGTCGTCTATGCGCTGCTGATCACCGCGCTGGTCTATCGCAGCCTGCCCTGGTCCGAATTCGTCGAGGCCACCAAGGGCGCCGTCCGCACCACCGCGATGGTGCTGCTGGTGATCGGCACCGCCGCCTGCTTTGGCTGGCTGCTGGCCTATCTGCGCGTGCCGACCCAGCTGGTCGAGATGCTGCAGAGCGTGTCGGACAACCCGCTGGTCATCCTGCTCTTGATGAACCTGATCCTGCTGGTGCTGGGCACCTTCATGGACATGTCGCCGCTGATCGTGATCACCACGCCGATCTTTCTGCCGGTGGCCACCGCCTTCGGCGTCGACCCGGTGCATTTCGGGGTCATCCTGATCCTGAACCTGGGGATCGGTCTCTGCACGCCGCCGGTCGGCGCGGTGCTGTTCGTGGGCTGCGCGGTGGGCCGCATCAGCATCTGGCAGGCCATGCGCACGATCTGGCCCTTCTATGGCGCGGCCTTCCTGACGCTGATGCTGGTGACCTATGTCCCGGCCCTCTCCCTCTGGCTGCCTTCGGTGTTTCGATGAGTGATCCTGTCCGGACCGTCCTGGCCCATTCGCCCGACCTGATGGTCGTCCGCTTCGACTTTGCCCAAGGCGACCGGGGGGCGCTGCACGACCATCCGCATGTGCAGTCGACCTTCGTCCAGTCGGGCCGCTACCGCTTTACCATCGATGAACGCGAATTCGAGATCGGCCCCGGCGACGCGTTCATCATCCCCTCGGGTGCCCGGCACGGGTGCCTCTGTCTTGAAGGCGGGGTGCTGATCGACAGCTTCACGCCGCGCCGCGACGATTTTCTGTGAAAGGACCTTCCATGACCCATGTCGAAACCCGCCACGCGATCCACCCGGACCACGCCAAGGGCATGGACACCGCCCAGCTGCGCCAGCATTTCCTGGTCGAGGGATTGTTCGTCGAAGGTGAGATCCGCCTGGCCTATACCCATTACGACCGCTTTGTCGTGGGCGGCGCCGTGCCGGACGGGGCCCCCCTGACCCTGGACCAGATCGCCGAGACCAAGACCCCCTCGTTCCTGGACCGCCGCGAGATGGGCATCGTCAACATCGGCGGCGACGGCCGGGTCGAGGCCGCGGGCGAAGCCTGGAACATGGCCAATGGCGACGTCCTCTATCTGGGCATGGGCGCGGGTGCTGTGACGTTCTCGGGGCAGGGGCGGTTCTACATCACCTCGGCCCCCGCGCATCGCGCGCTGCCGCACCGGCTGGTGACGGTGGCGGAGGCCAAGGAGGTCAAGATGGGCGCGATCGAGACCTCGAACAAGCGCACCATCAAGCAGTTCATCCACCCGCTGGTCATGGAAAGCTGCCAGCTGGTGCTGGGCTATACCTCGCTGGAGGACGGGTCGGTCTGGAACACCATCCCCAGCCATGTCCACGACCGCCGCATGGAGGCCTATCTGTATCACGGCATGGCGCCGGAAGCGCGCGTCCTGCACCTGATGGGCGAGCCGCAGGAGACGCGGCACCTGTTCGTGGCCAATGAACAGGCGGTCCTGTCGCCCACCTGGTCGATCCATTCGGGCGCGGGCATCGGCAGCTATACCTTCATCTGGGCGATGGCCGGGGACAATGTCGATTACACCGACATGGACTTCATCCAGCCGGAGGACCTGCGTTGACCGCCTTTTCCCTGGAAGGCCGCACCGCGCTGGTGACCGGTGCCAATACCGGCATCGGCCAGGCCATCGCCGTCGCGCTGTCGCAGGCGGGGGCCAAGGTCATTGCCAGCGGACGGCGCGATTGCGACGAGACGCTGGCGCTGATGGGTGGCGGGCGCAGCCTGACGCTGGACTTTGCCGATCCCATGGCCGCGCGCGATGTCTTTGCCGACCAGCAGATCGACATCCTGGTCAACAATGCGGGCATCATCCGCCGCGACGACGCCGTCGATTTCACCGAGGCCGATTGGGACGAGGTGATGGACGTCAACCTCAAGGCGCTGTTCTTCACCTGCCAGGCCTTTGCCCGCGCCGCCCTGCCGCGCGGCAGAGGCAAGATCGTCAACATCGCGTCCCTGCTGTCCTTTCAAGGCGGCATCCGCGTGCCCTCCTATACCGCGTCGAAACATGGCGTGGCGGGATTGACCAAGCTGATGGCCAATGAATGGGCGGCGAAGGGGCTGAACGTCAACGCCATCGCGCCCGGCTATATCGAGACCAACAACACCGAGGCCCTGCGCGCCGATCCAGACCGGTCCAAGGCGATCCTGGAGCGGATCCCGGCAGGCCGCTGGGGACGGCCGGAAGATATCGGCCAGACGGCCGTGTTCCTGGCCGCCCCGGCGTCGGATTATGTCAACGGCGCCGTCTTGAACGTCGATGGAGGCTGGCTTGCCCGATAGATTGAACCGCGCGCCTTCGGGCGCACCTGCCGGCATCGTGCATCTGGGTCTTGGCGCCTTTTTCCGCGCCCATGGCGCGATCTATGTTGCCGAAGCCATGGCGGCCTCGGGCGGCGACTGGGGCATCGTCGGCGTCTCGCTGCAATCGCCCGGCACGCGCGACAAGCTGAAGCCGCAGGGCTGGGCCTATACCGCACTGGAACTGGGGCCGCAGGGCGAGACCCCGCAGGTCGTGACCGTGCTGCGCGACGTCCTGGTCGCACCCGAGAACCCGCAGGCCGTTTTGGATGCCATGGCGGCGCCCGGCGTCAGGATCGTCAGCCTGACCGTGACCGAAAAGGGGTATTGCCACGAACCCTCGACCGGCCGGCTGAACACGGATCACCCGGACATCCGGCATGATCTGGAGAACCCGCTGCCGAAATCCGCGCCGGGCTTTTTGGTTCGGGCGCTGGCGGCACGGCGGGATGCGGGCCTGCGTCCCTTCACCGTCCTGTGCTGCGACAACCTGCCGGAAAACGGCCATGTGGTCCGCGGCGTCGTGCTGGACCTGGCCCGCCTGATCGACCCGGACCTGGCGCGCTGGATCGAGACCGAGGGGGCGTTTCCGTCGACCATGGTCGACCGGATCGTGCCGGCGACCACGGCCGCCGACCTGGACCGGCTGGCCGAGCTGAGCGGGCATCGCGACGAGGCGCCGGTCATGCATGAACCCTTCCGCCAGTGGGTGGTCGAGGACAGTTTCGTCAACGGCGCCCGCCCCGATCTGGGGAAGGTGGGGGTCCAGCTGGTCGAGGATGTGACACCTTTCGAGCACATGAAGCTGCGGATGCTGAACGGCACCCATTCCTCGCTGGCCTATCTGGGCTACCTGGCGGGGCATGAAACCATCTCGGAGACGGTGGCCGATCCGGTCTTCGCCAGCTTCGTGAAGACGCTGTGGCGGTCCGAGATCATCCCGGCCCTGACCCCGCCCCCCGGCGAGGATCTGGGCGCCTATGCCGATGCCTTGGCGGCGCGCTATGCCAACCCGGCCATCCGGCACCGCACCTGGCAGATCGCCATGGATGGCAGCCAGAAGCTGCCGCAGCGCATCCTGGGCACGATTGCCGAAAGCCGTGCGGCCGGTCGTGCGGTTCCCGGCCTGACCTTGGCCGTGGCGGCCTGGATGCGCTATACCTCGGGTCGTGACGAGAAGGGGGCCGCGATCGAGGTCAAGGACCCGCTGGCCGCGCGGCTTGTCGCGCTGTGGCGCGATGATCCGGCGCAGACCGTGGCGGGCTTCCTGGCCCTGACCGAGGTGTTCCCTGCAAGCCTGCGGGAGGATGCGGGCTTTGCCGCCGATCTGACCGCCGCGCTGGAAGGGCTGACTGCCCGGGGCGCCCGCGCCATGGCCGCCGATGTCTGAGCCGCTGGTTTTGAACGCCGCCGACAACGTGGCGATCCTGACCGAAAAGGGCGTGGCACCCGCGGGCCACAAGGTCGCGCGGGCGGACATTGCGCAGGGGGCGGCGGTCATCAAGTATGGCCAGACCATCGGCTATGCGACGGCCCCCATCGCTGCGGGCGATCATGTCCACAGCCACAACTGCGCCTTTGGCGCGCATGAGCGGGACTATCGGCCCGGCTCGGCGCTGCCAGCGGCCGAAGCGGCGCTGGAGCGGCATCGCGGCGATGCGCTGTCCTTCCAAGGCTATCACCGCGCGGGCGGGCAGGTGGGCACGCGCAACTTCATCGCGCTGGTCGCGACGGTCAACTGTTCGGCCACGGTGATCCGTCGCGCGGCCGAAGAACTACGGATCGAGGGCGCGCTGGTGCCCTTTCCGAACGTGGACGGGGTCGTGGCCTTTGCTCATGGCACCGGCTGCGGCATGGCCGACAGCGGTCCGGGCTGGCAGGCCCTGCAACGTGTGCTGACGGGCCATGCGGGCCATCCCAACGTGGGGGCGGCGCTGTTCGTGGGCCTTGGCTGCGAGGTCATGCAGATCGCCCGGATGAAGCAGGAACTGGGCGAGGCCGCGCGCTTTCACGGCCTGACCATCCAAGACAATGGCGGCACGCGGACGACGATCGAGGCGATCAAGGCCCGGGTGCGCCAGATGCTGCCGCAGGTGAATGCCGCCACGCGCGCCCCGGCACCCGCCGCTGCCCTGAGGATCGGGTTGCAATGCGGCGGATCGGACGGGTTTTCGGGGATCACCGCGAACCCGGCGCTTGGCGTCGCCAGCGACATCCTGGCTGCGCAGGGGGCCTCGGTCGTTTTGTCCGAAACGCCCGAGATCTATGGCGCCGAACGCCTGCTGCTGGATCGCGCGGCCCGGCCCGACCTGGCCGACAGGCTGCTGGAACGGCTGCGCTGGTGGGAGGATTATACCGCCCGGAACGGCGCCTCGCTGGACAACAACCCCAGCCCCGGCAACAAGGCGGGCGGCTTGACCACGATCCTGGAGAAATCATTGGGGGCTGTGGCCAAGGCGGGCGCGACGCCCCTGAAGGCGGTGCTGGAATACGGGGAACCAATCACGGAACCGGGCCTGAACTTCATGGACACGCCGGGCTATGATCCGGTCTCTGCCACGGGGCAGATCGCGGGCGGGGCACAGCTGATCGTGTTCACCACCGGCCGCGGCTCGGCCTTCGGGTCGAAGCCTGCGCCGACGATCAAGCTGGCGACGAATGACCGGCTCTATGCCGCCATGCGCGATGACATGGACATGAACTGCGGCGACATCATGTCCGGCGTCACGCTGGAGGAAAAGGGCCGGCAGATCGTGGACCTGATCCTGCGCGTGGCGTCGGGCGAGGCCACGAAAAGCGAGGATCTGGGACTGGGCGACAATGAGTTCCTGCCCTGGCAGATCGGCGCGGTGGTCTGAGGGCAAAAGGGGGGCAACGGCCCCCCTTTGTTCCGCGACCAATCAGGCGCGCTGCGAAACGGCTTCCGGCACCAGCGCGCCCCGGTGGCGGATGACCTGACGGCTCAGCGCGTGACCGGCGCGGATCGCTCTGTCGCAATCGCCGCTCTCCAGCCAGGCCGCAAGATAGCCGGCATTGAAGCTGTCGCCCGCCGCTGTCGTGTCCACCGGCGTTTCAGGCGCCAGGTCGGTTACGGCGCCGTGGCCGGCCGCACCGCCGAACCACATCGGGCCTCCGCCGTTCTTGACGACCACATGCGCGGCCCCGCAGCCCAGATAGCGGTCGATGGTCGCCTGCGGGTCTGTGTCGCCGAAATGGGTGGCCTCGTCATCGAAACTGGGCAGGATCAGGTCGGCCAGGGCGGCGGCATCCTGGATGCTGTGGCGCATCGTCCCCAGATCTGGCCAAAGCCGCGGGCGTAGGTTCGGATCGAAGACCACCGTGGTGCCGGCGGCGCGGGCGGCGGCCAAGGCCGCCAGCAGCCTGACGCGCCCCTCCGGCGGCAGGATGGCAAGGGTGATCCCCGACAGATAGGCCATGCCGCAGCCGGCCAGTGCCGCGTCCAGCGCATCGCGATCATCCGCCAGCCGCCGGGCCGCCGAACTGTCGCGCCAATAGGAAAAGCTGCGCTCTCCTGCCTGCAGGCTGATGGCGTAAAGGCCGATCTCGCGGTCGGGATCGCGGGCCACATGGGTGGTGTCGATCCCTTCGGCCGCCAGGAAATCCAGCATCTGCTGCGAGAAATTGCCCATGCCCACGCGCGTCAGATAGGCGACAGTGAATGTCTGACCCAGCAGCCGGCGCAGATACCAGGCGGTGTTCAGCGTGTCGCCGGCAATGCCAAGGCGCCACAGCTGCGGCTGGTCGGCCTGGGACAGTTCGACCATGGCTTCGCCGATGGACAGGATATGGGTCATGGGCTTTCCTTTCCGGCACGGGCGCAGAACGCGCATCCACATGCCTTCATTCGGTGAAATAATCGGGATGCGCCGCGGCGATCTGCGGCAGTTCGGCCAGCATCTGGCGCAGGTGGGTGCGCATGGCGGCCTGCGCGGCCGCCGCGTCACCCTGTTCCAGAACCGTCAGGATTGCGCGATGCTGGGCGATGGTGGCGCTGCGGTCGAAGACCCGCATCGACAGGTGCCGCAAACGGTTCATCTGCGACTTGAGCCGCTCTAGGTCGTTCCAGACCGCGGCTTGGCCCGCGGCCAGCGCCATGGCGCGGTGAAAGCGGTCGTCGGAGGCGATGAAGCCCGCCACGTCGCCCGCGGCGTTGGCCTGGTCCTGCAGGACCAGTTCAGCGCGCATGGCCGCCAGATCGGCCCCGGACCCCGCCACCATTGCCGCAAGGTCGCTTTCCACTGCCTCGCGGATCAGCCGCGCCGACAGGACGGCGCTGACCGAGATCTTGCCGATATAGGTCCCGCGCTGCGGCCGCACCTCGGCCAGCCCGTCGCTGGCCAGCCGGATAAAGGCCTCGCGCACGGGTTGGCGCGACAGGCCGATCTGGTCGGCGATCTCGGTTTCCGACAGCCGCGCGCCGGGCAGGAGGTCGCCCTGGATGATACGCTGGTGCAGCCAGTCATGCACCTGCTGCGCGGTCGAGGCGGGGCGTGCGATGGTCGTGGTCTGGGACATGTCTCCTCCATGCATAGGTCTATTCCATACTTCCATACAAGTAAATGTCCGCCGCTCACGCGCAGGTGCGATCAGGGTAAGGAACGGTCGGCGGCATGGGACGTTGTCACCTCGTCAAAGAAAAGGAGGCTCCCCATGGACCATTCCAAGCATCCGCGCCTGACCGACAGCGAATATACCGAGGCCAACCTGACGGGCGCGACCGTCTATGGCCCCGACGATCAGACCATCGGCACAGTGTCGCACACGCATGGCATGGGCGCCTCGGCCCATGTGGTGATCGACGTGGGCGGCTTCTTGGGGATCGGCGCGAAGCCTGTCCAGGTTCCGGCCAGCCAACTGGACTTCATGCGCGACGAGAGCGGGTCAGTCCACGCGGTCACAAACTGGTCCAAGGACGATCTGAAGGCGATGCCGCGCCACGAGCACTGACACCGCAAGGTGATTTGCAGCGCCCGCAGCTTTCTAAAGTCGCGGGCGTTCGCATGCCGACAGCACATGGTTGTAACAAGATGGTAAAAGTTAACGGAACTTCCTGACAGCTTCGCGATTGATCCCGTGAGAGGTTCGAGGAGGAGCCGATGACCCCCGCAAAGGCCCGCTGCGTCTTTGATGGGCACGAAGATCGGACTGATGCCTGGCCCCTGATACAAGGCAAAGGATGAACCGATGTTTGACGCGAAAACCGAAGCCTATCTGCGCCGCACCCACAGCACGTCGCAGGTGGATCATCGCCCCAGCACCGTTGTCGCGGCCGTCCTGGCTGCAAATATGGCGCTGTTGATGGGTCTGCTGCTTTACGTAATCCTGTAACACCTAAGGGGCCGCAGCGGTGAACGCAGCGGCCCCTTTCTTGGCGAAGCCGGCGCGCTATTCTTCCGCCTGCGCCAGCAGCTGTTCCACCTGCGGCCCGATCCCCTCCACGATCTGCCGCACGCCTTCGGCATTGGGATGAATGCGGTCGTCTTGCATCAGGTCTGACAGGGACAGCCCCTGCGAGGCCTTGTCGCTGATCGGTCCCAGGAAATCGGGATGGAGCAGCGCGCCCCATTCCCCGGCCAGTTCACGGTACATCGCCTCGAAATCGCGCTTGAAATCCGGACCGTAATTGCCCGGCGCAGGCAGCCCGGCCAGCAGGACGGGCACCTGCGCCTTGTTTGCGCTAGAAAGAATGGCCTCCAGGTTGGCGCGGCTTGTGGCCGGATCGATGCCGCGCAGCAGATCGTTGCCCCCAAGCGCCACGATCAGGGCGTCCGGCGCCTCGGCCAGGGTCCAGTCGATCCGGGCGGCCCCGCCCGCCGTGGTATCGCCCGACACGCCGGCATTGACGACCCGCACGTCATGGCCCCGGTTTTGCAGCCAATCCTGCAGCACGGGCACAAACCCCTGCTCGGCCGGCAGGCCATAGCCCTGCGTCAGACTGTCGCCCATCGCGGTCAGGACCAGGGGCTCGGCCCCAGCAGGCGCTGCGCCCAGCAGCATCAGCGCCGCCATCGCCCGGCGCAGCGCCCGGCCCGCGCGGTTGCCAAGCCCCCGAACCGCCCCATATCGTGACCTCATCATCCCCGCCCGCCTGGCAAGGAGGCTTTCGATGGCCGAAACCGTGATCAGCCTGCGTAACGTCGGCCTGACCCTGCAGGGCAATGCAGGCCCCGTCGAGATCCTGCGCGACATCACGCTGGACGTGCGGCGGGGCGAAACGGTGGGGCTGGTGGGTCCGTCGGGATCTGGCAAATCGTCGCTCCTCATGTTGATGGGCGGTCTGGAACGCGCCACGCTCGGCCATGTCGGCGCCCTGGGCCAGGACCTGACGGCCCTGAACGAAGATGCGCTGGCCCGCTTTCGTCTTGGCAATATGGGGGTGGTGTTCCAGTCCTTCCACCTGATCCCGACGATGACGGCACTGGAAAACGTGGCGACGCCCCTGGAACTGGCCGGTCACGCGGATGCCTTTGACCGTGCGGCGGAGGAGTTGCGCCGCGTGGGGCTGGGGCCGCGGCTGGACCATTACCCGGGCCAGATGTCGGGGGGCGAACAGCAGCGCGTGGCCCTGGCACGTGCAGCGGCACCGCGCCCCGCGATCCTGTTGGCGGACGAGCCCACCGGCAACCTGGACAGTGCAACGGGACAGGCGATCATGGACCTGCTGTTCGACCTGCATGCAGCGCATGGCGCGACGCTGATCCTGGTCACCCACGCGCCCGAACTGGCGGCCCGCTGCGACCGAGTGATCCGGCTGGCGGATGGTCGCATCGCGGGCGAAGACCTGGCGGAAGCAGCGCAATGACACGGCCCCGCGCCCACAAGGGGCCGAGATGAGCCTGCGCATCGCCGCCCGCATCGCCCGCCGGGAACTGCGGGGCGGGCTGAAGGGGTTCTGGATCCTGCTGACCTGCCTGGCCTTGGGCGTCGCGGCCATCGCAGCGGTCGGATCGGTCCGCGCCGCGATCGAGGCGGGGCTGGTGCGCGAGGGCGCGGCCCTGCTGGGGGGCGATGCCGAAATCAGCCTGACCTATCGCTTTGCCGACCCTGACGAGCGCGCCTGGCTGGAGAGCCGGTCCGAGGCGCTGTCCGAGGTGGTCGATTTCCGATCCATGGCGGTGGTGGGGCAGGGCAATGCCGCCGAACGCGCGCTGACCCAGGTCAAGGGCGTGGATGCCGCCTGGCCGATGGTGGGAGAGGCGCGTTTCGATCCGCCCATGAGCGCGGCCGAGGCGCTTGGCCTGACGCCTTCCGGGCTGCCCGGCGCCGCGATGGAGGCGCTGCTGAGCGACCGGCTTGGCCTGTCGGTCGGCGACGTCTTTCGCCTCGGCGTACAGGAATTCCAGCTGACCGCGATCCTTCTGTCCGAACCTGACGCGGGGGCGGCCAGCTTTGGGTTCGGCCCGCGCACGCTGGTGCTGCGCCGGTCGCTGGAGAACAGCCAGCTGCTGGGACCGGGTACGCTGTTCGACACGCGCTATCGCCTGATGCTGGCGCCCGGCACCGATCCCGATGCGCTGCGGGCCGAACTGCGCCGGCAGTTCCCTGACAGCGGCGCCCGCTGGCGGGACAGCCGCCGGGGCGCGCCGGGGATCGAACTGTTCGTGGACCGGATCGGCGCCTTTCTGGTGCTGGTCGGGCTGACCGGGCTGGCGGTGGGCGGCATCGGCGTCTCGGCCGCGGTGCGCGCCTATCTGGAGCGCAAGACCCAGGTCATCGCGGTGCTCAAGACCCTGGGGGCGCCGGGCCGGACCATTTTCCAGGTCTATTTCCTGCAGATCGGGGCCCTGACCCTGCTGGGCGTGCTGGCGGGGCTGGCGATCGGGGGGGCGGCGCCCCTGCTGCTGGCCCCGCTGCTGGAGGCGCGGCTGCCCGTGCCCGCGATCTTCCGCCCTTATCCCGCCCCCTTGGCCGAGGCCGCGCTTTACGGCGTGCTGACGGCCTTCGTCTTCACGCTCTGGCCGCTGGCGCGGACGCGGCAGGTGCGCGCGGCGGCGTTGTTCCGGGACTTGGGCGATGTGTCGGGCGCACGGATGGGCGGTGGTCCCTGGGTGGCGGTGACCGTGGCGCTGGCGGCATTGGTGGGCGCGGCTGCGTGGTTTTCGGGCCTGCCCCGCCTGGCGGTCGGGGCGGCAGGCGGCATCTTGGGGTCGTTTCTGGTGCTGCTGCTGGCGGCGATGCTGGTGCGGCGGCTGGCGCGGGCGGCGGCGGGGGCGGGCTGGGTCCGGGGCCGGACGCCGCTGCGCCTGGCGCTTGGCGCCATCGGCGGCCCGCGCGAAGAGGCGACATCGGTCATCTTGTCCCTGGGTCTGGGGCTGACAGTCCTGGCGGCGGTGGGCCAGATCGAATCAAACCTGCGCCAGGCCATCCGCCAGGAACTGCCCGAGCGCGCGCCTGCCTATTTCTTCGTTGACATCCAGGGCGACCAGTTGGACCCCTTCCTGGCGCGGCTGGAGGGGGACCCCGCGGTCAGCGCCGTTGAAACCGCGCCGATGCTGCGCGGCATCCTGACCGCGATCAACGATCGCCCCGCGCGTGAGGTGGCGGGCGATCACTGGGTGCTGCGCGGCGACCGGGGCGTGACCTATGCCGCCCGCCCGCCCGAAGGCACCCGGATCACCCAAGGCGAGTGGTGGCCCGAGGATTACGCGGGGCCGCCGTTGGTCAGCTTTTCGGACGAGATCGCGCAGGAGATCGGCCTGAAGCTGGGCGACAGCATCACCGTGAACATCCTGGGCCGCGACCTGACGGCCCGCATCGCCAGCTTTCGCGAGGTCGATTTCAGTACCGCCGGCATCGGTTTCGTCATGGCCATGAACCCTGCCGCGCTGCAGGCCGCGCCGCACACGCATATCGCCACCGTCTATGCCGCGCCCGAGGCCGAGGCCGCGATTCTGCGCGACTTGGGCGGACGCTTTCCCAACATCACCGCCGTTCCGGTGCGCGAGGTCATCGACCGTGCGGCCGGTGCCCTGTCGGGGATCGCCGCCGCGACGGCCTGGGCGGCGGGGGCCACGCTGGTCACGGGCTTCATCGTGCTGATCGGCGCCGCGGCCGCCGGCGAGCGCGCCCGCGTCTTCGAGGCGGCGGTGCTGAAGACGCTTGGCGCGACGCGGGGCCGCATCCTGCTCAGCTTTGCGCTGCGCTCGGCCATGCTGGGGGCGGCCGCGGGGGCGGTCGCGCTGCTGGCGGGTGCCCTGGGGGGATGGGCGGTGATGACCTTCGTGATGGATGCCCCGTTCCATTTTGATCCGGTTTCGGCCCTGGCGATCGTCGCGGGCGGCGTGATCGCGACGCTGGTGGCGGGGCTGGCCTTTGCGCTGCGCCCCCTGGCGGCCCGCCCCGCCGCCGTGCTGCGGGCGCAGGAATAGGCGCCGTCGCGCCCGTGCCCTGCCGGCGATTTTACCGAAGACCTTGAATTTCGACCAAAACGGGTCAAGATCAGGAAACTGTCGCAGAGGAGGCCGGCATGGGCTCGATCATCGTCGGCTGCCAGATCGCCGGGGCGGTGGCGCTGCTGCTGTTCGGCCTGGGACTGATCCGCGACGGGGTAACCCAGGCGCTGGGGTTTCGGCTGAAGGTCGTGCTGGGCCTGGGCACGCGGACCGGACCGCGTGCCTTCGCGGCCGGCCTGGGGACCACGCTTGGGCTGCAATCCTCGACCGCGACGGCGCTGATGGTCAGTTCTTTCGTGGAGCGTGACCTGATCCGCACCCGCATGGCGCAGGTCGCGATGCTGGGGGCCAATGTCGGCACCGCGCTGACCGCCTGGTTCGTGACCACGGGCGTTGCCGCCGTGGCGCCGGCGCTGCTGCTGCTGGGCTATGTCATGGCGCGCCGGACCCATACCACGCATGTCGGCATCGGCCGGGCGCTGATCGGCGCGGGTCTGATGTTCCTGTCGCTGTCACTGCTGTCGGCCGCGACCGCGCCGCTGCGCGAGGCGCCCGAGGTGGGGGCCTTTCTGGCGATGCTGGACGATGCCTGGCCGGTCGCCCTGATCTTTGCGGCCGGGGTGGCGGCGCTCTGCTCGTCCTCGCTGGCGGCGGTGCTCTTGATCACGTCGCTGGCGCTGCCGCCGGCGCTGACGGTGGTGCTGGTCCTCGGCGCCAACCTGGGCGGGGCACTGCCGGCCGTCATGGCCAACCTGTCGGCCGGGGCCGAGGCGCGGCGCGTCACCGCCGGCAACCTGGTCGTCCGGGCCATCGGCTGTCTGGCCGTGCTGCCCCTGGCGGGAACGATCGGCTCCCTGCTGACCGGCTTTCCCATTGCCAGCGGGCTGGCGGTCGAGGTGCACCTGGTCTTCAACATCGCGGTGGCGGCCGCGATCTGGCCCTTTACCGGCCTCATCTCCAAGGGGATGGCGCGGCTGATCGTGGATGATGAACCCGACGGCGACCCGGCCCCGCGCTGGTTGGACGAGGATGCGCTGAACACGCCCGCCCTGGCGCTGGCCGGAGCGGCCCGCGAGGCCCTGGCCATCGGCGACACGGTCGAACGGATGCTGGTCCAGGCCCGCACGGCGTTCCGTTCCGACGATCCCGCGCCCCTGGCCGAGGTGGCCGAACTGGAGGCGCGGATCGACCGCCGCCAGCAGGAGGTCAAGACCTATCTGTCCCGCCTTGGCCGCGGTGCGGGAGAAGTGGAGCGTCGCCGGACTATCGCGATCCTGGACTATGTCATCAACCTCGAACATATCGGCGACATCATCGACAAGGGCCTGTCGCCCGAGGTCCGCCAGAAGATCGGGCTGCGCCTGCGCTTTTCCGACGAGGGTTATGACGAGCTGGACCGGATGTTCCTGATGAGCCTCGACACGCTGCGCATGGCGCAGACGGTCTTCATGACAGGCGACCGGGACCTGGCGCGGCGGCTGATGGAACTGAAGGTCGAGATCCGCAACATGGAGCGCCAGTCGGCCCAACGCCACCTGATCCGCCTGCGCGAAGGCCATGCCGCCAGCCTTGAAACCTCGTCCCTGCACCTGGACATCCTGCGCGACCTGAAGCGGATCAACGCCCATACCGTCGCCGTGGCCCATCCCATCCTGGACGAGGAGGGCCTGCTGGCCGAAAGCCGGCTGCGGCATTCGTGACCGGGCGGGCCTGCGTCAGTCAGGTGTCCGATTTGCTTTGCTGACCGAAAAACTTGCCCCAAATAGCCGAAGCGCCGGTATATGCAGGAGTTTCTGGCCGATCACGGGCCGGGGCCGACAGGCGTCACATGCGGCTGCCCGAGATCGCGTTCGACCGGTCGGAATCCCGATCGGCGTGAGGGCTTGGGAAGCCGAATCCATGGATTTGCGCGCCTGTCTCGGGCGCCGTTTTGTGCGGGTGAGACAGCCGATTTGAGCATGGAAATGGCGCAATCTCGGCCGCGTCTGGACGCTGTAGTCAGGGCAGCCCCGGCCCCCACCAGGCGGCAGAGAAATCAGCCGTGAAAACACTCGGATTCCCCTTAATTTACAGGCTTTTTTCGACCCTCCGCCCTTGAAGCGAAAGGGCCTTCCGGATATGGTTTGGGCGGGGGCCACGACGGGCGAACGACGTCGGGTATGGCCATGTCCCATCCTGCCGCGCGAGGCCGTTAGGAGCGGTTTCGGCCCAGGTCCAAAGCGACCGGATGCCGGTCGCCGTTTCATGATTCCCAGGAGGAGGAACGTATGAGCACCAACAGAGGCGTGGTCTACACCGGACCGGGCAAGGTCGAGGTCGACAACATCCCCGACGCCAAGCTGCAGGCACCCGACGGGCGCAAGATCGGCCACGGGGTGATCCTCAAGGTCGTCTCGACCAACATCTGCGGTTCGGACCAGCACATGGTGCGCGGCCGGACCACGGCCGAGCCCGGCCTGATCCTGGGCCACGAGATCACCGGCGAGGTCATCGAAAAGGGCAGCGACGTCGAGATGCTGGACATCGGCGACATCGTCTCGGTTCCCTTCAACGTGGCCTGCGGCCGCTGCCGCTGCTGCCGGTCGGGCGATACGGGCGTCTGCCTGACGGTGAACCCGTCGCGTGCGGGCGGTGCCTATGGTTATGTCGACATGGGTGGCTGGATCGGCGGGCAGGCCCGCTATGTCATGGTTCCCTATGCCGACTTCAATCTGCTGAAGTTCCCCGACCGCGATCGCGCGATGTCGAAGATCCGCGACCTGACCATGCTGTCGGACATCCTGCCGACGGGCTTCCATGGCGCATGGAAGGCCGGCGTGGGCGTCGGCTCGGTCGTCTATGTCGCCGGCGCGGGCCCGGTGGGCCTGGCCGCGGCGGCTTCCGCCCGCATCCTGGGCGCGGCCGTCGTGATGATCGGCGACTTCAACAAGGAACGGCTGGAGCACGCCCGCAAGGTCGGCTTTGAACCGGTGGACCTGTCCAAGGGCGACAACCTGCCCGAGATGATCGCCCAGATCACCGGCAGCCCCGAAGTGGACGCCGCCATCGACGCCGTGGGCTTCGAGGCACGCGGCCATTCCGGTGGCGAACAGCCAGCCATCGTGCTGAACCAGATGATGGAGATCACCCGCGCCGCCGGCCAGATCGGCATCCCGGGCCTCTACGTGACCGAGGATCCGGGTGCCGTCGACGAAGCCGCCAAGCAGGGCAGCCTGTCGATGCGCTTCGGCCTGGGCTGGGCCAAGGCGCAGTCCTTCCACACCGGCCAGACCCCGGTCCTGCAGTACAACCGCCAGCTGATGCAGGCGATCCTGCATGACCGGCTGCCGATCGCGGATATCGTCAACGCAACGATCATCCCGCTGGAGGACGCGGTTCAGGGCTATGAAAGCTTTGACCAGGGCGTCGCCAAGAAGTTCGTGCTGGACCCGCACGGCATGCTGGCCGCCTGAACTCTGCGGCGCGCCGGTTCCTCCGGCGCGCCGACCCCTGCTGCGGCAGACCCTGGTCTGCACCATCCGCCGGCCCGGGGCACGGGCCACGATCTGGCGGAGCGACATGCCGGATGATCCCGTGCCAGGCTGCCCCGTCCTTTTTCCCCACATCAAAAGAAAACGCGCGACCAGATGGGCGCGCGCTTGCGTTGGACGGTCCACAGGCATCAGGGCTGGCCGAAACTCCTGCAACGCCTGCGGCTTTTCGCTTCCATCACATGTTCGGGTAGTTCGGCCCGTCCCCGCCCTGGGGGGTGGTCCAGACGATGTTCTGGCTGGGGTCCTTGATGTCGCAGGTCTTGCAGTGGACGCAGTTCTGGAAGTTGATGACAAAGCGCGGGCCGGCCTCGTCCTGGACGACCTCGTAGACGCCGGCCGGGCAATAGCGCTGCGCGGGCTCGGCATATTCGGGCAGGTTCACCGCGATGGGGATCGACGGGTCGCGCAGCTTCAGGTGGCAGGGCTGGCTTTCCTCGTGGTTGGTGAAGGAGAAGGCCACGTTCGTCAGCCGGTCGAAGGACAGCACGCCGTCGGGGCGCGGATAGTCGATCGGCTTGTGGTCGGCCGCCTTGCCAGTGGCGGCGGCGTCGGACTTGCCGTGGCTCCAGGTGCCCAAGGGGTTCCAGCCGGTCAGGTTCGCCACCCACATGTCAAAGCCGCCCAGCATCAGGCTGGCGGTCAGGCCCAGCTTGGACCACATCGGCTTGACGTTTCTGACCCGCTTGAGGTCCTGGCCGATCTCGCCCCCGCGGACGGCCGCGTCGTAATCGGCCAGCCGGTCGCCCTCGCGCCCGGCATGGATCGCGGCGGCGGCGGCATCGGCGGCGGCGATGCCCGACAGCATCGCGTTGTGGTTGCCCTTGATGCGCGGCAGGTTGACCATGCCGGCGGAACATCCCAGCAGCAGCCCGCCCTCGAACGACATCTGCGGCAGCGACTGGAAGCCGCCCTCGCTGATGGCGCGGGCGCCATAGCTGATGCGCTTGCCGCCCTCCAGCAGGTCCGCCACCATCGGGTGGTGCTTGAAGCGCTGGAACTCCATGTAGGGATAGAGATGCGGGTTCTTGTAGTTCAGGTGGACGACGAAGCCGACCAGCACCTGGTTGTTCTCGAGGTGATAGATGAAGCTGCCGCCGCCCGCGTTCTTGCCCAGGGGCCAGCCCATCGTGTGCACGACGCGGCCCTTCTGGAACTTCTCGGGGCGGACCTCCCAGATCTCCTTCATGCCCAGGCCGAACTTCTGCGCATCCGATCCCGCGGTCAGGTTCAGCCGCTCGTTGATCTGCTTGGCCAGGCTCCCGCGCACGCCCTCGGCGATGAAGACATACTTGCCCAGAAGCTCCATCCCCGGCTCGTAGCCGTCGCCGATGGAGCCGTCGGGATTGCGGCCGAACTCGCCGGCGACGACGCCCGCGACCCGGTCGCCGTTCCAGACGACCTGGCTGGCGGCCATCCCGGGGAAGATCTCGACGCCGAGCGCCTCGGCCTGCTCTGCCATCCAGCGGCAGACATTGCCCATGGAGACGATGTAGTTGCCGTGGTTCGACATCAGGGGCGGCATCGGCCAGTTCGGCACCCGCACCTGGCCCGCCTCGCCCAGGACGTAGAAGTTGTCGTCGGTGACCTCGGTGGTCAGCGGCGCGCCCTTCGCCTTCCAGTCGGGGATCAGCCGGGTCAGCCCGCAGGGGTCCAGGACCGCACCCGACAGGATATGCGCCCCGACCTCCGAGCCCTTCTCCAGCACCACGACCGACAGTTCGGGGTCGATCTGCTTCAGCCGGATCGCCGCCGACAGACCGCTCGGACCCGCCCCCACGATCACGACGTCATACTCCATCGACTCGCGCTCGATCCCGCTCTCCTCGATCATCCGATGGTACCTTCGTGCTCGTGCTGTTGGGTGGAATTGAGGATGGCGGCCGTCCGCCGCCGAGGGCCCGTCATGGCCAGCCGGACCCGCGGGCGATCGGCCCGCGGGTCCCTGGTTTCAGCATTCCGGCAGGTTGACGGCGATACCGCCCTGCGAGGTTTCCTTGTACCTGCTGTCCATGTCCCTGCCGGTCTGCAGCATGACGCGGATGCAGTTGTCGAGCGGCATGAAATGCTGCCCGTCGCCCCGCAGCGCCAGGCTGGCCGCCGAGACCGCCTTGATGGCGCCCAAGGCGTTGCGTTCGATGCAGGGCACCTGGACCAGGCCCGCGGCCGGGTCGCAGGTCATGCCGAGGTGATGTTCCAGGGCGATCTCGGCAGCATTCTCGATCTGCTCATTGGTGCCGCCCAGGACAGCGCAGAGCGCCGCCGCGGCCATTGCGGCGGCCGAACCGACCTCGCCCTGGCAACCGACTTCGGCCCCCGAGATCGAGGCATTGGCCTTGATGATCCCGCCCACGGCGGCAGCCGTCAGCAGGAAGTCGCGGCACTGCTCGTCCGAGCCGCCGATGTGGTCCTGCCAATAGCGTAGGACCGCGGGAACCGTTCCGGCGGCGCCGTTGGTGGGGGCGGTGACCACGCGGCCACCGGCGGCGTTCTCCTCGTTCACGGCCATGGCATAGACGCTGAGCCAGTCATTCACCGTGTGCGGATGCTGGTCGTTGCGGAAGCGCTCTGCCTGCAGCGTCCGGTGAATGGCCGCGGCACGCCGGCGCACCTTGAGCCCGCCGGGCAGGATGCCCTCTTCGCGCAAGCCCCGGTCGATGCAGGCGTTCATCGCGCCGGCCAGCCGGTCCAGGCCGGCGTCCAGGTCTTTGCGACCCTGCGCCAGTTCGTTCGCGCGCTTCATCGCGGCGATGCCGAGGCCCGACTTGCGGCCCATCTGCAGCATCTCGGCGGCATTGGCGAAGGGATAGGGCACGTCGGGGCGATGGGGAGGCTTGTCGGCCGCGGCGCGATCCGCCAGAAGCTGCGCCTCGGTCAGCACGAAGCCGCCGCCGATCGAGTAGTAGACCGTCATCAGGCAGCGGTTGCCCTGCGCATCGAAGGCCTCGAAGGTCATGGCATTGGCGTGCAGGGGCAGGGCGGGCCCGTAATCGAAGATCAGGTCGCGCGCGGGCGCGAATTCCAGCGCCGGCAGGCCCGGAGGGGTCAGCTGGTTCGTCTGGTTCAGCGCCGCGATCATGCCTTCGGCCGCGTCGGGATCCATGCTCTCGGGGCGCTGCCCCAGCAGCCCCAGCATCACCGCCCGGTCGGTGGCATGACCCTTGCCGGTGAAGGCCAGGGAACCATGCAGCGTCACCCGCAGCCGGGCGGGCTGGCCCGCGCCTGGGATGGGTTCGGCCCCGCCGCGCAGGTCGTCCAGGAAATGCGCGGCCGCCACCATCGGCCCCATCGTGTGCGACGACGAGGGACCGATGCCATGCTTGAAGACGTCGAAGACCGAGATGAACATGGATGTGTCAGCCGTAGATCGGGAAGCGGTCGCACATCGCCTTGACCTCGGCGCGGACGGAGGCTTCGGTGTCGGGGCAGCCGTCGGGATTTTCCGCCAGCGCCTTGAGGACGCGCAGGATCATCTGGCCGATGGTCTTGAACTCGGCCTCGCCGAAGCCGCGGGTGGTTCCGGCCGAGCTGCCAAGCCGGATGCCCGAGGTGACGAATGGCTTTTCCGGGTCGAAGGGGATGGCGTTCTTGTTGCAGGTCAGGCCCGCACGTTCCAGCCCGATTTCGGCGGCCTTGCCGGTGACGCCAAGCGGGCGCAGGTCGCACAGGACCATGTGGCAGTCAGTGCCGCCCGAGACGATGCCCATGCCGCCCTGGGTCAGGGTGTCGGCCAGGACGCGGGCATTGGCGATGACGTTCCGCGCGTAATCCTTGAACGAGGGCTGCAGCGCCTCGCCGAAGGCCACGGCCTTGGCGGCGATCACGTGCATCAGCGGGCCGCCCTGGTTGCCCGGGAAGACGGCCGAGTTGAACTTCTTGGCCAGGTCGTCGTCATTGGTCAGGATCACGCCGCCGCGCGGGCCGCGCAGGGTCTTGTGGGTGGTCGAGGTGGTGACATGGGCATGCGGCACCGGGTTGGGGTATTCGCCCGCGGCGATCAGGCCCGCGTAATGGGCCATGTCGACCATCAGATAGGCCCCGACCTCGTCGGCGATGGCGCGGAAGGCGGCGAAATCCATGTGGCGCGGATAGGCCGAGGCGCCCGCCACGATCAGCTTGGGACGTTCGGCCAAGGCCAGGTCGCGGACCTTGGCCATGTCGATCAGGTGCGTGTCCTCCTCGACCTCGTAGGAGACGACTTGGAACCACTTGCCCGACATGGTCACGGGCGAGCCGTGGGTCAGGTGGCCGCCATGGGCCAGCGAGAGGCCCATGATCTTGTCGCCGGGCTGCAGCAGGGCCAGGAAGACCGCCTGGTTGGCCTGCGCGCCGGAATGGGGCTGGACGTTGACATGCGCGGCGCCGAACAGCTCCTTCAGGCGGTCGCGGGCGATGTCCTCGACCTCGTCGACGAATTCGCAGCCGCCGTAATAGCGCTTGCCGGGATAGCCCTCAGCATACTTGTTCGTCAGGACCGAGCCCTGGGCCGCCAGGACATCGCTCGAGACGATGTTCTCGGAGGCGATCAGCTCGATCTGGTCCTGCTGGCGGCTCAGTTCGCGGCCGATGGCCCCGGCGATGGCAGTGTCGGACAGGTGCGGGGTCTTGAAGTCGAGCATGGGAGGTCCTTTCGGCATTTCGGGGTCGTCCGCGGCCCGAAGGCCGCGAGCCGCAGGAGTGGAGGAGCGCGCCTCAGAGGCCGGACTTCAGTTCCACGGTGATCTTGTCCAGGATCGCGCGGACATGCGGCAGGAAGCTGCGCCACACGTCCATGCGGAAGTCCTGCGGGCCATCGCGCCACAAGAGCACGGTCGCGCTGTCGAACAGCGTGCGCGCGCCCCGGCCGACCGGGATGGCATCGATGTCGCGGGGGCAGACGGCCGTCAGGGCCGTCAGCGCCTGCGCACCCGACAGGCGCAGCGTGATCTCGCGGTCGCTGACCTCGACCAGGCTGTGCGGGATCTGGGCATAGGCCGCAGCCCCCGCCGCGACCAGCGCGTCGCGCTCGGCCTCGGCAGTCAGGATCGCCCACTCGTCGGGACCCAGGCACAGGACCTCGGTCTGGCCGGCGGTGCTGCGCTGCCCGATGGCGGTGGGCAGTTCCAGCCCGAGCGCGGCCGCCAGGGCCTCGCGCTGGCCGGGACGGACCCGCAGCGAGAAGCGGCCGACCGGGGGAAGCTCTTCCAGCAGGAAGGGCTGAGCATTGAAGTCATGTCGTTGCGTTGTCATGGTCGTCGCTCCTCAGGCCTTCAGCCGTTCGCCTTCAGGGTCATAGAAGTTGGTCGAGGTGACCTTGGCCCGGATCGTGCCGTTCGGCATCGGGATGTGCACCGTCTCGCCCATGCGGTTGTGGCCGCCGGTGATCACCGCCATCGCGATCGGCCGGCCCAAGGCCACCGAGTCATAGGACGAGGTCACGTGCCCGGCCATGGTCATCGGCGTCTTCTGGTTGGGGTCCAGCACGATCTGCGCGCCTTCCTCCAGCCGGGTGCCGTCCTCGGTGATCAGGCCGACCAGCTGCTTGCGGTTCGGCGCCACGATGTCGGGACGATCCAGCGAGCGCTTGCCCACGAAGTCCTTCTTCGCCTTGCCGATCGCCCAGTCCAGACCCGCGTCCTGCGGGGTGACGGTGCCGTCGGTGTCCTGGCCCACGATGATATAGCCCTTTTCGGCGCGCAGGACGTGCATCGACTCGGTGCCATAGGGGCAGATGTCATAGGCGCGGCCGGCCTCGTGGATCGCCTTCCACAGCGCAAGGCCGTGGCGGGCGGGGACGTTGATCTCGAAGCCCAGCTCGCCGGTGAAGCTGATGCGGAACAGGCGCGCGGGCAGGCCCGCCACGGTGCACTCCGCGACCGACATGTGCGGGAAGTTGGCGTCGGACATGTCCAGGCCTTCGACCAGCGGCTCCAGCACCTTGCGGGCGTTGGGGCCGTTGACCGCGACGGTCGACCACTGTTCGGTCGTCGAGGTCAGCCAGACGTTCAGGTCGGGCCATTCGGTCTGGAGATAGTCCTCCATCATGTTCAGGACGCGCGCGGCACCGCCGGTGGTGGTGGTGACGTGGAACAGGTCCTGCGACAGGCGGCCGATGACGCCGTCATCGCGGATGAACCCGTCCTCGCCCAGGAGAAGGCCATAGCGGCAGCGGCCCGGCGCAAGTTTCGTCCAGGGGTTCGTGTACATGCGGTTCATGAACTCGACCGCATCGGGACCCGCGACCTCGATCTTGCCTAGGGTCGAGGCGTCGAACATGCCCACCGAGGCCCGCGTCGCGCGGCATTCGCGCGCCACGGCGGCATGCATGTCCTCTCCGCCCTTGGGGAAGTACCAGGCGCGGCGCCACAGCGACACCGGCTCGAACACCGCGCCCTGCGCCTCGGCCCAGGGGTCGATGGGCGTCTTGCGGGTCAGTTCGAACGTGGCGCCCTTGTGATAGCCCGCAAAGGCACCAAAGCTGGTCGGCGTGTAGGGCGGACGGAATGTCGTCAGGCCCACCTGCGGCGGCTGCTTGCCCAGCGCGTCGGCGGCGATCATCAGGCCGTTGATGTTCGACATCTTGCCCTGGTCGGTGGCCATGCCGTTGGTGGTGTAGCGCTTGACATGCTCGATCGAGCGCATGCCCTCGCGCACGGCCAGGCGGATGTCCTTGGCGGTCACGTCGTTCTGGTAGTCGACAAAGGCCTTGGCCTTGCCGGCGCTGAGGTCGGTCGGCAGTTCTTTCTGGCTGACGCCGGTGCCGGGGCGGTCACCCTCGACGCCTGCGCCGAAGGCGGTGCCGGTGCGGCCCAGGGCCTCGGCAGCGGCCATGCCGGCCTTCACGCCATCCTCGATCACCGGACCATAGCCCCAGAGCCCGCGGCCGGCGCCGGCGATCTGGCAGGCCTCGGTCTTGTGGTTGGGCAGGAAGGTGCGGCTGTCCGCATCCCAGGTCAGCGAACCCTTGGTGTGCGAGAAGAGATGCAGCGACGGCGTCCAGCCGCCCGACATCAGCAGCGTGTCGCAGGCGATCTTGCGGCCCGCGCCGACTTGGCCACCCTTGACCGGGTTGACGCGGACGCCCTTGATGCGCAGCCGGCCATAGGTCGTGGTGACGGTGTGGCCGGTCAGCAGCTGGATGCCGCGACGGCGGGCAGCCTCGGCCAAGTCCGGGCGGACCTGGTCGCGGGTGTCGGCGATGACCGTCACGCGGCCGCCGGCATCCACCAGGTCGAAGGCGGCGTAATAGGCGCTGTCATGGCTGGTCACCACGGCGGCGCAATCGCCGACCTTGACGCCATAGCGGTTCAGGTAGGTCTGTGCGGAGCCGGCCAGCATGACGCCCGGACGGTCGTTGCCGTCGAACACCAGCGGCTTTTCCAGTGCGCCCTGCGCCAGGACGACCTGCTCGGCCCGGACGCGCCACATGCGTTCGCGCGGCGCGCCATGCGGCGGCTGGTCCAGGTGGTCGGTCAGACGTTCGCAGAGGCCCACGAAGTTCTGGTGGTAATAGCCGATGGCGGTGGTGCGGGTCATCACGCGAACACCGGCGGCGCGCAGCTGCGACAGCTGCTCGGCCAGCCACGCCCAGGATCCCCGGCCGTCGATGCGCACCGAAGGATCGGACAGCAGCGAGCCGCCCATCTCGGCGTTCTCGTCCACCAGCACCACGCGGGCGCCGGAGCGTGCCGCGACCAGTGCCGCCGCGATGCCCGAGGCGCCGCCGCCGATCACCAGCACGTCGGTGTGCAGGTAGCGCGAGGCGTATTCGTCCGGGTCGACCTCGGTGGGCGACTTGCCCAGGCCGGCGGCGGCACGGATGAAGGGCTCATAGACCTTGTCCCAGAAGCTGCGCGGCCACATGAAGGTCTTGTAGTAGAAGCCGGCCGAGAACAGCATGTAGGCGCGGTCGTTCACCGCCCCGATGTCGAACTTCAGCGACGGAAACTTGTTCTGGCTCTCGGTCACCAGGCCTTGGCGCAGTTCCTGCACGGTGGCGCGGGTGTTCGGCTCGAACCGGCCCGGGCCGCGCGAGGTGCCGATCAGGGCGTTCGGCTCTTCCGAGCCGGCGCTGACGGGACCGCGGGGGCGGTGATACTTGAACGAGCGGCCCATCAGGCGCACGCCGTTGGCCAGCAGCGCCGAGGCGACCGTGTCGCCGCGCAGGCCGGTGTAGCGGCGGCCGTCGAAGGTGAAGCTGACCGGCGCCGCGGGATCGACGCGGCCCATGCCGGGGATACGGTAACGGCTCATTCCGCGGCCTCCAGGGCGTTCAGGACCGGGCGTGCCTCGCCGGCCTTGTAGGTCATCAGGAAGCGGTCGCTGACAGTGTCGCGCACCGCGTTGAAGAAGCGTCCGCAGCCGTGGATGTGGCGCCAGCGCTCGAAATGCGGGCCACGGGCGTTGGTGCGGATGAACAGGAAGTCGCGCCATTCCTCGTCCGACAGGGCAGAGGGGTCGGCGGGGCGGTCGATATGCGCCTCGCCGGCATAGGCGAACTCAAGCTCGGGCAGGGTTGCCTCGCAATAGGGGCAGTGGATCAGCAGCATGGGTCTGGCTCCTCAGTGCGCGACGGCGGCGGCGGCGGCTTCGTCGATCAGCCGGCCAGTGGTAAAGCGTTCTAGGGTGAAGGGTGCGTTGATGGGATGCGGCTCGTCCTTGGCGACGGTCCAGGCCAGCGTATGCGCGGCCCCCGGCGTCGCCTTGAAGCCGCCCGTGCCCCATCCGCAGTTGACATAAAGGCCCTTGACCGGGGTCTTGCCCAGGATGGCGCTGCGGTCGGGGGTCACGTCCACGATCCCGCCCCATTTGCGCAGCATGCGCATCCGGTTGAAGATCGGGAAAACCTCGCAGATGGCCGCGACCGTGTGCTCGATCAGCGGCAGGCCGCCGCGCTGGCTGTAGCTGGTGTACTGGTCGGTGCCCGAGCCGATGACCAGCTCGCCCTTGTCGGACTGGCTGATATAGGCGTGGACGCTGTTCGACATCACCACGCAGGGGAAGATCGGCTTGATCGGTTCGCTGACCAGCGCCTGCAGCGGATAGCTTTCCAGCGGCATCCGCACGCCCGCGCTGTCCATGACGACGCTGGTGTTGCCGGCGGCCGAGACGGCAACCTTCTTGGCCTTGATGAAGCCCTTGGCGGTGTCGACGCCCAGCACCGCGCCGTCGGGGCCGCGGCGGATCGCGATGACCGGGCAGTTCTGGATGATGTCGACGCCGCGCGCCGCCGCGGCGCGGGCATAGCCCCAGGCCACCGCGTCATGGCGTGCCGTGCCGGCCCGCATCTGCAGGGCCGCGCCCATGACGGGATAGCGCGCGTCGGGGCTGATGTTCAGCGGCGGGCAGAAGGCCTTGGCCTCTTCCTTGGTCAGCCAGCGGTTGTCGACGCCGTTCAGGCGGTTCGAATGCACGTGGCGCTGGAACGACTGCACGTCATGGACGTTGTGCGCCAGCATCATCACGCCGCGCTTGGAATACATGACGTTGTAGTTCAGCTCCTGGCTGAGGTTTTCCCACAGGTCCAGGGCGTGGTCATAGAGCCGCGCGCTTTCGTCATAAAGATAGTTCGACCGGATGATCGTGGTGTTGCGGCCGGTATTGCCGCCGCCCAGCCAGCCCTTGTCGATCACCGCGACATTGGTGATGCCATGTTCCTTGGCCAGGTAATAGGCGGCACCCAGGCCATGACCGCCGGCGCCGACGATGACCACGTCGTATTCCGCCTTGGGCTGGCTGTCGGGCCATTGCTCGCGCCAGCCCTTGTGGCCGTTCAGAGCTTGCTTCAGCAGGGAGAAGGCAGAGAAGTGCGTCATGTCGATGCCGCCGTGTTTGAAGGACTGGACAGCAATCTACTTTCAAGGCAAAGGTCAGGGTTGAAGAATTGCGTCACCGTTCGTGCAGGATCGCGTCATGGCCCAGAATCTCCAGCCCGTCCAGAAACGCCTTCGTGTCGCGTTTCTTCTGGCCGACCAGTTCACCCTGTCGGCCTTTGCCAATTTCGTGGACGTGCTGCGCTTGGCGGCGGACGAGGCCGACAAGTCGCGTCCCATCCTGTGCGACTGGACGGTGCTGTCGGACCGGATGGACAGCGTCCGCTCCAGCTGCGGCGTCCGCGTCCAGCCCGACACGCGGCTGCGCCAGGCCGGGCGCTTCGACTATCTGGTCGTGGTCGGCGGGCTAATCAGCGACCGGGCGATGCTGGACCCCGCGGCGATGGAGTTCCTGCAGGCCACGGCGGCGCGCGGGGTGCCCATCATTGGGCTTTGCACCGGCGTCTTCACCCTTCAGGCGGCGGGGCTGCTGCAGGGGTACCGCTGCTGCGTCAGCTGGTTTCACCACCAGGACTTCCTGGACCGCTTTGACAGCGAACGGCCGGTCTCGGACCAGATCTTCGTGGTGGATCGCGACCGCCTGACCTGTTCGGGCGGGCACGGCGCCGCGCATCTGGCCGCCTTCCTGGTGCAGCGCCATATCGGCCAGTCCGCGGCCACCAAAAGCCTCAACATCATGATGATCGACGACGTGCTCAGCGGGCAGCGGGCGCAGCCCGGTCAGGCGCTGGCGCGCCAGCCGCGCGACGAGCTGGTCAAGCGCGCCCTGCTGAAGATGCAGCAGAGCATCGAGCTGCCGCGCACGGTCGATGACCTGGCCGCCGAGCTGGGGGTGGGGCGGCGGACGCTGGAACGCCGCTTCCAGGCGGATCTGGGGCAGTCGCCCCGCACGATCTATCTGGAGATCAGGATCGAGCGCGCCCTAACCCGGCTGCGCACCACCGACCATCCCATCACCGAGATCGCGCTGGCCTGCGGCTTCTGCGACGCCCCGCACCTGTCGCGGACGTTGAAGGCGGAACGGGGTCTGACGCCTGCGGAAATCCGGCGGGCGCGGCCCGAAACGTCGGAAACGCAGCCGGCCCGTCCCCTGGTCCGGCAGCAGTGACCCGGACATCGCTGCGGGGCTGCGGCCGTGGTGGCGTCTGCCCAAGACGGCTACGGCAAAAGCAGACCGCCCGCCCAGGTGACTGGGCGGGCGGTTCGGAAAACATCCCGGTCGCAGTGATGACCGGATGTTGCTGCGGCCGGTGCCGTTACTCGGCCGCCATGGCGGTCGGACGCTCGGTCGCGCGGACGCGGTCCAGGTACCAGTTCACGAACTGGATCACGCCATCCTCGTGCAGCGTCGAATAGGGGCCAGGCTGGTAGGCGGGCGAGCAGATGCCCTGCTGGTTATGCTCGACCACGCGGCGATCTTCGTCGTTGGTGTGTTCCCAGACCGTGGTGAGGTTCTTCAGGTCATAGTCCACGCCTTCGACGGCGTCCTTGTTGACCAGCCAGGTGGTCTGGACCTCGGTCTCCATCGGGCTGATCGGGGTCACGCGGAAGGTGATCGAGTGATCGGTCAGGAAGTGGTTCCAGGTCGTGGGATAGTGGAACATCAGCAGCGTGCCGGCATCCAGGAAGGGAACCTGGCCCAGGCGCTTCTGCACGGCGATCTTGCCGCTGACCGTATAGCTTTCCGCACCGTCCAGAAGCGGCATCCGCGCCACGCGGAACTGCCCGTCGGCACCCATCTGGAAGCGCGAGGGCGCGCCGGCCGATTCCATGCGGTTGAAGTGGTTCTCGACCTTCTCGGGGAAGGTGCCGTCGGGGCTGACGCCGGTGATCGACGGATCCTCGGGATAGGTGCGGCACAGGTCGGGGTGGTTGCCGGCGCAGTGATAGCACTCGCGGTTGTTTTCCCAGACCAGCTTCCAGTTGCCGTTCTCGATGATCGTGGACTGGAAGGCGACCTTGGCGTTCGACAGGTCATGCACGCCCAGATAGGGCGTCACGGTCGCGGCGAAGGTGTCGAAGTCGGGTGCGGTCTCGGCCAGGCAGATATAGACCAGGCCGGCCAGTTCGCGGCAGTGGACGGGCTTCAGCTTGTACTGCGTCGGGTCGAAGTCGACGCCCATGTCGCGCGCCCAGACCAGCTGGCCGTCCAAGCCATAGGTCCACTGGTGATAGGGGCAGGTCAGCTTGGCCACGCGGCCCTGCGAGGCGCTGCAGATGATCGACCCGCGGTGGCGGCACGAGTTGTGGAAGGCGCGGATGCCACCCTGGTTGTCGCGCAGCACGATGACGTCATAGGCACCGATGCGCAGGCGCTGGAAGCTGCCGGACTTGTCCAGGGTGCAGGCCGGGATGGCATAGAGCCATTCGCGGTAGAAGATCGTCTCCATGTCCCGCTCGAACATCTCGGGCGAGGTGTAGAAGGCTTGCGGCAGTCCGTGGCCGGGCTTGTGGCTGGACAGCAGGTCGGAAACAAAATTGTCGGGGCGGTGCATGGCGGGCTCCTGAGGGCGGACTAGCTTCGGCAGACGAAGCCATTTGCTGCTACGATTGACAATCTGGAAAAATTTCAATTGGAGTTAGATGTTCTAACGTCACCCTCGCCGCGCGCGGGATTGCGACGGAATGCTTCGGAAAGCGACATTTTGCATGAACAAGCCCTATGACCTGCCCTCGCTGACCGACCTGTCCTGTTTCGAAGTCGCCGCCCGGCACCGCAGCTTCAAGCGCGCGGCGACCGAGCTGAACGTGACGCCCGCCGCCGTCAGCCACCGTATCAAGGCGCTGGAACAGGAACTGGGGCAGCCGCTGTTCACCCGCCGCTTTCGGGGCGTGGAGCTGACCGAGGCGGGGGCGCTGCTGTTCGTGGCCCTGCAGCGGGGGTTCACCGGCATTTCCGACATCGTGGCCCGCATCCGCAGCCGGCATGTCCGGTCGGGCGTGTCCATCGCCGCGACGACGGCGATGAGCACCATGTGGCTGATGCCGCGCCTGGCCGCGTTCTGGCGCTCCTATCCCGAGATCGCGATCTCCCAGGCGGTGCAGGACGGGCAGGTGCCCGAGGGCGTGGACCTGAGCATCCATTACGGCGATCCCGACCCGCAGGACGACGAGACGATCATCCTGTTCCGCGACCGCATCCTGGCCCTGGGCACGGCCGAGCTGGCCGAGCGGCACGGCATCCGCCGGCTGGAGGATCTGACCCGCGTGCCGCTGGTCCATACGCGCTCGGATGCCGGCGACTGGACCGGCTGGCAGAACTGGTTCGAGCATCTGGGCGCCGCGCCGCCCCAGGGCCCGTCCTTCGTGCTGAACAACTACCTGGTGTCGCTGAAGGCGGCCGAGGATCACATGGGCGCCGTGCTGGGCTGGGAGGGTCTGCTGGGCAGCTATCTGGACAAAGGCCCGCTGATCCAGCTGGTCCCCGAGGCCATGCCCTCGCCCTTTCCCTTTTATCTGCGGGTCCATGGCCGGGCCTCGGCCAACGGACGGCTGCTGGCGGACTGGCTGGCCTCGAATGTCCAGCTGACCTGAAACGGGAAAACCCCGGCGGATCGCTCCGCCGGGGTTCTTGTTCAGGTTAGCTGATCTTGTCCTCAGCTTCTGGGCTTGAGGTTCTCGGGGTCGTAGATCGGCTTGTAGCCGATGCCCACGACCTCGACCGGGTAGATCTCGTCGAAATACGACACGTTCAGCTTGCGGCCCTCCTGGCAATAGGCCCAGGGCAGGTAGGCCAGCGCGATGTTCTTGCCGACGCTGGGACCATAGGCGATGGAGGTCGTGTAGGACCGCCGGCCCAACTCGTCGATCAGCACTTCGCCGCTCTCGGGATCCATGACCGGCAGCGTCCCGACCGGGAAGCGCGCGACGCCGTTGCTGTCGACGTTGTCGGTCATCACCAGGGTGCACAGCATGGCGGGCTGGTTGGCGCGCTCGCGGTACTCCTGGTGCTTGGCCTTGCCGACGAAATCGGCCTCCTTGACCTTCGGACGCGACAGGTCGGCCTCGTAGAGGTTGTACTGGGTCAGAAGGTCGGCGTTCTGCAGGCGCAGCGACTTTTCCAGGCGACGCGAGTTCGCATAGGTCTCGACGCCCACGGCCATGACGCCGGCACCACGCAGCGCGTCCCAGACTGCCAGACCGTCGTCGTAGCGCAGGTGCAGTTCCCAGCCCTGTTCGCCCACATAGGAGATGCGGAAGGCCATGACCTTGCAGCCGGCGATCTCGATCTCGCGGATGGCCGCGAAGGGGAAGTTCGCCGCGTCCAGCGCGTCCGGATCGGCCACGACCTTCTTGAGGTTCTCCCGCGCGTTGGGGCCCCAGATGCCGATGGTGGTGAACTTTTCGGTCACGTCGGTGATGGTGACGTCAAAGCCTTTGTCCTGTGCCACGCGGCGCATGTAGATCAGGTCGCGCGGGCCGGCATCGGCACCGTTCACCAGGCGGCAGCGGTCACCCATGCGGAAGACGGTGAAGTCGGCGCGAACCATGCCTTCCTCGTCCAGCATATGGGTGTAGATGCCCTTGCCGATGTTGGCGTCGCCGCCGATCTTGGCCGCGCAGAGCCATTCCATCAGGGCGACGTGGTCCGGGCCCTCGATGTCGGTCATGTGGAAGTGCGACAGGTTGATGATGCCGCAATCGGCGCTCATCTCCAGCTGCTCGGCGTTCGACACGCGCCAGAAATGGCGGCTGTCCCATTCGTTCTCGCGCAGCGGCACCTGGTCCGCGTATTTCTCCAGCAGATGCTCGTTGGCGGCATAGCCGTGGGCGCGTTCCCAGCCACCCAGTTCCATGAAGTAGCCGCCCAGTTCCTTCTCACGCTCGTGGAAGGGCGAACGGCGGATGCCGCGGGCATTGGCAAAGGGCTCGCGCGGGTGCACCGGCGGGTTGTAGATCTTGGCGGCCGTTTCCTCGCAGCGACCCCAGATATAGTCCTCGGACAGCTGGAAGTCGTTGAAGCGGGCATAGTCGATCGCGTGATGGTCGATGTCGGTGCGACCCTTGGTCATCCAGTCGGCGATCAGCTTGCCCATGCCCGGGCCGTCCTTGACCCAGATGGCCACGGCATACCACAGGCCGCGCATCTTGCGGCTTTCGCCCATCGACGGACCGCCGTCGGTGGTCGTCTGCAGCAGGCCGTTGAACGAGTGGCTTTCGTTGAAGCCCAGTTCCGCCAGGATCGGCGTCAGCTCCATCGCCCGCTCCAGCGGCTCGATCACGTCGTCCAGCACCAGGTCGCGCTGCGAGGGCGACAGGCGGGCCTGATCCTTTTCCAGAAGCTCGCGCGGATGGACCATCCGGACGTCCTTCTCGTAGTAGTAGCCCCACTCGATCTGGCCGCCTTCGGTGGTGTTGGGATCGCCCGTGTCGCGCAGATAGGCCGAGTTGCCCTGGTCGCGCAGCAGCGGACGGCCGATTTCCAGTCCGGTGCCGGCGAATTCGTCATAGGGACCGAAGAAGGTCAGCGGGTGGTCGACCGGCATCACCGGCAGGTCCTCGCCCGCCATCTCGGCGATCAGGCGACCCCAGAGGCCGGCGCAGACCACGACGTAATCCGCCATGATCGTGCCGCGCGAGGTCTTGACGCCCTTGATGCGACCGTTCTCGTGGATCAGTTCCAGCGCCGGGGTGTTGGCAAAGATCTTCAGCTTGCCGGCGTTCACGCCCATGTCGACCAGCTTGCCGGCGACCGTCTGCGACCGCGGCACGACCAGGCCCGCATCGGGATCCCAGAGCGCGCCCTGGATCTGGTCTTCCTCCAGCAGGGGGAACTTCTCCTTGGCCTCGGCGGCCGAGATGATCTTGACGTTGGTGCCGAAGGCCTTGCCGCTGTCGACGCGGCGCTTCAGTTCGGCCATGCGGGCGTCGTCGCCGACGCGCGCGACTTCCAGGCCGCCGATGCGCTTGTAGTTGCCCAGCTTCTCGTAGAAATCCATGGAGTACATGGTCGTCCAGCACGACAGCAGGTCATGGCTGGTCGCATAGCAGAAGTCGGAGGCATGGGCGGTCGAGCCGATATCGGTCGGGATGCCCGACTTGTCGATGCCCACGATGTCGTCCCACCCGTTCTCGATGAGATGATGGGCGACCGAGGCCCCGACGATTCCACCGAGGCCGACAATGACGACCCTGGCCCTCTCTGGGAATGAAGACATCACGGATTCCTTGCTTTCGAGATGTTTGAAACGGGAAAGGCGGCCGCCAGACAATCACGTCCGGCGGCCGAATGACAGAGCGTGCGGCGCCCGGGGCCGTGCGTCATTTTAGATCGGGCGCGGGCAGGCCGACGCGGCGATAGGCTGCGATCAGCGTGTTGTGCATCAGCGTCATGATCGTCATCGGACCGACGCCGCCCGGAACCGGGGTGATCGCGCGGGCGCGGCGGGCGGCGGTTTCGAAATGCACGTCGCCGACCAGGCGGGCCTTGCCGTCGCGGGTGACGCGGCTGGTGCCCACGTCGATGACCGTGGCGCCCGGCTTGATCCAGTCGCCCTGGATCATCTCGGCCGCGCCGACGGCGGCGACCACGATATCCGCCTGCGCCAGCTTGGCGGGCAGGTCGCGGGTGCGCGAATGGGCCATGGTGACGGTGCAGTTCTCGGCCAGCAGCAGCTGCGCCATCGGCTTGCCGACCAGGATCGAGCGGCCGACGACGACCGCGTCCAGGCCCGACAGGTTGCCCAGGCTGGAGCGGAGCAGCATCAGGCAGCCAAGCGGCGTGCAGGAGACCAGCCCCGGCATGCCCGAGGCCAGATAGCCCGCATTGACCGGATGCAGGCCGTCGACGTCCTTGTCGGGATCGATGGCCTTGATGACCGCCAGGCTGTCCAGGTGGCCGGGCAGGGGAAGCTGAACCAGGATCCCGTCCACCGTGTCATCGGCGTTCAGGTCCCCGATCAGCGACATCAGTTCCTGCTGGGTGCAATCCTCGGACAGGACATGCTCAAAGCTTTCCATGCCCAGCTGGCGGGCCATGCGGCCCTTGCTGCGGACATAGACCTGGCTGGCCGGGTCGGTGCCGACCAGCACCACCGCCAGGCCCGGCGCGCGGCCGGTCCGGGCGGCGAAGGCGGCCGCATGTTCCGCGATGCGTTCGCCCAGGCTGGCGGCAAATGCCTTGCCGTCGATGATCTGGGCAGTCACCGGCTGGTCCTCGACCTGGGCTTCGGCCGACATCACAGCTGGCGCTCGAGTTCGGGCAGGATCTCGAACAGGTCGCCCACCAGGCCGTAGTCGGCGACCTGGAAGATCGGCGCCTCGCCGTCATTGTTGATGGCGACGATGATCTTGCTGTCCTTCATGCCGGCCAGGTGCTGGATGGCGCCCGAGATGCCGCAGGCGACATAAAGGTCGGGGGCGACGATCTTGCCGGTCTGGCCGACCTGGAAGTCGTTGGGGGCATAGCCCGCATCGACCGCCGCGCGGCTGGCGCCCACGGCGGCGCCCAGCTTGTCGGCCAGCGGGTTGATGATCTGGTTGAACCGCTCCTGCGAGCCCAGGGCACGGCCGCCCGAGACGATGATCTTGGCCGATCCCAGTTCGGGACGCTCGCTGTGCGACAGCAGGTTCTCGACAAAGCGCGACAGCTCCGCGCCCTCGGCTCCGGCGGGCAGGGCCTCGACGGGCGCCGCGGCGGCACCGGCGGCGGCGGCATCGAAGCTGGAGGTGCGGACGGTCACGACGCGCACGGCCTCGCGGGACTGCACCACCTCGATGGCGTTGCCGGCATAGATCGGGCGCTTGAACGTGTCGGAGGAGACGACCTCGATCGCATCCGAGATCTGCATCACGTCCAGCAGCGCCGCGACGCGGGGCAGGACGTTCTTGCCGGTGCTGGTGGCCGGGGCGATGATGGTGTCATAGCTGGAGGCGATCGCCACGATCAGCGCGGCGGTCGGCTCGGCCAGGCGGTGCTCCAGCGCATCGGCCTCGGCCAGCAGCACGCGGCGCACGCCCGTCAGCCCGGCCGCGGCCTGGGCGGCGGCGCCGGCACCCTTACCGGCCACCAGGATGTCGATCTCTCCGCCGATCCGCGAGGCGGCCGTCAGGGCGCGCGCGGTGGTCTCGGACAGGGTTGCGTTGTCGTGATCTGCAAGAAGAAGAATTGCCATGTCTGTGTTCCCTGTCCGCTCAGATGACCGCAGCTTCGTTTTTCAACTTGTCGAGCAGCTCGGCCACGCTGGAGACGCGCATGCCGGCCTGGCGCCCGGAAGGTTCCTCGACCCGCAGGACCGACAGGCGCGCCGCGGGGGTGACGCCGTAATCCTCGGGGGTCTGCTGGACCAGCGGCTTCTTCTTGGCCTTCATGATGTTGGGAAGGCTGGCATAGCGCGGCTCGTTCAGGCGCAGGTCGGCCGTCACGATGGCCGGCAGGGTGACGTCGATGACCTGCAGGCCGCCGTCGATCTCGCGCGTGACCTTGGCCGTGTCGCCCGACAGTTCCAGCTTTGAGGCGAAGGTCGCCTGGGCCCAGCCCAGCAGGGCCGACAGCATCTGGCCGGTCTGGTTGCAGTCGTCGTCGATCGCCTGCTTGCCCAGGATGACCAGGCCGGGCTCTTCGGCCTGGGCCACGCCCTTCAGAAGCTTTGCGACAGTCAGCGGCTCGACCGTGCCTTCGGCGACGATCAGGATGGCGCGGTCGGCGCCCATGGCGAGCGCGGTGCGCAGCACCTCCTGCGCCTGTGCCGGGCCGACGGAAACGACGATGACCTCGCTGGCGGCGCCCGATTCCTTCAGGCGCACGGCCTCCTCGACGGCGATCTCGTCGAAGGGGTTCATCGACATCTTCACGTTCGCCAAGTCCACGCCCGTCCCGTCGGACTTCACGCGTATCTTGACGTTGTAGTCCACCACCCGCTTCACAGGGACCAGAACTTTCATTTTCAGCTCCTCCTCGTCGTGGCTCCGGCGAACCGGGCCTTAGGTTCCTTGCCCGCGGCTGCGGACGACAGGACGGACGCGACCCTGGCCCCCGGCACCGACCCTGCAGGCGGCGCATCGCGGGGCCGGTGAATCAGCAGTAGCGCCGGCCTTCTTGAGCGTATGAATGCAATATTACAGCCGTCCGCGACAGAACATTTGCGTCATCGGGGGATTACGGCTACGACAATGCGTCACCCCGCGCGCAGGAACGGCAGGACCTATGGAACAGATTCCCGCACTCTCCCCCAATCCCTTGCGACCCCGCATGCCCACCCGTGCCGCCCGCGGCGCGAACGAGGATGTCCGCCTGTCGGTCGGCTTCATCCTGGCGCGGCGCTTCACGCTCTGCGCCTTTGCGAATTTCGTGGACGTGCTGCGCCTTGCCGCGGACGAAGGAGACCGCTCGCGGCCGATCCTGTGCCGCTGGACGGTGCTGTCGGATGACATGGATGCCGTCGCCTCCAGCTGCGGGATCACCGTCCAGCCCAAGGAACGCCTGGGGGACCCGACCCGATTCGACTATATCGTCGTGATCGGCGGGCTGATGGAGGACACCAAGACCCTGCGCGCCCCCTATGTCCGCTTCCTGCACGAGGCCGCGCAGAAGGGCGTGCCGCTGGTGGGTGTCTGCACCGGGGCCTTCCTGCTGCACCAGGCCGGGCTGCTGGACGGCTATCGCTGCTGCGTCAGCTGGTTCCACCATGCCGACTTCCTGGAGCAGTTCGAGGGGCTGAATCCGGTCACGGACCAGATCTTCGTGGTCGATCGCGACCGGCTGACCTGTTCGGGCGGCGCCAGTTCGGCCCATTTGGCGGCCTTCCTGGTGGATCGCCATGTCGGCCGCGCGCAGGCCAGCAAGAGCCTGCACATCATGATCATCGACGAGGCCCTGCAGGCGGAAAAGCCGCAGCCCGGCATCACCATGGACTTCAAGACCCGCGACCCGATCGTGCTGCGGGCGCTGCTGCTGATGCAGCAGAACATCGACGCGCCCTTCTCGGTGGCCGAGGTGGCCCGCCGGATCGGCCACAGCAAGCGGCAGCTGGAGCGCCATTTCCGCAACGCGCTGAACACCTCGCCCCAGGCGGCCTTTCTCAGCATCCGCCTGTCGCTGGCCCATCACCTGATCCGCACCAGCGACAAGTCGATCTCGCAGATCGCGGTGGATTGCGGTTTCTGTGATTCGTCGCATCTGAGCCGGATGTTCCGGCGCCGCTTTGGCGACACGCCCCTGTCCATGCGGCAGGCCATCGCCGCCTGACGGGCCCGGCCGAATGAAAAACCCCCGCGGGACGTGTGTCCCGCGGGGGTTCGAATTTTTGGGTGCGGCGCCGGGGCGCCGCGGGATCAGCGCGGCTCGCTGGCCAGGCCCCGCCAGACCGACACGCACATGATCAGCAGCAGGGCCGTGAAAGGCAGGCCGGTCGAGATGACCATGGACTGCAGCGACTTCAGGCCGCCCACCGACAGCAGCAGGACGATCGCGACGATGGCCTCGAAGACGCACCAGAAGACCCGCTGCGGCATAGGTGCATCGACCTTGCCGCCCGCCGTGATCGTGTCGATCACCAGCGAACCCGAGTCGGACGACGTGACGAAGAACACGATCACCAGGATGATGCCGACGAACGAGGTGATGCCCGACAGCGGCAGGTTCTCCAGCATGGTGAACAGCTGCAGCGGCAGATCGGCCTCGCTGACGGCGGTGTAGCCCTGACGGACGACCTGGCTGATCGCCTCGCCGCCGAAGATCGACATCCACACCACGCAGACCAGCGACGGGATCAGCAGGACGCTGATCAGGAACTCGCGCACCGTCCGGCCGCGCGAGACGCGGGCGATGAACATGCCGACGAAGGGCGACCAGCTGATCCACCAGGCCCAGTAGAACGAGGTCCAGCCCTGCATGAAGTTCACGTCGTCACGCCCGACCGGGTTCGACAGCGCCGGCAGGTACTGCAGATAGGCCAGCAGGAAGTCGCCCATGTCGGTCAGCAGCAGCAGCGTCGGACCCGCGAAGAGCACGAAGGCCAGCAGGCCGAAGGCCAGGCCCATGTTGATCTGCGACATCAGCTTCACCCCGGCCTCCAGGCCGCGGATGACCGAGAAGAGCGCAATGGCAGTGATGCCGATGATCAGGATGATCTGCGAGGTTTCGTTGATCGGCATGCCGAACAGGTGGTTGAAGCCGGCATTGGCCTGCACCGAACCCAGACCCAGAGAGGTGGCCAGACCGAACAGCGTGGCAAAGACCGCCAGGATGTCGATGATGTGGCCCGGCCAGCCCCAGACGCGCTCGCCGAAGATCGGGTAGAAGGCCGAGCGCATGGTCAGCGGCAGGCCCTTGTTGTAGCTGAACAGCGCCAGGCTGAGGCCCACCACCGCGTAGATGGCCCAGGGGTGCAGCGCCCAGTGGAAGATCGTGGCGGCCATGCCGACGCGGATCGCCTCGGCCTCGGTCGCGCCGCCACCCAGCGGGGCCCAGTCCGTGCGGACGCCATCCGCCCCGACAGCCGTTCCGCCCAGAGAGGACGAGAAGTGGCTGAGCGGCTCGGACACGCCGTAGAACATCAGGCCGATGCCCATGCCTGCCGCGAACAGCATCGCGAACCAGCTGAGATAGCTGAAGTCGGGAACCGCGTCGCGTCCGCCGAGGCGCACCTTGCCATAGGGGCTGAGGATCAGCACCAGGCAAAGGATCACGAAGATGTCGGCGGCACCGATGAAGAACCAGTCGAAGCCCTGCGTGACCTCGTTGAACAGGGTCGAGAACATCGCGCCCGAGGTCTCGGGCATGGCGATGGCGAAGATCACGAAGGCGATCACGCTGATGGCCGAGATCGCGAAGACCGGGTTGTGGATGTTGTAATCGAACGGGCCCACCGTTCCCGCGATGTTGTCGCGGCCGACCTGGTAATCGGTGTCGATGACACCGTTGGTCGAGGGGCTACCGGGCTGGTGCATGGCACTGCCCGCCTTCGGATTGTAGGTCAAGATCTCTCCTCCTGAGTTGGCGTCCGCCTGCCGAGGTTGGTCCAGCCATGCGTGTTCCGTCTTGTCGTGGTGCAGCGGCAGCAGCCGCGCGGTCCCTGCGACCCGCCGGGGGTGCCTGGGCGCATGCGGTGCTGCGAGGTCGTGTCGCTATGCTTCTGCAGGGGCGGCTGAGCTGGGCTTTGGAGACTGGCGAACTTTTCAGTCCTGCGGTTATTCCCGGATCGCGGCCGGATGGGCAGGACGAGTGCGACGCAGTCGCAGGAGCATCGCGACGAAATGGCGCAGCGGGGAACCCGCGCGGCAGGGTCAGCGGTTCTCTATCCCTTCCTCATGACCCCTGTGTGACGCCGCAGCAGCGTGACAGATTGACGCGCAGGGCAACTTCCGGAGGCGGGCAGGGGCCGGGCGCACATCTCCTATCGGAATGTCGCGAACATTCATGCGACCGATTGGCGCTTGGGGCTAACTGCCCGGGACGACATCCAGAGCGTCGCCCGACCGGGCGTCGCACCCGCAATCCCGCCGATTTCGGCCCTCATCCGGCCTGCGCCCGCGGCACCTCGTGCCCGCGCGCGCCTCGAAGCGGCAGCAGGACCCCGTCACAACATTCGGCAGCGTCGGCAGCGGCCTGCCCTCATGCCGAGCCCTTGGAAAGGTGCCAAGAATCCATGCCCCAGATCATCCTTACCGTCTCCTGCCCCGTCCGGACCGGCATCGTCGCGGCGATCTCGACCTTCCTCGCCGAGCGCGGCTGCAACATCCACGACAGCTCGCAGTTCACCGACCTCGAGAACGACCGCTTCTTCATGCGCCTCAGCTTCATGTCCGAGCAGGGCAAGTCGCGCGAGGACCTGAGCGAGGAATTCGCCGCCCATGCCCAGACCTTCGGCATGGACTATGCCTTCCACGATCCCTGCCAGAAGATGAAGGTCGTGATCATGGTGTCCCATTTCGGGCACTGCCTGAACGACCTTCTGTATCGCTGGCGGATCGGCGCGCTGCCCATCGACATCGTCGCCGTCATCTCGAACCACATGGATTACCAGAAGGTCGTCGTGAACCACGATCTTCCCTTCCACTACATCAAGGTGACCAAGGCCAACAAACCCGAGGCCGAGGCGCAGCAGATGCGCGTCGTGCAGGAAAGCGGCGCGGACCTTGTGGTGCTGGCGCGCTACATGCAGATCCTGTCGGACGAGATCTGCCAGAAGATGTCGGGCCGCATCATCAACATCCACCATTCGTTCCTGCCCAGCTTCAAGGGTGCCAACCCCTACAAGCAGGCCTATGAGCGCGGCGTGAAGCTGATCGGCGCGACCAGCCACTACGTCACCGCCGACCTGGACGAGGGCCCGATCATCGAGCAGGACATCGTCCGCGTGACCCACGCCCAGAGCGCGTCAGATTACGTCAGCCTGGGCCGCGACGTCGAGAGCCAGGTGCTGGCCCGCGCGATCCACGCCCATATCCACCGCCGCGTCTTCATCAGCGGCGACAAGACCGTCGTTTTCCCGGCCAGCCCCAACGAATACGCCTCCGAGCGGATGGGCTGAGGACTGAAAAGACGGGGCCGGGGAGGTCCCGAACCCGAAGGGGACGAACATCCGCCCCTGATGACATGAAGGGCCCGCTGTCCATGCGACAGCGGGCCTTTTGCATGCGCAGGCAGGATCCCGCCGCAACTCATCCTGAAGGAGAGTCATATTCTATCCATCATATACTTGTGAATAGTAGCCAGCCCGGACATCCACCGCTTACAAGGCTTTTGTAGCTATTTCTCCTTTAGGTTGTGTGGACGCCGCCGGGGACTGCTTCGGCAGGGTGGCGGTCCTTCAATAACTTTCTATTCAGGAGCGGGCATGCCAATCACCTATGACGCGCAATCGGTTCACCTGGCGCAACTCGGGCAAAGGCTCACCTCGGACAGCTGGATCATCTCGGACTGGAATGCCGGCCAATCCAGCATCACCAAATGGGCCAGCCAGAACGTGCGCAAGGCCGCCGACGGCGCCATCGAGTTCGTTCTGGACAGGGCACCCGCGGGATCTGCCCGGCCCGTGCAGGGGGCCGAGATCCAGTCCATGGCCAAGGCCACCACCGGCACCTGGACTTGGCAGGCGCAGGTGCCCGAGATGGTGCCCGGCGCGGTTTTCGGCATGTTCCTCTACAAGTCGGACTGGAAGAACGACCCCACCTTGGAATTCGATTTCGAGTTCGTGGGCGGCGACACGACCAAGGTGCAGCTGTGCATCCATATGCAGGACGCCAATGGCCGGCACATCACCCTGACCAACAACGGTCAGCCGATCATCGTGGACCTGGGCTTCGATGCCGCAAAGGGCATGCACAGCTATGAGATGACCATCAGCGAGACCGAGGCCGTCTTCATCATCGACGGCCAGGTGGTTGGACGCTATGGCGCGGCCGACATGCCGGGCAATGTCTGGTACACGGGCCAGTTGTCCAGCTATGTCGACCTCTGGGCCGTCGCGCCCGCGCAGGAGGCCTGGGCCGGCAAGTGGCAGGATCCGGGCCGTCCCCTGGTGGCGCGCGTGGGCGATATCGAGGTGCGGCCCGGCGACCTGGACAACTTGACGCTGGGGCAGGTCACCTATGGCGACGCCTTCGGCAATTTGATCGACGGCACCGACCGCGACGACGAGATCGACGGCGGGGACGGTAACGACACCATCCAAGGCCATGCGGGCAACGACACGCTGCATGGCAGCGCGGGTGACGATCGCCTGTTCGGCGGCACCGGGCACGATCAGCTGTTCGGCGGCAGCGGCAATGACCAGCTGCACATGGATGAAGGGGATGACCGGCTGGATGGCGGTCCGGGCAGCGACACCGTGGTGGTTCTGGGCGCCGTGGCGGCCGAGATCGACCTGGCCCTGACCAGGGCGCAGAACACCGGCTATGGCAATGATGTGCTGGTCGAGATCGAACATGCGACCGGCGGCCTGGGCCATGACCGACTGTTCGGCAATGATGCGGCGAACATCCTGGCCGGCGGCGACGGCAATGACCTGCTGGACGGTCGGGCCGGCAGGGACACGCTTTATGGGGGGAACGGCTCCGATACCCTGGTCGGCGGCGCGGGCGCCGACCAGCTCTTTGGCGGGGCGGGGGCGGACCAGTTGCTGGGCGGCGACGGGAACGACAGCCTCTACCTTGAGGAGGGCGACGACATCATCGACGGAGGCGCAGGCGTCGACCGGCTGATCGTGTCGGGCTCGATCGGGGCAAGGGTTGACCTGTCGATCCAGACCGCGCAGCAGACCGGTTACGGCAATGACGTTATCCGCGACATCGAGAATGTGCTGGGCGGAAGGGGCGACGACTGGCTGTCCGGCAATGGCCAGGACAACCTGCTGCGCGGCAACAGGGGCGCCGACACGCTGCTGGGCGGCGGCGGGGCGGACACGCTTTACGGCGGTGCCGGGCGCGACGTGATGCATGGGGGCCTGGACCGGAGCGCAGACGTCTTTGTCTTCAACCGGATCTCCGACTCGGCCACGGGCAGCAATCGCGACATGATCCATGATTTCGTGTCGGGGACGGACGTCATCAAACTCAGCGGCATCGATGCACGACCCGTGTCCCAGGCTGACGATGCCTTCTCCTTTACCGGCACCACCGCGTCCTCCCACGGCGTCTGGTATGCGCGCAGCGACCGGGACGTGATCGTCCGGGCGGATGTCACGGGCGATGGCCTGGCGGATCTGGAAATCCGGCTGGTCGGGGTGTCCTCGCTGACGGCGAACGACTTTCTGCTCTGACGCAAGGGCCGGCCGGCGCGGCGTCCCGTGGTCCACGACGGGCGACACAGGCCGGCCGCCCCTCAGGCCGGCGTCGCTGCGGCGGGCTGGCGGCGGCGGCGCATCACTGGGCTTTCGATCAGGCGCCAGGACATCTCGGCCAGCACGAAGGAGATCAGGATCCAGATCAGGCTGCGCAGCAGCTTTGCGGGACCTTCGCTGAGGAGGAGGATTGCCGGGACATGCTCATAAAGTGCCGGCGGGACGAAGTAATGGTAGACGTAGAGCCCGTAGGAAATCTTGCCGACATGGACCAGCGCCGGATGGGTCAGCCAGCCGAGGCTGTTCCCTTCGGCGGCCACGCATTGGCGGATCAGGGTGGCGGCGGCCAGCGAAACCAGACTGGGAAGCAGGACCCAGTTCACGGCCATGGGCTTGTGGAGCCCCGCATGCTGCCACGGCGCGCTGAGGATCACGATCGACACCATCAGCAGGATCAGCAGCCGGCGGTTCAGAAAGATCCGGTCTGCCCGTCCCAGGGCCGGCGTTCGACTGATCACGGCGATCAGCGCCCCGGCCCCAAGGCTGTCCAGCTGCGAGGGCAGCAGGACGTCGATGAAGGTGCTGGCACCAAAGACGATCAGCAGGCGAAAACCCGGCGCCAGGAGCAGGCAGCCCAGGACGATCGGCAGCAGCCACCGTCGTGGAGCAAGGACCACCGCCGGGAACCAGAGCAGGTAGAACTGCTCCTCGACCGCCAGGGTCCAGAAATGTCCCGCGCCGCTTCATTGTTCCTGAAGAGCGATCTGGAAGTTCGACAGGTAGAGCCCGTGGACCCACCAGTCCGCCCGCATCCCCGAGATCCCCAGAAGGGCCGCCAGCGCGATCGCCAGGTAGAACGGGGGCGACAGCCGCAAGAACCGGCGCAGGTAGAAGCGGCGCGCCAAGGTCCCGCCAGAGGCGCTTCCCCGCTGCCCAAGCAGGATCGAGGTGATGAGGAACCCGGACAACACGAAGAACGTGCGCACGCCGATCATGCCCGGCCCCCAACCGCGGATCATCTCGCTATAGGTGAAATGTTCGGCAAAGACCCCCAGCACCGCCAGGGCGCGCAGGCCGTCCAGGCGGGCGTAATAGGGGATGCTGCGCCCCGTCACCGTTTCAGTCATCCTGCCTCCGGGGCTCGGCGGGGATCTGCAGCGGGGTGCCTCGCGGGCGGGGCCGAAGCCGAGACTGGCCCTGCCGGGACAGATACGCGGCAAATCCGGCCAGATTGGCCCGGACCACTGCCCGCCAGCCGAGCCCGATCTCGCTGTTGAAGCTGGGGCCGCCGAACTGCTCTTTCACCGCCGAACGCATGTTCCAGTAGAGGTGTTTGAGCAGCCAGGCTTGGCGGATATACTTGCCGTAAAGCGCGCCGTTGGCATAGGAATAGCCGTGGCTGAGCCTTTCGACATCGGCCATGTCCTTGCGCCCGTGGTAATGCAGGACGCACATGTCCGGGACATATCGGACCGGCACGCCGGCCAGGTGGCCGCGGATGATGTAGTCCGTGTCCTCGCCGGCGCGATAGGGCGCACCCGCCCCGAAATCGGTGTCAAAGCTGCCGATCGCCTCTGCCGTTTGTCGGGACAGGACGAAGTTGCAGCCCGGTACGAACCCTCCGGGGTGGATCGAGACGTCGTAGGTCTGTTCCGCCAGATCGTCCTTGATCGTGAAGGGCAGGTCCGCCGGATCGCCCAGCCTGACCCGCCCGCCCAGGAACAGGTGCCCGGGCTGCTGCGCCGCATGGCGGGCAAGGTCGCGCATGTAGTCCTTGTCCATGATGCAGTCGTCGTCGGTGAAGACCAGCATTTGCCCGCGTGCAGCCGCCATGCCGGCATTTCGCGCGGTTGAAAGGCCGCCGACGGTCAGCTTGATAAAGCGTCCCGAACCACCGGCGGCGCGCAGGACCTCCTCCTCGACCAGCGCGAGATCCGGCTTGCTGAGGTTCTCGAGGACGATGATCTCGGTGGGCAGCTCGGGGCAGCGTGCAGCGGCCCTGGCCACCGCCACGACGCAGGCCAGCAGTTGCCGGGGCCGGTCGCGCGTGCAGATGATGACGCTGGCGACGGGGTCACGCATCGGCTTTGCTGTCCTGGCGCAATGCCGCGGCAAGCCGCTCGGCCCGCGCGGCAATGGCGGCATGGGCCGGCACCACCGCCTCGATGGGACGCGATTCGAGCCGTCGGCGGGCATCCAGTTCCGCCCTGATGACGGCATAGCCCAGCTTTCCTGCCATGTCCGAACGCTTGGCCGCCACCTTCATCTTTCTTGTCTTCCTGTTCTTCCTGTCTCCGCAGCTGACGATCGTCGTGCTGGTGGGGCTAGGGGTGATCCAGGTCGCGCATGACCGAATGTCGAACCACTTCTCGCGCCTGGGGCGGGAAATCGCGTCCCAGAACCGTGGGTTGGCGGGGCGCATGCTGCACCATATCAGCGCCTGGCGGCTGATCCGCCTGTTCAACCGCGAAGAGTTCGAGATCCGTCGTTTTTCGGAAGCCTCGGAGAACGTGCGGCTGGTGGCCCTGAACCTGCTGCGGCGCCAGATTGCCGTGGGCCCCTTGACCGAGGTCGCCCACGCCGCGCTGTTCATGGCCGTGATCTTCACCGCCTGGGGGCTTGGCGTGTCCTTCGGCACCACGGCGGCCTTCATCATCCTGCTTTATCGCCTGCAGCCGCAGGTCAGACAGATCCAGAGCTCGCTGGCTGCGCTGCGTGGCTGGAACGGGTCGCTGGACGAGGTGCAGTGGTTGCTGACGGCACGCCCGTCGCCCTCGCGTCCGCAGGCTGCCCTGGCCGCGCCGGACATCCAGCAGGGCATCACCTTCAGGAATGTCGGCTACAGCTATGTGGCCGAAGGGCGGAACACCGCGGCTCTGAAGGATGTCTCGTTCGAGATCCCGGCGGGCACCTCGGTCGCGGTCATCGGCCGGTCCGGATCGGGCAAGTCGACCATCGCCAACCTGATCTGCGGTGTCATCGACCCGGTCGAGGGCGAGATCCTGGTTGATGGCCTGCGCCTGGACAACATCGAGCGCGAGTCCTGGCTGGGCAAGATCGCCATGGCCAGCCAGGAGCTGGAATTGTTCGACGGCACCATCACCGAAAACATCCTCTACGGCGCGCCGGGGGCCAGTCTGGACCAGGTCCAGGCAGCCGCAAGGGCCGCCGACGCGGAAGGGTTCATCCGGAAGCTGCCCGAGGGATACGACACGGTCGTGGGCGACCGCGGCCTGAACCTCTCGGCCGGCCAGCGCCAGCGGATCGCGCTGGCCCGCGCCCTGCTGCGGCAACCGCGCCTGCTGATCCTGGACGAGGCCACCAACGCCATGGACATCCTTTCCGAGGCCGCGGCGCTGAAGATCCTGGAAAGCCGCAAGGGGAATGGCACGACCATCGTGATCAGCCACCACCTGTCCTCGATCCGCCTCTGCGACAGCTATATCCGCATCAACGAAGGCCGCATCATTGCCGCCGGCTCCACCGCGGCATTCGACGACTCGACCCTGGAAGAGGTCTTGAACAGCGCGATGGCAGGCTGAGAGAAGGAGACAGCGGAGCTGAGGATGGACTTTCCTGACATGGACAGTGTCGGCCACCTTCAACCGATCAGGAGAAGAGGCGTCTCATGTCGCGGGCACGGCATGAGCAGTCTCATGACATGTGCAAGATGCCGATGACGGCGGATGGGCCAGCCTCATCACCTAGATCAGGGAAAGGGCCATGAGCGGCAGCCCGCTTCCGCATCCGGTTTGAGGGGAACTCCGCTAGCCGGCAGCCACACAAGGGTGCGATCAAGGTCCAGCGCAAAGCAGATCATCAGACTGTTGAAGGAGCAGGAGCCTGGGCTGTCCACGCCGGATGTCTGCCGGATGCAGGGTTCAGCTCAGGCTCGCTCTGCAAGTATCGGATGCCATTCGCGGGGCTCGAGGGTTCATACTGTCCCTGAATGGTTGGTTAGTCCACGGCGGCTCGGTCAGTCGGGCCGAATCATGTTTTTCTCGAACAGTTCCGAAACAGGGCTGGCTTGACGTACCCGTTGTGCCATCAGACTGATTTCGTCAAATCTGCACAATGTGCAAAAAATTGCTGCGGCGCCCGTTGACCCCATATGGCCGGATACTTAGCTAGCTAACCAAGAGCATTGGAGGCCAAGTTTTGCGTGACGCGCCGTTCATCGACATCCTGCTGCACGTCATCCGCACCCTGCGGCGCACCTATGACCGGCGTGCCCGGGACCATGGCCTGACGCTGTCGCGGGCGCGGACGCTGACGGCGCTGGCGCGGCACGATGGTATCACGCAAACCGAATTGGCGGCGGAGCTGGCGATCGAGGCACCCACCCTGAAGCGCCAGATCGACGCGCTGGTCGCCGACGGATTCGTCGCGCGGGAGCCGCTGGATGGCGACGGGCGCAAGAACGCGCTGGTCCTGACCGCCCGCGGCCGGGACAGCGCCATCGTCGAATTCACCGGCCGTCTGCGGCGCGAGGTGCTGGCAGGCATCCCGCCCGAGGACCTTGCCAAGGCCGCCGAGGTGCTGACGCGCATCACCCAGAACCTCAAGCGGATGGACAAGTCATGAGCGCGCCCGCGGCACCTGCCGCGGCCCCCGTGCCGCATCCGCCCCTGCCGGCGGGGCGCGCACTGGCCTTCATGGCGGCAGCGACGGTGATCGGGCTGTCGCAGGGCCTGCAGCAGGGGTTCGTGTCGACCAGCCTGCCGCAGTTGGCGGGCGATCTGGGGATCACCACGACCTCGGCGGCCTGGCTGCTGGCGGTCTACATGATCCCGCGCGCGGCATTGCCTGTCCTGCTGATCAAGATCCGGACCCAGTTCGGCCTGCGCCGCTTTGCCGAGATCGGCGTCGTCATCTATGCGGCGGTCGCCTTGGCCTCGATCTGGGCCAGCGACTTCCGGTCGGCGCTGGTCCTTCAGGCGCTGGCGGGGGCTGCGGCCGCGCCCTTGTCGACCCTCGCCTTCCTCTACATGCTCGAACCCCTGTCGCCGCAGGCCAAGATGGTGCTGGGCCTGCCGCTGGCGATGGTCGTGCTAATGACCGGCCCGTCGCTGGCGCGGGTGATCGGGCCGTCGCTGATCGGCGATGGCGGCATGGCGAACGTCCACATGGCCGGGCTGGGCATGGCGCTGGTATCGCTGATGCTGGTTCTGGCCCTGCCGCTGCGCCCCATCCCGCGCCAGAAGGTCATCGAGCCGCTGGACTTTCTCAGCTTCATGCTGATCGGCCTGGGTTTCGGCGGGCTGATCATCGGTTTCGTGATGGGGCCGATCTACAACTGGACGGATGTTTCCTGGATCGGCGTCCTGCTGGCGACAGCCGTCCTGTCGCTGACCCTCGCCGTCGCGGTCGAACTGAAGCGCAGCGCGCCGCTGCTGGACATCCGGTGGCTGGCCAGCCCCGCGATCCTGCACCTGACGGGCACGCTGCTGCTGTTCCGCCTGATCCTGTCCGAACAGTCGGCCGGTGCCCCGCGCATGTTCCAGGTGCTGGGCATGGGGCCGGACCAGATGGTCGGGCTGTTTGCGATCATATCGCTGGCCGGGGTGATGGGGGCGCTGGCCTGCATCGCCTGGATGCGCCCGCAGCGCGTCGCGGCCTTTCACCTCGTGGCGCTGCTGATCATCGCGGGCGCCGCCTTTCTGGATGCGCAGGTGACGCCCGACTGGCGGCCTGCGCAGATGATCGCAACGCAGGCCTTGGTGGGCTTTGCCGGAATGCTGTTCATGCCGCCCGCGATGATGGCCGGGCTGATTTCGGCGCTGTCCAAGGGGCCGCAGTACATCCTGTCCTTTGTCATCGTCTTCATCTCGACCCAGAGCCTTGGCGGCGTGCTGGGCTCGGGCCTCTTCACCACCTTCACCACGCACCGGCAGGCGCTGCACCTGCAGGAGCTTGCCGCGCAGGTGACACCGACCGACCCGGCGACGGTGCAGGCCCTGGCACGCCGGATGGCCGGGCTGGCCGGCACCGTGCCCGATGCGGCCCTCCGCCGCCTGCAGGCCGCGACCGAGTTGGCGCAGCAGGCCAGCCTGCAGGCGTGGACCCAGGCCTATGCCGATGCCTACGCGCTGACGGGATGGGCCGCGCTGATCGCGGCCGCGGCCCTGGTGCTGCACCTGCTGCGCGACCGCATGGCTCTCAAGCTGATGGAAACCGACCAATGAAAAAGACCGCCCTTCTGCCAACCGTCATCGCCCTGATCCTAGGCGCTGCCGGTGTCCTGTTGCTGCTGTTCGCCTGGCACCTGCCACCTTTCGCGCCCGCGACGCCGCGGACCGAGAATGCCTATCTTCGGGCCGAGGTGACGCAGGTCGCCCCCCAGGTCGCCGGCTACGTGACGGCGGTCGAGGTGCAGGATTACCAGGACATCGCTGCGGGCGACGTCATCGCGCGGATCGACGACCGCATCCCCCGGCAGAGGCTGGCCCAGGCCGAGGCGCAGCTGGCAGGCGCCCGGGCGGCCCTGAAGGTGGCCGAGCAGAGCGTCCATTCGGCCGAGGCCGCCGCCCGGGCCAGCCAGGCGGGGCTGGATGCGGCGGGATCGGCCCTGACGAATACCCGCTCGCAGGCGGATCGGGCGGGCCAGCTGCTGGATCGGGGTGTCGCCTCGCAATCCGCGACCGACCAGGCGCAACTGGCGCTGGAGCAGGCCGAGGCCGCCCGCATCCAGGCCGCAGCCCAGCTTGAGGTCCAGACCGAGAGCATCCGCTCCGCCGAGGTCGCCCTGGACGCGCGCCACGCCGAGATCGAGGGCGCCGAGGCCGCGGTCGAACTCGCCCGGATCGATCTGGACAACACCGTCGTCCGCGCGCCTGCGGACGGCAGGCTGGGGCAGCTGGGGGTCCATGTCGGGCAATATGTGACGCCCGGAACGGCCCTTGTTTCTCATGTCGGCCAAGATCTGTGGATCATCGCCAGCTTCCGCGAGACGAACATCGCCGGCCTGGTCCCCGGCACCCGGATCGGGTTTACGGTCGATGCGCTGGGCGGGGAGGGCTTCACCGGACATGTCGCGGCCCTGTCCCCGGCGACCGCATCCGAATTCGGCCTGATGTCCGCGACCGCCAGTTCGGGAAACTTCACCAAGATCGCCCAGCGCCTGCCGGTCCGGATCACCATCGACCGCGATCAGCCCGGCGCCGATGCCCTGCGTCCCGGCATGTCGACCGTGGTTCAGGCGATGCCCTGACGGTCTGAAACACGCCTGCCGATGGGTCGTGTGGCCTGCTCTTCCAAAAGCCAGGGCACCCGCGACGCTCAGCGGCGGCAACCTGCCGATAGAGATCCGCGTGCGCCATCCGCGATCGCGGTGAACACGTTGATCCCGACCCCTGCCGCAGGCGCGCGGCAATCGGGCAGATCGAGCCTCTTGAAGAGCGACGATCCCGCGGCAGTGTCCGCAGTCTGTCGGGAACGGAGGCGCCGTGTCGACGAGCCGGCAGAGGACGAATGGCTCAGGTCAGGGCGACCAAGTGGTTGTCCCAGGCCGGACCGGCGGTTCGCAGGGGACGGAAAAGGGCCGTGGTGCAGGACCACAGGACGCCGCTGCCATCGCTGACGATGAAACCCTCGCCTTGGGGCGCCACGCCGCAGGCATCGGCCCGGCTGTGGGTGGCAAGATGCGTCCCGTCAGGCGCATGGATCATCACCACGCCTCCGCGGGGCGAGGTCACGGCAACAAGTCCGTTGGCTGCCATGGCGATCGACCCCACATAGCCCTGCAGTCGCAACAGTTCGGGGAGAGGCGGGGCGCAGAGGAGGGGCAGGCTGCCGGGGCGCCACAGGCCCAGTAGGGAAACAGCCTTCGCCGGGTCCCCTTCCCACTGCATGGCAAAGGCGACCAGACCATCCGGGCTGAGGGCCAGGTGGCGGATCGAGTTTTTGCGCAGCGCCGGCGGCAGCTCAACCTGGTCCAGCAGCTGCCCATCCGCCGACAGCAGGGTCAGGTTCGGACGCATGGTCTCGATGTTCAGCTTCGACCGGTCCTGGGGATCGGTCGCGATGCCGCCGTTTGCCACCACGATGCTGTTGTCGGATCGGCGCTTCAGGTCGTGGGGGCCGATGCCGCCCGAAGCCCACTCGTCGGTGCGGGTGAAGCGGTCCGTTTCCCACAGCCCGATGCGCCCCTGCGAGGTCTCGGACACGACCTCTGAGGTGAACAGCGTCCTGCCATCGGCGGAGAACACGCCGTGGCCATTGAACTGGCGCCCTTCCGGGGGTGTCAGGTGGCCCCGGACCGCACCCGTGCGGCAATCCAGCACCACTGCAAAGGTACCCGGACGGCGCGCGAAGGCCACGGCCAGCGGCAGGCGGGGATGGGCGGCGGCGGCATGTCCCCGGCCGGGCAAGTCGATGGCAAACAGGCTGCGCCCGTCGGCCGCAAGACCATGCAGCACATGGACATCGCCGGCCTTGCCTGCCGCCAGGCAGGCGGGGCTGCCCAGATCGGCCCATCCCGGGACCGGCACAGCCGCGGCAGCCAAGCCGGCCAAGACCATCCGTCGCGTCGTCATCAGTCGCCATCCATCGCGTTGAAGCCCATAGTCACGCCAAGGGCAGGGCCCATCTCCTCGACCACCGCGACGCGCGCGGCATCGACCGCCTGCTGCAGGACCTCGACCCGCAGGCGCCCCTGGGGCGCGGCGACTCCGGCCAGCAGCGGATCGTCAAGGTCCCGCGCCATGTCCGACGCGCGATCCAGCGCCGCCAGGGTGCGCGGCGCGTCGGGAACCAGTGCGGCGGCCATCTGATGGATCGCGGCCAGCGACAGCGCGATGTTGCGCAGGCTGCGCCCCGAAGCCCGCGCTTCGGCGCGGTCGGGGGCCGGGCTGTCAAAGCCTCCAAGCGGCCTGCCAAGCCGCTGGTCCCGGATGAAATCCAGTCCGGTGACGATCTGGGTAAAGAGGGCCTGCCGAGCCTCGGCCTCCGTCAGGAATCGCGTGTTGCCGGGCTCTCCGGCCGTCAGGACCAGCGGGCCGAAATCCTCAAGCCAGTCGCGGTCCAGGTCGGCGGCCATGCGCGCCAGGTCCGCGGCAGTGGCGCGGATCAAGGGGCAGGGATCGGCGGGCCAGGGTTCTGCCGGAAACAGCAGGCGTTCCAGCCCGGTCAGGCCACGCGCCGCCACCGACTGCTCTGCCATGCTGTCCGGGGTCAGCGTGGCAGGGTCGGCAGCCAGCAGCGCCTGCTGCGCGCGCAGTCCGCTTGCCTTGGGATCGGGCCAGAAGGCAATGGCCAGGCCCCGGCCATCGGCCTCGGCCGGGCCAAGCCGGATGTGCTGCACCCCCATCCAGGCGTCGTAAGCGGCGTGATAGGACGGGCCGACCCGATCCGGCGCGCAACTGTCACGCGTGACGAGGGCAAGGTCAGCGGTGGCAGCCGCGAAGTCGGCATGGCGGGGCAGGATGTGGTCGCGGACGGCTGCGGCGACGTCCGCTTGCGCGGCCCCGCCCGCCAGCCCGATCAGCAGGATCAAAGGGCGCAGCATCATAAACTCTCCAGAAAGGCGATCAGGGCGTCGCGGTCATCGGCCGGCAGGGACAGGACGCCATCGCGGGCGGGCGCGGCCTCTCCTCCATGCCACAGCACGGCCTCCAGCAGAGTGCGGGCGCGGCCGTCGTGCAGGAACTGGCTATGACCGCTGACCGCCTGCGTCAGGCCGATCCCCCAAAGGGGCGGCGTGCGCCATTCGCGACCGTCGGCCCGACCTTCGGGGCGGTTGTCGGCCAGGTCCGGTCCCATGTCGTGCAGCAGCAGGTCCGTATAGGGCCAGATCAGCTGAAAGCTTTGCTCGGGTTGGTCGTGCAGCCGATGCGTCACATGTTTGGGACGGTGACAGGCGGCACAGCCCAGGTCGTGAAACACCGCCTTGCCGCGCAGCACCTGCGGGTCGTCCAGGTTCCGCCGCGCGGGCACGCCCAGGTTTCGGGCGTAATGCGCCACGAGGTCCAGGCTGAGCGCATCGACCTCCAGCCCGTCGCGGATGCCGGGCTCCTGCCCATGCGGGGCGTCGCGGCAGGCTGCCTGGGACGAGCTGCATTCACCCTGCGGCGAGGGAAGCAGCGGCGTGGAAAGGCCCATGTCGCCCGAAAACGCCTCGGCCGACTGTTCCAGCACCGTCGCATTGCCAGCCTTGTGCCCAAAGCGGCCCAGCATCGGCACGCCATGGACCCGCGACATCACGATCTGGGCGCGCCCCGAAATCCCGTCGCCATCCGCATCGGCGGGATCCTCGGCCGCCAGGATGTCGGCGGCCGGGATCGCCTCCAGAAGTCCCAGGCCGATCATCTGCGGCGCGACGCGGGGCGACATCATCAGGCGGGGCGACAGCGGGCCATAGCCCGGATCGGCAATGGCGTAATCGGGCTGTCGCAGCCGAACCACCGTCCCGTCGGCCAGCGGGACCGGGCGCTCGGTCCAGGTGATCTGCATCTGCCCTTCTGGGGCCAGGCCGAAGGTCGCGAAATCCTGCAACTGCCCGCCATAGACCGGGTCGGGACGGGTCGCTTGCCAGCCGCTGATCCCTGCCGGAGCCGGGCCACCCGGAACGGACAGGCGCAGAAACATCGACACGCGGGCATCATTCGCGCCTGATGGCGGATGCCCGCGCCCGTCCTTCACATGGCAGTCCTGGCAGGCGCGCGCGTTGTAGAGCGGCCCCAGCCCGTCCGAGGGACCTTGTTGCACATCTCAGTGAGGGGGATTCACTGAGCGCGTCCTGAGGGTTAGGTCGAGGGCATGCCGAAGCCTTCCCCGATCCGCTACTGCACGACGAACTGGTCAGACTACAATGCGGCGCTGCGCAAGCGCGGCTCGCTGTCGGTCTGGTTCGATCCCGAGACGGTCTGGCACGCCGACAAGACCGGCAAGCGCGGGCGACCCGAGACCTTCTCGGACGCTGCCATCCAGACCTGCTTAACGCTGAAAGTGCTCTTCGGGCTTCCGCTCCGGCAGACGGTCGGGCTGGTTGAAAGCCTGATCCAGATGGCGGGGCTTGATTGGCCGGTTCCGGACTATTCGACGCTGTGCCGCCGGCAGGCGCGGATCGCGGTGCAGGTCCCGTATCGCGCGTCCGGGCAGCCCCTGAACCTGTTGATCGACAGCACCGGTATCAAGTTCCGCGGGGACGGCGAGTGGCAGACCCGCAAACATGGCCCGTCACGCCGGAGGCAATGGAGAAAGGTCCACCTCGCCATGGACGCGGGCACCGGGGATGTGCGCGCGGTCGAGTTGACCTCGAGCCGCCAAGGCGACAGCCCGCTGCTGCCGGAGCTTCTGGCGCAGATCCTGCCGGAAGAGACGATCGGCACGGTCACCGCAGATGGTGCTTACGATACACGACGATGCCATGGCGCGATCATCGACCGAGGCGCGGATGCCGTCATACCGATCCGGCGCAATGGCCGCGCCTGGAAAGAAGACTGTCCCGCTGCTGCCGCGCGAAATGAGATCCTGCGGGCAACCAGGCGCTTGGGCCGGGCGCTCTGGAAGAAGTGGACCGGCTATCACGCCCGAAGTCGGGTCGAAGCTTTGATGAACTGCCTGAAGCTCTTCGGCGAGAGGATCATGTCACGAGACCCCGCCCGCCAGACCGCCGAAATCCAGATCCGCATCGCCATCATGAACCGCTTCTCGGCCCTTGGCAGGGCCGAGATCGAAGCAGTCCGCTGAAGAATGGCGGGAAAGGGGGCAGTCATGCTCGGGGCTGATTTGCGCAACATCGCCCACCGGGACGCATCACAATCATTGAACGTGGCCCGGAATACCGTCGCACGCTGGTTTCGCGAGTTGGAGGCGCGCGGGTTCATCCGCAAGACCTGTAACCACTACCTTGGCCCGTCCGGGATCGGGCAGGCGGCTTTGTATGCGCTGGAGGAAGAACCTTGCGACGGGAAACCGGCATCGAAAGCCTACATGTCCTGGCGGCAAAATTCAGAACCCCCGCGCAATGATGACACCTGACGGCGCACCTGTTGCGCCGCTTCATCCGCCACCGCCTGCCGTTGAGGTGCAAGCGGTTGCATGACGGGGCCGCTTTGCGGGACTTCCTGTAAACAAGCGGCCCCGTGAGTGGTCCATATCTACATCTAAGCCATAGGCTGACGCTTTCACGGGTGCACAGGACCGTCACGCAACTGCGAGAGGTGCGGTGATGACGGGCCAACGCGGATGCGCCCAATCTTCGCGCGGGCCAGTGCCTATCGCGACCAATTGGTTTGGTGATGCATAGGCAAGGTGGCTATGTTGAACTTCAGCGAAACGGGCGCGAGACAAAGAGGGGCTATCTTATGACCGACAAACTTACCCTTGATGAAGTCCGGCGGATGTTTGGGGGAACGATACCGAAGTCCGCGATGGATATCATTCGCGTCGCGAACGATGCCGTGACGCTTGACGACCTGCGCCTCACTCTGGAGGCAATGGCGGCGTCCGAACATGGCGGCCCCAAGCGTGCCAGTCCCGGCGTTCTATTCGGCGCAGAACTGAACGATGAGGGGCGAGACGGGCAAGGGGGACGCTAACCCTGTGGATCCAGCCAATGCCCTTCCCGGATGCCACGCTACAATAGAGCGCACCATTTTATTCCTGATGCGTGCGCGAGTGCGGCATGGACTGCCACTGTGCTGCGTCAGGCGGGACCACGGGTAGCCCCCCGGAAAAATAAAAGGGGGGTGGCGTCTCCAGACCCGATGAGCCGCTTCGTTTTCACTGAGAACAGCGCCCATGGTAGGGGGTGGGGGGAGCCGCAAAGACTGGTTGCCCAAGGAGCCGGACCGGCTTGGCTGCATGATGCACGCGTCCGCAAATCAAAAATAGCGGTGATAGCGGGATCTGGACGAGGCAGCACCTTTACCAAAGCGTTAGCTGCACAAAAAACAAACGGTCAATAAAATCTGCGAGTGGTTACGGCGCGGGTCAGGCCAGCGATGCATGCGCAACCTTCATCGCCCCCCCCCCGGCGTCAGTTGTTTCGCGTCAATCCGACATGTTCCAAAGTGAATTGGGGGAAGCTGCGGGGGAAGAAAAGCCACATAAAGCTTGATTTTCTATCAAGAACAATAGCTTGGCAAATCGAATTGGCGGAGGCGGTGGGATTCGAACCCACGGTGGGCTTTCACCCACGTCGGTTTTCAAGACCGGTGCAATCAACCACTCTGCCACGCCTCCGACAGAGGCGGATTAGCGCGGCTGTGGCGGTGGTGCAAGCTGGTTACTGGCCGAGCGTGACGACGTCACCGGCGCCGCTGATCTCGATGCCGGTGATCCGTGACAGCTGGCGGAAGCTGAGGGGCAGGGCCACCACGATCTGGTCGGTCTGCGGATCTGCGGCCAGGCGCGACGCCGGGCTGCCTGCGGGCGGCGGCAGGGCCAAGAAGCGCAGGCGCAGGACACCGTCCGCGTCCGGCCCAAGGCGCCCCCCCGGCTGCGAACGCGCCGTCACCAAGGCCGCCGAATGATAGCCCTTGGTCGGCGCAAAGCCTCGCACCACCAGAAGCCGGCCTTCCGCAAGGGGCTCCCAGCTGGCCTCCACGATCCGCGGCACGCCAGGTCGGAGGTCCGCCCTGACATCATAGCCGCCCTCGGGTGCCAGCGTCTCGGGTGTGGCGGCCGCGCCGCGCCAGCGCAGCGGGTTCCAGCCGCTGTCCCCGATGCGGCCGCATCCGGAGAGGATCAGGGCGCCGATCAGCAGCGGCATGGTCAGTCGGGTCATGGTCCAATCCTCGGGCATTTCTTCTTGGTGATAGGCGAAAGGGACCGTGCGGAAAAGCCTCTTTGACCTCGGCGCCCCGGCGCGTTACCCCTTTGCCCCGACACAGGAGAGACCCATGGCGACCCCCGCATTCGAAGACATTGCCGAGACCTTCGACTTTCTCGACGACTGGGAAGAGCGTTACCGCCATGTCATCGAACTGGGCAAGGCCATGCCGCCGCTGGACCCGGCCTTCCAGGTGCCGGCCACCAAGGTCGACGGTTGCGCCAGCCAGGTCTGGATCCTGCCACGGATCGAGGATGGCAGGTTCGATTTTCAGGGCGACAGCGACGCGCTGATCGTGCGCGGCCTGATCGCGGTGTTGCACGCGCTGTATTCAGGGGTGCAGACCGGGGAGGTCGCGGCGATCGATGCGCAGGCCGCGCTGGCCCGCCTGGGCCTGGACGAGCATCTGTCGGCGCAGCGGTCGAATGGCGTGCGCGCGATGGTGCAGCGGATCAGGCAGCTGGCCGCCGACGCAGGCTGATCCAGCCGCCGCCCAACACCCGCGTGCCCTCGGCGGCATAAAAGACGCAGGCCTGGCCGGGGCTGACGCCGTCTTCAGGGTCCAGCAGCTCGATCTCGGCGCGGCGGCCGGGCAGGGGGCGCAGGATCGCGGGACGCGGCGGCCGGGTGGAGCGGATGCGGACCAGGCAGGCGATCTCGCCCTCGAAGGCCTGATCGCCCAGCCAGTTCACTTCGGTCACGTTGACCGTGGCCGTGGACAGCGCGGCCCGGGGACCCACCACCACGCGGCGGGTTTCGGGCTCCAGCCGGACGACATAAAGCGGATCGCCCAGGCCCCCGATGCCCAACCCGCGTCGCTGGCCGATCGTGTAGTGGATGACGCCGCGATGGGTGCCCATCACCTTGCCGTCCATGTCCACGATCTCTCCCGGGTCGGCGGCGCCGGGGCGCAGCTTCTCGATCACGGCAGCATAGTCGCCGTTGGGCACAAAGCAGATGTCCTGGCTGTCGGGCTTGTCTGCGACCGCCAGCCCGTATTCCGCCGCCAGCGCCCGCGTTTCCGCCTTGCTGACCAGATGGCCCAGAGGAAAGCGCAGGTAATCCAGCTGTTCCTGCGTCGTCGAGAACAGGAAATAGCTCTGGTCGCGGTTCGGATCGGCCGCCTTGTGCAGCTCGGCCCGGTGGGGGCCGTCCTTGCGCTGGATGTAATGTCCCGTCGCCATGCAGTCAGCATCCAGATCCCGCGCCGTTTCCAGCAGGTCGCGGAACTTGACGCGCTCATTGCAGCGGATGCAGGGCACCGGGGTGGCGCCTGACAGATAGGCATCGGCGAATTCGTCGATCACCGATTCCCGGAACTTGTTCTCGTAATCCAGGACGTAATGGGGAAAGCCCATCCGCTCGGCCACGCGCCGCGCGTCGTGGATGTCCTGCCCCGCGCAGCAGGCACCCTTCTTGGCTAGAGCCGCGCCATGGTCGTAAAGCTGCAGCGTGACCCCGATCACGTCATAGCCTTCGGTCTTCAGCTTGGCTGCCACCACAGAACTGTCGACGCCTCCTGACATCGCCACGACCACCCGTGTCTGCGCCGGCGGCTTGGCAAAGCCCAGGCTGTTCAATTCGGTCTCACGCGCGGGGGCGCGATGGGGGGCAAGCAGGGTCATGGATGATCTTTCGCCCTCGGGGCTGGGGCCGGTGCAGCTGAACTGCGTCAAAATATAAGCAAATGCTGCCCATTCTCAACCCCGCAGCAGGCCGGAATCCGGGTCCGGCTAACCGTGGCTTAAGCGGTTTCGCGCAGAACTTGCAGAACCTGAACGAAGGACGCCTGGAATGTTCGTAAAAAAATCCCTCGGTCCGCGCATCGTGACCCTGGACGGCGGCCGCATCCTCAGCGTGGCGGACCTGCCCGCCCCTGACACGCGCTGGGTCGCCAGCCGCAAGCAGACCGTGGTGCTGGCCGTGCTGCACGGGCTGATCAAGCGGGAGGATGCGCTGCGCCGATACGGCCTGTCGGAGGAGGAGTTCGACAGCTGGTGCCATGCCGTCGCGCGCCACGGCATGGCGGCTTTGAAGGCCACCGCACTACAAAAATATAGACAACCGCAAGTTGACTAGGCCACAACGGAGGAGAGGCAGGTAACACCATATTAACCTGTTCGAGAGATGGTCACGACATGACATTCGGCGAATCGGGGGAATAGACCTAGCCATGCGAATCCTCTTGGTAGAAGACGACCCAAGCACCGCCCGCGCGATCGAGCTGATGCTCACCGCAGCCAGCTACAACGTGTTCCTGACCGACATGGGAGAGGAGGGGATCGATCTGGCCAAGCTCTACGACTATGACCTGATCCTGCTGGACCTCGACCTGCCGGACATGCACGGGATGGAGGTTTTGCGCCACCTGCGGCTTGCCCGCATCGACACGCCCATCCTGATCCTGACCGGATCGGACGACACCGAGAGCAAGCTGCGCGGCTTCGGGTTCGGCGCGGACGACTACATGACCAAGCCCTTCAATCGGGAGGAGCTGCAGGCCCGCATCCAGGCAATCATCCGGCGGTCCAAGGGCCACAGCCAGGCCCTGATCCGAACGGGCGAGATCGTCGTAAACCTGGACGCGCGTTCGGTCGAGGTGCGGGGCAAGCCGGTGAACCTGACCGGCAAGGAATACCAGATCCTGGAACTGCTGAGCCTGCGCAAGGGCACCACCCTGACCAAGGAGATGTTCCTGAACCACCTCTATGGCGGCATGGACGAGCCGGAGCTGAAGATCATCGACGTCTTCATCTGCAAGCTGCGCAAGAAGCTGTCCGAGGCGCTGGGCGGCGAGAATCACATCGAGACCGTCTGGGGCCGCGGCTATGTGCTGCGCGAGCCTGGCCCCGCCAATGACGAGCGCTTGGCCATCGGCGCCTGATCTGCCATCGCGCCTTCTGGACGATCGCGCGGCCTTGGGCGATACCCGAAGCTGACAGCGGCCCGCTCGCGGGCCGCCGAAAGCAGAGAGGGCAAAGATGGCGCAGGCACAGTCCGACGGACAACCGGTCGAGAAGCTGGATCGCGATGAGGCAGCCGCCGAAATGGCAGAGTTGTCCGCCCGCGTGGCCCGCGCGAACCAGGCCTATCATACGCAGGACGCGCCCGAGATCTCGGACGCCGGTTATGATGCGATCAAGGCGCGGCTGATCGCGCTGGAGGCGGCCTTTCCGGACTTGGCCCGGCCCGACAGTCCCAGCACCCAGGTCGGGGCCGCCCCGGCCGAGGGTTTCGGCAAGGTGACCCATGCGCAGCGCATGATGTCACTTGGCAATGCCTTCACCGAGGAGGATGTGCAGGATTTCACCGCGCGGGTCCGCAGCTTTCTGAACCTGCCGGCCGACACGGTGCTGGAGGTTACGGCGGAACCCAAGATCGACGGGTTGTCGCTGTCGCTGCGCTACGAGGATGGGGTGCTGGTGCAGGCGGCCACCCGAGGCGACGGCACGGTGGGCGAGAACGTCACCGCCAACGCCCGCACGATCGCCGATATCCCCCAGTCCCTCTCCGGCGATGTCCCCCGGATCCTTGAGGTCAGGGGCGAGGTCTATATGGATCACCAGGATTTCGCGTCGCTGAATGCCGCGGAAGGGGGGCGGGTCTTTGCCAATCCGCGCAACGCGGCGGCAGGGTCGCTGCGCCAGATCGACCCGGGCGTGACGGCCCGCCGACCGCTGCGCTACTTCGCCTATGGCTGGGGCGAGCTGTCCCAGCCCCTGGCCCCTACCCAGATGCAGGCGGTCGAACGGCTGCAGGCGCTGGGGTTCCGGATCAATCCGCTGACGCGCCTCTGTCGCAACACGGCCGAGATGATCGCTGTCTGGACCGGGATCGAGCAGCAGCGTGCGACCTTGGGCTATGACATCGACGGCGTCGTCTACAAGGTCAACGACCTGGCTTATCAGGGGCGTCTGGGCTTTCGCTCGACCACGCCGCGTTGGGCCTTGGCGCACAAGTTTCCCGCCGAGACCGCCTGGACCCGGCTTGATCGGATCGAGATCCAGGTGGGTCGCACCGGCGCCCTTTCCCCGGTCGCGCGGCTGGAGCCGGTGACCGTGGGCGGGGTCGTCGTCTCGAACGCGACGCTGCACAACGAGGATTACGTCGCCGGGCGCGACAATGTCGGCGCCCTCATCCGCGAGGGGCGCGACATCCGCGAGGGCGACTGGGTCAAGGTCTATCGCGCGGGCGATGTCATTCCCAAGATCGCCGATGTGGACCTGTCGCGTCGGCCGGAGGTCAGCCGGCCCTATGTCTTTCCAACCCTCTGCACCGAATGCGGCTCGGAGGCCATTCGCGAACCGGGCGATTCCGTGCGCCGCTGCACCGGGGGGCTGATCTGCCCGGCGCAGGCGGTGGAAAAGCTGAAGCATTTCGTCAGCCGCGCCGCCTTCGACATCGACGGGCTGGGCGCCAGGCAGATCGAGATGTTCTTTGCCGATCCCGTCCTGCCGATCCGCGAGCCGGCCGAGATCTTCACCTTGGCCGCCCGCGACGGTCGCAACCTGGCGCGCCTGAAGAACCGCGAGGGGTTCGGCGAACGCTCGGTCGAAAAGCTGTTCACGGCGATCGAGGACAAGCGGCGCATTCCGCTGGCCCGGCTGATCTTTGCCCTGGGCATCCGCCATGTGGGCGAAGTGGCATCGGCCACCTTGGCGCGCCATTTCGGCACCTGGGAGGCGCTGGTCGCGGTCATCGACGGGGCCGCCCGCGAACCCGCCTTTGCCGCGCCCGATGACAAGGCCCGCCGGGCCACCCTTTCTGACAGCCCCAACTGGGCGGGCCTGACCGGCATCGACGGGATCGGCGGCGTGCTGGTCAATTCGCTGGTCACGACCTTCGTGCAGCCGGCCGAGCGGGAGGGGATCGACCGGCTGCTCGCGCAGCTGACGGTGCTGCCCGCCCAAAGCACCCAGGCGCGGCAGACCGAGATCTCGGGCAAGACGCTGGTCTTTACCGGCACGCTGGAGCGCATGACGCGCGCCGAAGCCAAGGCCCGGGCCGAGGCGATGGGCGCCAAGGTCGCGGGCTCGGTCAGCGCCAAGACCGATCTCTTGATCGCCGGGCCCGGCGCGGGGTCCAAGGCCACCAAGGCCAGTGAACTGGGGGTGACGGTGATCGACGAGGATGAATGGCTGCGCATTGCGGGGGCGGGATGACCCAGCCCAAGGGTCGCCCTCCGGCGCTGTTCCCGCTGTTCGCGGGCGTCGAGACCCTGCCCGGGATCGGCCCCAAGGGCCGCGCCGCGCTGGAACAGATGGGCATCGACAAGCCGCGCGACCTGATCCTGACGCTGCCGGCCAGCGGCATCACCCGCCGTCGCATCGACCGCATTGCCGAGGCCCGCGCGCCCGAGATCGTGACCTTGGTCGTCACGGTCCTGCGCCATCACCCGCCGCAGGTCCGCGGGCGGCCCTGGCGCGTCCATTGCACCGATGGCGCGGGCGACCTGACGCTGGTCTTCTTCCGCCCGCGCGAGGCTTGGATCGAGGGCCAGCTGCCCGAGGGCAGCCGCCGCGTCGTTAGCGGCAAGCTGGAGCTGTTCGACGGCCTGGCGCAGATGGTTCATCCCGACCACATCCTGCGCGAGGATGAGGCGCCGCCCCCAGCCTTTGAGCCGGTCTATCCCCTCTCGGCCGGCCTGACACAGAAGGGGATGTCAAAGGCCGTGGATGCCGCCATGGATCGCCTGCCCCAGATGGAGGAGTGGATCGACCCGCAGCTGAAGGCAACGCGCGGCTGGCCGTCATTTGCTGAGGCCTTGGCACAGGCCCATGCGCCAACCTCGGCCGCGGCGCTGTCGCCGGACAGCCCGGCCCGTGCGCGCCTCGCCTATGATGAGTTTCTGGCCCATCAGATGACGCTGGCGCTGGTGCGGCGGGAAAGGCGGCGTCTGAAGGGCCGCGCCAGTCCCGGCAGTGGACAGCTGCGCCGGATGGTGCTGGACAGCCTGCCCTGGCCGCCGACGGGTGCGCAGGCCCGCGCGGTCGAGGAGATCGCCGCCGACATGGCCAGCGACCGCCGCATGAACCGGCTGCTGCAGGGCGATGTGGGCGCGGGCAAGACGCTGGTGGCCATGTTGTCGGCGCTGGTTGCGGTCGAGGCGGGAGGGCAGGCGGTCCTGATGGCCCCCACTGAAATCCTGGCCCGCCAGCATGCCCGCGCACTGGAACCGCTGGCCCGCGCTGCCGGGGTTCGGCTGGCCGCGCTGACCGGCCGCGACAAGCGTGACCTGCGCGCCCAGATCCTGGCGGATCTGGCCGATGGCGGCATCGACATCCTGGTGGGCACCCATGCGGTCTTTCAGAAGGACGTGCAGTTCCACGATCTTCGCCTGGCCATCATCGACGAACAGCACCGTTTTGGCGTGGCGCAGCGGCTGGAACTGTCGGCCAAGGGCGAGGTGCCGCCCGACATGCTGATCATGACGGCGACGCCCATTCCCCGGTCGCTGGCGCTGTCGCAATATGGCGATCTGGACCTGTCGGTGCTGGATGAAAAGCCGCCCGGCCGCCAGCCGATCACCACCGTGATGATCAGCGACGAGCGGCTGGAGCAGGTGACCGCCCGCCTGCGCGCCGCGCTGGAACAGGGCGCGCGCGCCTATTGGGTCTGCCCCCTGGTCGACGAGAGCGAGGTGACCGACCTGACCGCGGCCGAGGCGCGCTTTACCCATCTGCGCGCGCTGTTCGGCGAACGGGTCCGGATGGTGCATGGCCAGATGCCGCCCGACCAGCGCGATGCCGCGATGGCGGATTTCTCGGCCGGGCGGGCGCAGCTGCTGGTGGCCACGACGGTGATCGAGGTCGGCGTCGATGTACCCGAGGCCACGATCATGGTGATCGAACGCGCGGAAAGCTTTGGCCTGGCGCAGCTGCACCAGTTGCGCGGACGGGTCGGGCGGGGGCAGGGCGCCTCGACCTGCCTGCTGATGTATCACCCGCCCCTGAACAAAACCGGTGCGCGCCGCCTGACCACCCTGCGCGACACCGAGGACGGATTCCGCATTGCGGAGGTCGACCTGGAGATGCGCGGCGCTGGCGATGTCATCGGCACGGCGCAATCTGGCCTGCCGCGGTTCCGCATCGCGGATCTGGAGCACCAGGCAGGCCTGATGTCGGTGGCCCGGCAGGACGCCCGCAGCCTGCTGGAGCGCGATCCGACGCTGGACAGCCCGCGCGGCCAGATGGTCCGCCTGCTGATGTGGCTGATGCAGCAGGACCAAGCGATTCGGCTGATCCAGGTGGGGTAATACCCAAATGTTCTTAAATTGTTCTTTACCGAATCGATAGAATATGAGAACAAAGCGGCAACAGAGAGGAGTTGCTGCCCATGACCCGCGAATTCATCCACGACCTTGTCGGCACCGCCGCCCTGACCGTCACCACCATCATCGTCCTGTGGCTGCCTGCGATCCTGCAGGCCTGAGCCGTCGATCTGCCCCGCGTTGCGAGGCTGGCGCCCGCCTGTGCGCCGCCTCTGTCCAAGCACGCGCAACTGAGCCGGCCCTGGCAGGGGCCGGCCTTTTTTATGACTGTTTCAGGAAATCAGGCGCCGACCTGATCTATCGCATCCAGCGTCGCGTCCCATGCCAGAAGGATCGAGGCATGGCGATTGGGATAGGCGCGCGCCGGCAGAAGCGCCTCCAGTTCCGCGAAGGGCGCGGCTGGGGCTGCGCCTTCGTCCTTCAGCATGGCGCGCAACTGGTCCCGCGCCGCGCTGATCTGCGCCCGGTCCAGACCGATCACCGACTGGCCCAGGACCGAGGCCGAGGCCTGGCCCAAGGCGCAGGCCCGCACCTCCTGCGCGAAATCGGCGACACGACCCTCCGCAAGGGCCACATGGACCGTCACGGACGAGCCACATTGCGGCGAACGACGCATGGCCGAGGCCTGCGGTGCCTCCAGCTGGCCCTGGTGGGGGATATGGGTGGTCAGCGCCAGGATGCGGCGCGAGTAGAGCTGCATGAGATCGCTGTCGGCCATCAATCCTCCTGGCGGTCTTTCCCGCGGCATCCGTCGGGTCTAGATAGGGACGCGCCCTGCGAAAGGAAACCCGATGTTCGACGCTCTCAGCCTGAAATACGACACCAACGGGTTGATCCCGGCCATTGCGCAGGACGCCGCCTCTGGCGAGGTGCTGATGATGGCCTGGATGAACGCCGATGCAGTGGCCCGGACGCTGGAGACGGGCAGCGTCACCTATTGGTCGCGCTCGCGCCAGGCCTTCTGGGTCAAGGGTGAAAGCTCGGGCCACCTGCAGACGCTGGTCGAGATGCGCGTCGACTGCGACCGGGACTGTCTTCTGGTGCTGGTCCGGCAGGAGGGGCCGGCCTGCCACACCAACCGCCGCAGCTGCTTCTATACCGCCATCCGGGACGGCGCCGAGGAGGTCATCATGGAGCCGATGAGCGGGCAGGGGGACGCTGCCCCCGTCGCCTGATCGGCGCCTCCCCGGGTATTTCCGCTACGCGGAAGGGTCAGAGGCCGACCATCCGCCGGATGTCAGCCGGCGTCGCGCCTTCGCCGCGATAGTGGCGGATGGCACGGGCATCGTCACGCTTGGCTAGCCGGCGGCCTTCGGCGTCCCGGATTAGCCGGTGATGGGCATAGTCTGGCGTCGGCAGGTCCAGCAGCCGCTGCAGCAGGACGTGGATCCAGGTGGAATCGAACAGGTCCTTGCCGCGCGTGACCAGCGTGATCCCCTGCGCGGCATCGTCGACGACAACGGCCATGTGGTAGGACGTGCCCATGCCCCGGCGCGACAGGATCACGTCGCCGATGCCCTCCAGGAACTCGGCCGCTGTCAGGCTGTGCGTCTGGTCGGGCATGATGGTGCGGTCGTGAAACCCGATGCGGTCGAGGCCCAGACTGTCGAAGGCCCGGCCGACGTCCAGCCGGATGACGTCACCCGGACCGGCATCGCGCAGGTCGCGGCCGCGGCAGGTTCCTGGATAGATCAGGCCGTCCGGTCCCGCAGGCAGGACGCCTTCCTGCGGGGCCGACAGGGCCGCACGGATGTCGCCCCGGCGGCAGCGGCACGGATAGGTAAGGGGCGCCAGCCGCGCCAGCGCCGCCGCATAGGCGGGCATCCGGTCCGACTGGCGCATGACCGGCTGCGGCCAGTCGAGGCCAAGCCATGCCAGGTCTTCGTAGATCGCGGCCTCGTATTCCGGGCGGCAGCGGTCGCGGTCGATGTCCTCGATGCGGAGGTGGAACCGGCCCTGCGCCGCGGCCGTCAGGGCCGAGAAGGCGTGGCCCAGATGCAGAAGCCCGGTGGGCGAGGGCGCAAAGCGGGTGACCGCGCCCGCGCCTATTGGGTCGCCAGCCATGCGTTGAAATCATCCTTGGCGCGCTGCGTGTAGGCCGGATAGCGGTCCTTGCGGCCGCGACGGCCGCTGCGGGCCTCTTCCAGCGGGGGGAAAAGACCGAAGTTCACGTTCATCGGCTGGAAGGTCTTTGCCTCGGCGCCGCCGGTGATGTGGTTGACCAAGGCCCCCATGGCCGTGGTGAAGGGCGGCGGCGGCAGGTCCCGGCCCAGCGCCTGCGCCGCGGCCATGCGCCCCGCCAGCAGGCCCATCGCGGCGCTTTCGACATAACCCTCGACTCCCGTGACCTGGCCGGCAAAGCGCAGGTTCGGCCGCAGGCGCAGCCGCATCCGGTCGTCCAGCAGCGTCGGCGAGTTCAGAAAGCTGTTGCGGTGGATGCCCCCCAGCCGGGCAAAGCTGGCGTTCTGCAGGCCCGGGATCATCCGGAACACTCGGGTCTGCGCGCCGTATTTCATCTTGGTCTGGAAACCGACGATGTTGTAGAGCGTCCCCAGGGCGTTGTCGCGGCGCAGCTGGACCACCGCATAGGCCTTTTCCCCGGGCTTGTGGGCATTGGTCAGGCCGACGGGCTTCATGGGTCCGTGGCGCAGGGTCTCGCGGCCGCGTTCGGCCATGACCTCGATCGGCAGGCAGCCGTCGAAATAGCCCGCCGTCTCGCCCTCGTGGAATTCGGTCTTGTCGGCGGCCAAAAGGGCGTCGATGAAGGCCTCGTATTCGGGTTTGGTCATCGGGCAGTTGATATAGGCCTTCTGCTCGGCCTCTGTCTCGCCCTTGTCATATCGGGACTGTTCCCAGGCCACCGACATGTCGATCGTCTCGGCATGGACGATGGGCGCGATCGCATCAAAGAAGGCCAGCGCCTCGGTGCCGGTCACGCCACGGATCGCCCCTGCCAGCGCGTCCGAGGTCAGCGGCCCCGTCGCCACGATCCAGTTGCCGTCGTCGGGCAGTTCGGTGATCTCGCCCAGCGCGATCCGGATCAGCGGCTCGGCCCGCAGCGCCTCGGTCACCGCGGCCGAGAATGCCTCGCGGTCCACGGCCAGGGCCCCGCCCGCGGGCAGGCGGTGGCGGCCCGCCATCTGCATGATCAGCCCGTCCGCCGCACGCATTTCCCAGTGCAGCTGGCCCACCGCGTTCATCACGTCGTCATCCGAGCGGAAGCTGTTCGAACAGACCATCTCGGCGCAGTCGCCGGTCTTGTGGGCAAAGGTCTCGACCTGGGGGCGCATCTCGTGCAGCACCACGGGCACGCCCGCGCGCGCGATCTGCCAGGCCGCTTCGGAGCCGGCCAGGCCGGCACCGACGATGTGGACGGGTTCCATGCATGTCTCCATGTGGCTGGGCTAGCAAGGGCAGGACGGAATGGAAAGGGGCGGCGCCATCGGCACCGCCCCCAAGGTCATGCGACCGAAGCGCGCGGGATCATTCCGCCGCTGCGTCGGCCTCGGCCTCTTCGTCGTCACCGCCCGAACGCAGCGCCGAGGGCGCGGCCAGGTTGGCGATCACGAAGTCGCGGTCGATGGTCGGCTTGGCGCCGGCCGGCAGGGCCACGTCGCTGATGTGGATCGTGGAGCCGATCTCGCGGCCTTCCAGGTCCACCGTCACGTGATCGGGGATGTCGCCCGCAGTCACGACCAGCTCGACCTCGGGACGGACCGTCACAAGCGTTCCGCCCTTTTTCAGGCCCGGGCACTTCTCGTGGTTCACGAACTCGACGGGGATGAACAGGTTCACCTTCGAGGTGCGACGCAGGCGCATGAAGTCGATGTGGATCGGCAGGTCCTTGACCACGTCGCGCTGCACGCCGCGGCAGACGACGCGAACGTCCTCCTGGCCCTCGACCTTCAGGTTCCACAGCGTGGACAGGAAGCGGCCTGCCCGCAGCTTGGTCAGCAGCTTGTTGAAGTCGAACGCGACCGCGACGGGCTCCTTGCCGTCACCATACACGATACCGGGCACCTTGCCTTCGCGGCGAGCTTGGCGGGCGGCCCCCTTGCCTGTCCCCGCGCGTGCCTCGGCCACCAGATCCGGGATCTCTTTGGCCATGATACTATTCCTTACATTGGCGTTGATGCCGCCACCCTCCAAGGGTGCGTGACGGCAAGGCCGGTGCCATACTGCAAGTTCGAACGATTTGAAAGATGGCTTTGATCATTTTTTCTTGACCTGACGGCATCGTGTCGGCCTAGGTGAGGCTCAGTCCGGCAGCATCCGTCGCACCGTTACCGAGTTGTTTTTTAAAGTGGACCCGCGCGATGTCACCACATGTGACGCGATATCCTTCGATCGACTACCTGCGCGTGCTGCTGGCCGCCGGCGTCGTCTTCGCGCATTCGGTGCTGATGACCGGCTATGATTTCCGCTGGAAGGCCGAGATCGGCTATGGCGTCCTGCGCCTGGTGGTGCCGGCATTCGCGCTGCTGTCGGGTTTCGGACTTTACCACACCGCCGTCCGCGGGCGCCTGTCGGCATGGCTGCGCGGGCTGGTCGTGCTCTACGGGATCTGGGCCGCGATCTATCTGCCGGTCTGGGGACGCCAGATGCCCGATGCGGCGGCCGTCCTGGCCGAGCTGCTCAAGGGCCCGATGCACCTGTGGTACATCGTTGCGCTGACGCAGATCGTCGCCATCCTGTGGGTCGTGCGCCGGCTGGTGCCCGCGGCCTGGGAGATCCCGGCGCTGGTCGGCGTCGCGGTCGGCGGTGCGCTGGCGGCCACGCTGACGCAGTACAACTTCCACTACGGCTTTCTGGGGCCGGAACTCACGGTGCGGCGCGCCGGCCCGCTGTATCTTCTGCCCTTCGTGGTGCAGGGCTATGTGCTTGCCGACTGGCTGGCGCGACGCGGCCCGGCCGGGCTGCCGGGCGCGCGGGTGCTGTGGGCGATGGTGGCCATCCTGCTGGTGCTGCGGATGATCGAGGTGCGGTGGGTGACCGGGGCAGGGGCGATCCCGATGAAGGACCCGCCCGAGTTTCCGGTCCTGCTCTATCTGGCGCCGCTGGTCATCGTCCTGGCCACGCTGCGGATCAGCCTGCCCGCCACGCGCGTGAACCTGACCTGCGCGTCGGTCCTGATCTACCTGATGCACATGGGCATCATCATCGCCTTCGTCACGGTCGGGATCACCCACGTCTGGCTGATCTTCGCCACCTCGCTGCTGCTGCCGTTCCTGGCCGCCTCGGTCCTGCCGCACCTGCCGTCGATCGGCCGGCTTGGCGGCAAATGGGCCAGCAGCCCCCCGGCCCCGTCCGGCTGAAGCCGCCGGCTCAGCCCGGCTGGTATTCGTCCAGAAAGCCGCGCGGGATCAGCAGGTTCTGCGGTCCCACCCGATGCAGGTCGCGCTCTCCGCACAGCGCCATGCTGATGTCCAGCTCCTTGCGGATGACCTCAAGCGCCTTGGTGACGCCGGCCTCGCCCATGGCGCCCAGCCCATGCAGCCAGGCCCGCCCGATCCAGGTCGCATGCGCTCCAAGCGCCAGTGCCTTCAGCACGTCCTGACCCGACCGGATGCCGCTGTCCATGTGGATCTCGACCTGGTCGCCCACCGCCTTGACGATATGCGGCAGCATCCGGATCGAGGACAGTGCCCCGTCCAGCTGCCGGCCGCCATGGTTGCTGACGACGATCGCATCCGCTCCGAAATCGGCCGCGATGCGCGCATCCTCGGGGTCCAGAATGCCCTTCAGGATCAGCTTGCCCCCCCACATGTCGCGGATGCGGGCGATCTTGTCCCAGTCCAGCCGCTCGTCGAACTGCTCGGCCGTCCAGCTCATCAGGCTGGACGTGTCGCCGACGCCCTTGGCATGGCCCACGATATTGCCAAAGAACCGCCGCTTGGTGCGCAGCATCCCCATGCCCCACCGCCAGCGCGTGGCCAGGTCCAGCACCGTGGGCAGGGTCATCTTAGGCGGGGCCGACAGCCCGTTCTTCAGGTCCTTGTGCCGCTGGCCCAGGATCTGCAGGTCCAGCGTCAGGACCAGCGCGCTGCAATTGGCGGCCTTGGCGCGGTCGATGATGGCGGCCAGGAATTCCTGATCCTTCATCACGTAAAGCTGGAACATGAAGGGCTTGGTGGTATGCGCCGCCACGTCCTCGATCGAGCAGATCGACATGGTGGAAAGGCAGAAGGGGACGCCGAACTTCTCGGCCGCCCGGGCGGCGTGGATCTCGCCATCGGCATGCTGCATGCCGGTCAGCCCGACAGGGGCCAGCGCCACCGGCATCGTCACCGGCAGCCCGACCATGGTGCTGGCCAGAGTGCGGTTCGACATGTCGACGGCCACCTTCTGGCGCAGCTTCAGCTTGGCAAAGTCGGTCGTGTTCTCGCGAAAGGTCTGCTCGGTATAGCTACCCGATTCGGCATAGTCGTAGAACATCTTGGGCGTGCGCGCGCGGTGCAGCGCCTTGAGGTCGTCGATCGAGGTGATCACCGGCATGGGATGGCCTTTCGGGAACTGGTCAGAAGTTGTTACCAGTTGCCCCGGTGCCGCGCAATCATCCTCCGGCGCGGCGACGCAGGGCCGGGTCCACCACCGGGCCCCGCAGGGCGTCGGCACGGGCACGCAGCGCGTCGGCGCGCCCGGTTGTTGCGGTGGCCACCGGCGCGGCACCGGACGCCGCCGGGGAGGCATGGGCGGGCAGCGCGGGCTCGGCCAGGATCAGGTCGGTCGGCAGCAGGTCGGGATAGGCATCCCCACCGGCACAGCCGGCCAGCAGGGCAAGGGTCAGGGCGGCGAATGCTTTCATGCGCCCAGCTTACGGGCCTGCGGGCGCGGCGGCAACGCGCTCCTTGGTGCTTCCCTTGGCCTGCACCCGCGCGCTAGAAGACCGCATGGCCCGCACCCAAGGTTCCCGCGCCGAGATCACCGGCCCCCTGCTTCGCGACGAGGCCCGTCGCCTGTTCGCGCGACAGGGCTATGCGGCCGTCTCGATGCGCCAGATCGCGGCGGCCGTCGGCGTGCAGGCCGGCGCGCTTTATGCCTACACCCCCGACAAGCAGGCCCTGCTGCATGACCTGCTGGAAAGCCACATGCAGGATCTGCTGGCGGCCTGGTCCGACGATCCGCGCGCCGATGCGCTGACGCGGCTGGAACGCTTTGTGCGCTTCCATATCGGCTTCAGCCTCGATCACCCGGACGCGGTGTTCCTCTCCTACATGGAGTTGCGCAACCTGACGCCCGACAATTTCACCCGCATCGCCCAGCTGCGCGGCCGATACGAGGCGCTGCTGGAGGGCATCCTGCGCGACGGGATCGCGGCGGGCGTCATGCGGATCGAGGACCCCAAGCTGACCACGCTGGCGCTGATCGCCATGCTGACCGGCGTCACCAACTGGTATCGCGAGGGCGGCCGCCTGGACCGGGCGCGGATCGCCGACATCTATTGGGGCCTTGCGCGGGGGGCGGTGGGCGCGGCATAGGCGTCCTGCTTCACCACAATCCAATCCTGCGCTTGCCGCGTGTCGTGCCATCCCGGATAATCGCGCCCATGTCCTTGCCCCCCGGCTTTCTTGACGAGATTCGCAACCGCGTTCCGATCAGCCGCGTGATCGGGAAGAAGGTGACATGGGATCTGCGCAAGTCGAACCAGGCGCGCGGCGACTGGTGGGCGCCATGTCCGTTTCACCAGGAAAAATCTGCCAGCTTCCACTGCGACGACCAGAAGGGCTTCTATTACTGCTTTGGCTGCCAGGCCAAGGGCGACGCCCTGACCTTCCTGCGCGAGCATGACGGGATGGAGTTCATGGAGGCCGTCAAGCTGCTGGCAGCCGAGGCCGGGCTGACCATGCCGGAACCCGACCCCCGGGCGCGCGAGCGCACCGACCGTCGCACCAAGCTGCTGGAGGTGACCGAGGCGGCCTGCCGCTGGTTCCGCCTGCAGCTGCAGACCGGCGCCGCCGCCGATGCGCGCGACTATCTGGTCCGCCGCGGGCTTGATCGCGCCGCCGAGGACCAGTTCGAGATCGGCTTCGCACCCGACAGCCGCCAGGCCCTGACCGCCGCCCTGCGCGACAAGGGCTTTGACGAGGCGCAGATCATCGAGGCCGGCATGTCCGCCCGGCCCGAAGGCGGCGGCGCGGCCTATGACCGGTTCCGCGGGCGGATCATCTTTCCGATCCGGGACGGACAAGGCCGCTGCATCGGCTTTGGCGGCCGGGCGATGGATCCCAATGCACGGGCCAAGTACCTCAACAGCCCGGAGACGCCGCTCTTTGACAAGGGGCGCAACCTCTACAACCTCGGGCCCGCCCGGGCGGCGGTGTCCAAGGGCCAGAGGCTGATCGTGGCCGAGGGCTACATGGACGTGATCGCGCTGGTGCGTGCGGGCTTCGAAGGCGCGGTGGCCCCCCTGGGCACCGCCATCACCGAGGATCAGCTGCGCCTGATGTGGCGGGTTTCCCCCGAGCCGGTGATCGCGCTGGACGGCGACGCCGCGGGGCAACGCGCGGCACAGCGGCTGGTCGACCTGGCGCTGCCGCTCACCGGGCCGGGCCAGGCGCTGCGCTTCGTGATCCTGCCGGCGGGGCAGGACCCGGACGACCTGATCAAGGCCGCGGGGCCCGGCGCGATGGGCGCGCTGCTGGATCAGGCGCGGCCGCTGCTGGATCTGCTCTGGGCGCGCGAGATCGAGGGGCAGGTCTTTGACAGTCCCGAGCGCAAGGCCGCGCTGGACCGGCGCCTGCAAGAGGCCGTCGCCCGCATTCCCGATGAGCTGACCCGCAGCCATTACACCGAGGAGATCCGCCGCAAGCGGTGGGAGCTGTTCGGCGGCGGCAACCGCCAGGGCAAGGCTGCGCCCGGCGGCAGGGGCGGGGCGGGCGGACGCAGCCCGGGCCGCCGCGGAGGGACCTCGACGGCCCCGCGCGCGCCGATCCCGCCCGTCGTGCTGAACATGCCCGAACAGGGACCGGACCTTCTGGAAGGGGTCGCGCTGCTGATCTGCGCGCTGCGGCCCGCGATGATCCCGGCCGCGGAGGCGCGCCTGGAGCGGCTGATGCCCCGCGACGCCGACCGCGCGGCGCTGCTGCATGACCTGCTGACTCAGGACGACAGCCCGGCGGGGCGGCGCGGGCTTGAAACGCTGCGGCGCGACGCCCATCTGGGCCTGACCCCCACCGTGATCGAGCAGCAGGAGGACGAGGCTGCAGCCGCAATTCTGGGCAATCTCCTGGATCGCCTCGAAGCCGCCCGCGCCGCCAGCCACGAACTGGCACGCGCGGAATTCGAGATCCAGGGCGAGGCCGACGAGGGCCTGACCTGGCGCATCAGCCAGATCGCCCGCGCCCGCCATCGCGCCGAACGGCCCGAGATGGAGACGACCAGCGACCTCAACGAGGATCGCGATGCGCTTTCGGCGCAGCTGTCGGACTGGCTTTCGGGACAGATCTGGCGCAAGCCGCCACGCAGATGACGACGAATCGCATCCGGCCAAGGGTGCGAATCATCGGCGCGCCCGGCCTTTGATTCGTTCGGGAAGCGCGCTAGAACCGGAACAATTTTGCGGCGACTCGCTGATTCGCGCGAATCGACTGCCCATGACCGCGCCGAGAAGGAGCCCTGGATGGCCGCCAAAGACGACGACCACGACAAGACCGACAAGGACGACAATGCCCATACGCTGGACATGAGCCAGGCGGCGGTCAAGAAGATGATCGCCGAGGCGCGCGAGCGGGGCTACATCACCTATGATCAGCTGAATTCCGTCCTGCCGCCCGAGCAGGTCAGCAGCGAGCAGATCGAGGACGTGATGTCGATGCTGTCCGAGATGGGCATCAACGTCATCGAGGACGAGGAAGGCGCCGAGGAGGCCGAGGGCGGCGCGCTGGTGACGACCGGCTCAGGCTCGCGCGAACTGGCCGTGGCCTCGACCGAGACGGAAAAGCTGGACCGGACCGACGACCCGGTGCGGATGTACCTGCGCGAGATGGGCTCGGTCGAGCTCTTGTCCCGCGAGGGCGAGATCGCCATCGCCAAGCGCATCGAGGCCGGCCGCAACACCATGATCGCGGGCCTCTGCGAGAGCCCGCTGACCTTCAAGGCCATCACGCTGTGGCGCGAGGAACTCCTGGACGAGGAGATCCTGCTGCGCGACGTGATCGACCTGGAAACCACCTTCGGCCAGTCCATGGACGGCGAGGAGGGTGACGAGGAAGAGCTGACCGTCGAGGGTGAGACCGGCACCGCCGCGCCCAAGGGCGAGGAGTTCGACGCCGACGGCAACCCGCTGCGTACCGATGAGGACGAGGACGAGGACGAGGGCGCGAACCTGTCCCTGGCCGCGATGGAGGCCTCGCTCAAGCCCAAGGTCCTGGAGACGCTGGAGGCCATCGCCAATTACTACGAGCGTCTGGCCGACATGCAGGACCAGCGCATGTCCGCGACCATGAACGAGGACAACACCTTCTCGGCCAGCGCGGAGAGCGACTACCAGATCCTGCGCTCCGAGATCGTCGTGCTGGTGAACTCGCTGCACCTGAACAACGGCCGGATCGAGGCGCTGGTCGACCAGCTTTACGGCATCAACCGCCGGATCGTCACGATCGACAGCGGCATGGTCAAGCTGGCCGATGCCGCGCGCATCAACCGGCGCGAATTCATCGACGCCTATCGCGGCGCCGAGCTTGACCCCAGCTGGGTCGATCGCATGGCGGGGCAGGCCGGTCGCGGCTGGCAGGCGCTGTTCGACCGGTCGCGCGAGCAGGTCGAGAAGCTGCGCGCAGACATGGCCGAGGTCGGCCAGTATGTCGGCGTCGACATCGAGGAATTCCGCCGCATCGTGGCCCAGGTCCAGCGCGGCGAGAAGGAGGCGCGCCAGGCCAAGAAGGAGATGGTCGAGGCGAACCTGCGCCTGGTCATTTCGATCGCCAAGAAATACACGAACCGCGGCCTGCAGTTCCTGGACCTGATCCAGGAAGGCAACATCGGCCTGATGAAGGCCGTGGACAAGTTCGAGTATCGCCGCGGCTACAAGTTCTCGACCTACGCGACCTGGTGGATCCGCCAGGCGATCACCCGGTCCATCGCGGACCAGGCCCGCACGATCCGCATCCCGGTCCACATGATCGAGACGATCAACAAGCTGGTCCGGACGGGCCGCCAGATGCTGCACGAGATCGGCCGCGAGCCGACCCCGGAGGAACTGGCCGAGAAGCTGCAGATGCCGCTGGAGAAGGTCCGCAAGGTGATGAAGATCGCCAAGGAGCCGATCAGCCTCGAAACCCCGATCGGGGACGAGGAGGACAGCCAGCTTGGGGACTTCATCGAGGACAAGAACGCCGTCCTGCCGCTGGACAGCGCCATCCAGGAGAACCTCAAAGAGACCACGACCCGCGTCCTGGCCAGCCTGACCCCGCGCGAGGAACGCGTCCTGCGGATGCGTTTTGGCATCGGCATGAACACCGACCACACGCTGGAAGAGGTCGGCCAGCAGTTCAGCGTCACCCGCGAACGGATACGCCAGATCGAGGCCAAGGCCCTGCGCAAGCTGAAGCACCCATCGCGGAGCAGGAAGCTGCGGTCCTTCCTTGATCAGTAGGCTTGAAGCGGTCCAAGGACTGGGCTTCTTTCTCTATCGCAGCGCCGCCCAGCCCTGGTTGGACGGCAGCGACCTGCAGGACATCCTCGAAGCGGCGCGCCGCCGGAACCAGGCCTTAGGCCTGACCGGCTGCCTGCACCACGAGGACGGCCTGTTCTTCCAGTGGCTGGAGGGGCCGGCACCCGCGCTGGTGCAGGTCGGCAACCTGATCCTGCGCGACGGACGCCACCAGGACATCACCTTCCTGGACCAGGGCGCGCTGGACCACCGCCGCTTTCAGGATTGGCGGATGCACTTTTCCGACCGCAAGCGGGCGTCGCTGATGGACTGGTTTGCGGGTTCGGACAATTCCACCGTCGATCCCGGCGACTACTCGGGCGGCGTCGTGTCGTTCATGATGTCACTGACCACCTGACCCTGCGCTTGCGCACCCGGCACAAAATGTGAACACTGGCACCGGTCAAAACGGCGAAGGTGCGAATGTGACGGGCTTGTTCTCTGATCCAAGAATGGTGACGCCACTGCTGGTCTGCCTGGTGCTGGCCTTTGGGGTGGCGCTGGTTCTGGGGCTGCGCTGGCGTGCGGCCTTGGGTTCGGCGCGGGCCGAGGCGCGGCAGTTGTCGGACCGCCTGTCCCAGGATCGGATGGAGGCCCAGACCCGCCTGCATGAGAAGGAATTGGGTCTGGGTCAGCTTCAGGCGCGGCTTGACGCGCATCTGTCGCGGCTGTCGGACCTGACGGAGGAGCGGGACGGGCTGACCGACGCTCTGCACCGCGCCCGCCAGCACGCCGCGGGTCTGGAGACGCAGCTGGCGGAGTCCCGGCTGCGCGCCCAGAAGGATGCCGAGGCCAGCGCCCGGGAGGTCGCCACTTTGCGCGAGCTGCGGGCCGAGATGACCGGCCAGTTCAAGCTGCTGTCGGCCGAGACGCTGCGCGTCCAGCAGGCCGACCTGCAGCAGGCGCATCAGGACAACCTGAACGCGCTGCTCAACCCCTTCCGCGACCAGGTCAGCCGCTTTCAGACCGAACTGCAGACCCGCAACAAGATCCTGGACGAGGAATCCGCCCGGCTGCGCGAGCAGATCCTGTCGCTGCACAACCGCTCGGAACAGATCTCGCGCGAGGCGGTGAACCTGACGCGAGCGCTCAAGGGCGACAAGCAGCGCCAGGGCGCCTGGGGCGAGATGGTGCTGGAGCGCATCCTGGAGGAATCCGGGCTGCTGTCGGGCACCCATTACGACCTGCAGAACAGTTGGCGCGACGAAGAGGGCAAGCTGTGGCGGCCGGATGTCGTGGTCAAGATGCCGCGCGGCAAGGTCATGGTGATCGACAGCAAGGTGTCACTGAACGACTACGAGGTTTCGGTCACCTCCGAGGACCAGCCCGAGGCCGAGGCCGCGCTGCGCCGCCACGTCGCCGCGATCCGCACGCATATCCAGACCCTGTCCGGCAAGGGCTATCACCGGATGAACGATGCCTCGGTCGATTACGTGCTGATGTTCATCCCGATCGAGGGCGCATTCTCGGACGCGCTGCGTGCCGACCCGACCCTTGCCGCCTTTGCGATGGAACGGCGGGTTGGGCTGACCACGCCCACCACGTTGATGCTGACCCTGCGCACGGTCGAGCATATCTGGGCGGTCGAGCGGCGCGAAAGCAATGCCATGGAGATCGCCCGTCGCGCGGGCCAGCTTTACGACAAGGTCGCGGGCTTCGTCGATGCGATGGAGGGCGTCGGCAAGGCGCTGGACCAGGCCAACCGCGCCCACGGGCAGGCGATGGACCGCCTGACCCGCGGGTCGGGCAACGTGATCCGGCAGGTCGAGATGCTGCGCGGCCTGGGCGCGCGGGCCAGCAAGCAGATCGAACTGGACCATGACCGGGAGGACGACGATCTGCCACCCGCCCTGCAGGGACCGGAGGCGGCCGAGTGATCCATCAGCTGACCATCGACACCCACGGCCCCGCCTGCCATGAGATCACGGGCCAGCTGGCCGATTGGCTGGAGGGGCGCAGGGTGCGCGACGGCCTGCTGACGCTGATGATCCGCCATACCTCGGCCTCGCTGCTGATCCAGGAAAATGCCGACCCCGAGGTTCAGGACGATCTGCTGGCCTGGCTGGACCGGTTGGCACCGCCGGCGGATCATCCGTCGATGGGCTGGATCACGCACCGCTATGAAGGGACGGACGACATGCCGGCGCATCTGAAGGCCGCCATCCTGCCGGTCAGCCTGCAGATCCCGGTCGCCGGCGGCCGGATGATGCTGGGCCGCTGGCAGGGGGTCTATCTGGTCGAACATCGCCGCGCGCCGCATCAGCGGCAGGTCACGGCGCTGTTCCAGCCGATTCAGGACTGAGGCATCAGGAAGATCTCGCGGATCGCCGCCCGTTCAGGGGCCGAGATCATGTGCAGGACTGCCGCCGCGACATCTTCGGGCTGCAGCTTGTCCGGGGCGCCCTTGTCGAAGAAGGCCGTGTCCACCATGCCGGGCGCCACGACCGAACAGCGGCCACCCCATTCTCGCATCTCCTCGGCCAGGTTTCCCGCATAGCCATGTACGAACCACTTGGTCGCCCCATAGATCGATCCTGCGATATGGCGCCGGCCTGCGGCCGATCCGGTCATGACCAGCGTGCCCTTGGTCTTGCGCAATTGCGGCAGGACCGCCCGCGCGGTCAGGATCACGCCCATCACGTTCAGGTCGATCATCCCGCGGATGTCATCCAGATCGCCGGCTTCGGTGCCCGGCTTGTCCAGCCCCCGCCCGGCATTGGCAAAGGCCGCATCGATTCCGCCGAACCGCTCCGCCGTCCGGGCGACGGCCTGCTCCAGGTCATCAATATTGGTGGCGTCGCCCGTGACGACCAGCGCGCGGTCGCCAAGCTCGCCGGCCAGTTCTGAGAGCTTGTCGGCCGACCGTGCAAAGAGGGCGACGTTCCAGCCGTCGCCGGCCGCCGCGCGCGCTGTCGCCGCGCCGATACCCGAGGAGGCCCCGGTGATGAACAGGGTCTTGGCCATGGATTTTCCGATCATGTGAAGCTTGCGGGAAAAGATGCCCTGCCAACGCGGCTTTCGGGCCACAGGTTCCGGAACGCCTATCTTGTGGGCTGTGGATAACACTACCCAATCCCTGCCAATGTGCCTATAGTGGCTGCGGATCGACCGAGGATAGGGACAACGGGATGCGCTGCCCATTTTGCGGAAATGTCGACACGCAGGTCAAGGACTCGCGCCCGGCCGAGGACAACGTCGCCATCCGCCGTCGCCGCTTCTGTCCCTCCTGCGGGGGGCGCTTCACGACCTATGAACGTGTCCAGCTGCGCGACCTGGTGGTGGTGAAGTCCAGCGGCAAGCGCGAGGATTTCGATCGCGACAAGATGGCCCGCTCGATCCGCATCGCCATGCAGAAGCGCCCGGTCGAGCCCGAGCGCATCGAGCAGATGATCAGCGGCATCGTCCGCCGCCTGGAAAGCACAGGCGAAACCGACATCCCCTCCAAGATGATCGGAGAGATCGTGATGGAGGCGCTGTCGCGCATCGACAACGTCGGCTATGTCCGCTTTGCCAGCGTCTACAAGAACTTTCAGGATGCGGACGATTTCGACAAGTTCGTGTCCGAACTGCGCCCCGGCGCCGCCCAGGATTGACCGTCCAGCCGACAGATGATGCCTGGCACATGGCCCATGCCTTGCGCCTTGCCCGGCGCGGGCTGGGCAATGTCTGGCCGAACCCGGCCGTGGGCTGCGTCCTGGTCCGCGAGGGGCGGGTCGTCGGCCGGGGCTGGACCCAGCCCGGCGGCCGTCCCCATGCCGAACGGATGGCCCTGGATGCCGCAGGTGCCTTGGCGGCCGGGGCGACCGCCTATGTGACGCTGGAGCCCTGCGCCCATCACGGCCGCACCCCGCCCTGTGCCGAGGGGCTGGTACAGGCGGGCGTGGGGCGCGTGGTAACCGCGCTGACCGATCCCGATCCGCGCGTGGCGGGGCGCGGCCACCGGATGCTGCGCGACGCGGGCGTTGCCCTGACCCAGGATGTGCTGGCGGCCGAGGCCGCCGAGCTTCAGGCGGGCTTTCTCAGCCGGATCACGCGGGGCAGGCCCTTTGTCACCCTCAAGCTGGCCAGCAGCATCGATGGCCGCATCGCCATGGCCAGCGGCGAGAGCCGGTGGATCACGGGGCCCGCCGCACGGGCGCATGTCCATGCGCTGCGGGCCCAGCATGACGCGATAATGGTGGGCGGCGGGACCGCGCGGGCGGATCTGCCGCAGCTGAACGTGCGCGGCATCCACACCCCTCAGCAGCCGGTGCGCGTGGTGGTCTCGGCCCAGGCCCTGCCGCCGCTTGCGCCGCAGGACGTAAACCACGGCCCGCTGTGGCGCGTCGAAGGGGAGCCCGAGGCGGTCCTGGTCGACCTGGCGCAGCGTGGGCTGACGCGGATCTTCTGCGAGGGGGGCGGCGCGCTGGCCGCGAGCCTTCTGGCCGCTGGCGTTGTCGATCAGGTCATCGGCTATACCGCGGGTCTGGCCCTTGGGGCCGAGGCGCGCCCCTTTCTGGGGGCGACAGGCTGGACGCGGTTGGCGCAGGCCCCACGCTTTCGCTTGGTCGAAAGCCGGCCGATCGGGCCCGACCTGTTCCATCGCTGGCGGGCGAGCTAGCGGCGCCACAGCCAGGCGTGACCGGCCATCGCGCCCTGCGCCTTGGCCAACAGGCGCAGCACCGGCGGTTGCCCCGCCCGCCCCTCGGCCAGCCGCTGCAGCGCAACCTCGACCGGGCAGGGCAGGCCGGTGACAGGATCGCGATAGCGGGGATAGGTGATCAGGCAGGCATGGACCAGGTGGGCCAGGTCCGGTCGCGCTTGGCGCCGCTGCGGTATCGGACCCAGGTCCCGGGTCAGGCCCCAGCCCGCATAAAAGGGCGCGCCGAGCGTGGTGACCGGGATGCCGCGCAGCAGGGCCTCGAAACCGAGGGTCGAGGTGATGGTCCAGACCTCGTCCACCGCCTCGATCAGCGCGACCGGATCGGCGTTCTGGGCCACATGATCGGCCAGGCCCGCCAATCGGGTCCGGTCGATCATGCCCGGTCTCAGTCCGGCTTCGACATCGGGATGCGGCTTGTAGATGATCTGGGCGTCTGGATTGGCAGCCCGGACGCGCTGCAGCAGGGCAAGGTTGGTCCGCTCCTCCCCTGCGCCCCTGCGGATCGAGGCGTCGTCCTCGACCTGGCCCGGCACCAGGATGCGCCGACGCCCTTCGGCGGGTGGCAGCGGCGCCGCGTGGCCCATGTTGTATTTCGTGGCCCGCGTGGCGATCAGGGCGCAGATCAGCCGCTGCGCCCTTTCCGCGCCGTCCGGAGGCGGACCGGCAGCCACCAGCGCCTCCAGGCGTGAGGGCCTGGTCGGGTCGAAATAGATCCCCAGATCATCCGCCACCACCGACAGTGGCGGCGTCAAGGCCGCCCCCAGGCCACGGGATCGCAGGAAGCCGTCCTCGACCCGGGTTGCCTGGGGCACCGCGTCTGCGGCACTGGCCCAGGCCAGCGTGACCTTGTCGGAAGGCGTGCCCGTGAACCGCAAGGGGACCGCATCGCCGAATTCCCGCGACAGGAACCTCCGTTTCCAGAGGCGCATTCCGTAAGCCAGGTGGCCGTGCCGATCCTGACGGAAGGCGCGCGCCTCGGCCTCCATCTGGTCCCCGGCGCCTTCGAAATCGGTCAGCCGGTCGCGGCAGGGATCGTACCAGGTCGGCGCCAGAAGATGGCTGGCCGCGAACAGTGCCTCGGCTGTTGCGGTGCCGCGGCGGCCGGGGGGCAGGGGGCGTTCGTCCCGGCTGAGGCCCCAGCCCGCGTAAAAGGGCTGGCCGAAGAGGCGCGGCCGATGCCCCGCCAGCAGCGCCTCATAGCCCAGTTGCGAACTGACCGCATAGACCGCATCCGCGCCGTCGACCAGCCGCCAGGGAGAGACCGGAGCGTCGCAGATCTGGTCGCCCCGGCGCAGATCCGCGGCCCCAAGATGCCCGGGCCGCAGGCCGGCGGCAGTTTCGGGATGGGTGCGGATCACGATGCGGGCCCCGGGGTTCTCATCGCGCGCCGCCTGCAGCATGCGCAGGAACAGGGGCCGGCCCCCGCCCTGCAGCGAGGCGTCGCCGCGTGTCTGGTCGATCACCAGGACATAGCCCGGGGCAGGCGTGGCGGCGGCGGTGTCGTGCAGGTTGTATTTCGACAGATCCGCCGCGCGCAGTCGCGCCAGCCCGGTCCGCGCCCGATCGGCCAGCTGATAAGAAAGCGGCTGGCCCGCCAGCGTCTCGATCAGCGAGGGGCGGGAGGGATCGAAGTGCAGCCCGACGGGGTCTATCAGCAGTCCGATGGGACCCCGGCACGCCAGCGATCCTGTCGCGCGCCCCGGCAGGATCGAGCGCAGGAAGGCGTCCTCGACCGTGACAATCGGGCAGCCGAACCGCCGCGCCATCCTTTGTCCACGCCAGGCGGTCGGGCTTGCGCCCCATATTCCCACCGCATCGCCCGGGCGGGGCAGCCCGATGGAGGCCTTGTATCCGGCCAAGGCCAAGATGCGGGAAATGCGGGGGCCGGTCAGGAAGCCAAGGTTGAAAACGCAAAGCCGCCGGGAGGTCCCGGCGGCTTGAATGTCCTGCAGGATCATGCCTGCGTCAGTTGCCGATCGAGGACAGGCTGTCCGCGGTGGCCGCGCTGCCGGTGACCGCCGACAGGGTCTTTTGCCACTGAACATAGGGGGCCTCGGTCACATAGACCGTGTCACCGTCCCGGATCACGAAGTCCCGCGCCAGGAACAGCCCGTTCGGACGGGTCAGGTCCAGGACATAGGCAAAACGCTGCGTGCCCTGCACGGGCTTGCCCAGGACGCGGCTGGCAACCGATTCCGGCTCGTCGCGCAGGACGAAGACACCGGTGGGGTCGGCCAGGGACGAATCGAGACCGCCCACCATGGCGATGGCCTCGACCGCGTTGATCATCTCGTTGCCCAGGGGCACGCGCGTCTGGCCGCCCAAGGCGCCAAGCGAGGTGAACGAGCGCTGATCCTCTTCGACCACGATCAGGTCGCCGGGGCGCAAGGCGATGTCATTGCCAGGATTGGCGTAAAGGTCAGTCAGCCAGACGCGGCCGCTGTCCGAGCCCCGCTTGACGGTGACCACGGCCACTTCGGGCGCGATGGCGACGCCGCCGGCACGGGCCAGCATCGAGGACAGCGAACGGGTCGGGCGCTCGATCGGATAGACGCCCTGCGCGCCGACGCGGCCCACGACCGAAACGGTTGCGCCGTCGCCGGCCACGCGCTGAACCGTCACCTGCGGGTCCGGCGTCTGCGTCGACAGGCGCTGCGTGATCGTCTCGCGCAGCTGGTCAGGGGTGCTGCCGGCGGCACGGACCCGTCCGGCATAGGGCACGAAGATGAAGCCGTCGCTGTCCACCTGGATCTCGGTCAGGCTGGTCGAGCTGGCGCCGAGCGAGGTCAGCAGGCCGTCATCGACGTTTTCCCAGATCGACAGGCCGAGGCGGTCGCCCGGCCGGATCTCGTCCGCGCCAACCTGACCGGCCGCACGGAAGCTGTTCGAGAACCCGTAGGCGGGTGCGAAGCTCGAGGCGCGGGTCACGTGGTCGTTCACGTAGATGACCTGGGTGTTCCCTCCACGCTCGACCGCGCCATCGAAGATCTCGTTCTTGTTGGGACCTGACCGCGGAAGGGCACAGGCCGCCAGCAAGGTCAATGATGCGATCAGAAACAGCCTCAGGGGGGCTGCCGTGCGGAAGGAAACTGTCACCTCTGGTACTCCTGTTCTACAATCCGGCCAGCTGGAGGCCAGTTTCGCGTAACTCTAGCAATACATGGCTTCCGAGGCCACCTTATCTTGCCATTTTTATGGGTTCAGTCGCGCCGATCCGCCAATTGTTGCCGGGGCAGAATGTGCCCCGAGGCAAGCGCTTCATAGGGGTCCTCTACCGAGAGCAGCATGTCGACCACCAGCCGCAACGCATGCGCGCGCGACCGGCCGGCATAGAACCCGCCGGGGACCTGGCTGGTCTGCAGCAGGTAGTCCCGGAACGTGCGATAGGCCTGGGGGTCGGGGGCGTCCGGTGCCGCCAGGAAATTGTCCAGCGACTGTTCCGACACCAGGCCGGGCTTTTCATAGACGGCGCGGCCAAGCGTCTTGACCGGGATGCCGCGCCAAAGGGCCTGCTGGGCTCCGGTCGAATTGACGGTCACGACGGCGCGGGCATGGGACAGGATCTCGGCCAGCTTGCCGCCGCGGATGTAATGGACCCGCTCGGCGACCCCGTGCTGTGCTGCGGCCGCGCGGATGGCCGCCCTGTTGCCGGCGCGCCCGTCCTCCAGCGGATGGGCCTTGAAGATCAGGTGGTGATGGCGCGGGGCCGAGCGGGCAAAGGCCTCGATCACGGTCTGGACGAACTGGGCGTTGCGCGTGAAGGTGGAGTGGCCGAGGAAGTTCGAGTCATGCTCCAGCTGCATCAGGACCAGGTTGTAGGGCCAGCCCGACATCCGCATGTGCCGCCACTGCAGCGCCCGACCGACATTGTACATGGGCGACAGCACCAGCCGGCGCAGGTTCAGGCGGAACTCCTGCATCACCGAGATGGCGCGATGGCCGGTATAGGCGCGATAACGGCGGTTCGCGATCAGGATCAGCAGGTGGTAGAAGGCGCCATAGAACTTGTGCTGGCGCATATCGCCCCAATGCGCGGGCGGGCGGCGGACCTCGTTGATCTGTTCGCGCAGCGCCGCCCGCATCTGGGCCAGCGGGATCTGGAGCAGGACCGAGTTGCCGTTCGACCCGTGCCGTTCGTAGCTGATCCAGTAGGGGCGAAGGTAGCCTTCCTCGAAGACATGCACCCGGATGCCGCGCCGCGCGGCCTCTTGCCGGGCGGTGGCATGGATCGAACGGACATCGCCATAAAGGACGATGTCGGTGATGCCCCTGTCGTCCAGGATGCGCTGAAGGTGGTTCGGCCATTCGGCCACCCCGCCCGTGTGGCGGATGAAGCGCGGCTGGTCGGTCCAGAAGAACTCGTCCCCCGCGTTGAAGCCGCAGCGCCAGACCTCGGCGCCGGCCGCGCGCAGCAGGCGGGCAAGCCGGTCGAAGAAGGGCCCGTGCGGTCCCTGCAGCATCAGGAAGACCCGCTGCTCGGGGGCCAGCGCCACGACCTCTGCGGACGGCCCTTGCAGGACATCGCGGGGAATTTGGGGCGATGAGGGCGAGCCGGGATGGAACATGTGCACGCAGGGCAGGGGCGGGGTCTGTTCTCCGACATGCCATGCCTGAACCGATTGTTCCAGATTTTTGTCGCGCCCGGGCGGGTTGGCGCCGGCGACCCGCCGGGCTTGCCGCTTGAACGCCCGGCGGCAATGGCCTAGGTCGGAGGGAAGGAAAAAGCGGAAGGGCGGCGATGTTCACCGGCATCATCACGGATATTGGCATCGTGCAGGCGGTCGAGCTTAGGGGCGACATGCGCGCCCGCATCGGCTGCGGCTATGACATGGCGGGCGTCGACCTGGGCGCCTCGATCGCCTGCGACGGGGTCTGCCTGACGGTGATCGCCAAGGGCGACGATTGGTTCGACGTGGATATTTCGGCCGAGACGCTGTCCAAGACCAATATCGGCGCCGCCGGCTGGCCCTTGGGCAAGCGCCTGAACCTGGAGCGCGCGCTGCGGGTCGGCGACGAGCTTGGCGGCCATATCGTCAGCGGACATGTGGACGGGGTGGCCCGGATCGTCAGCGCCACGCGCGAGGGCGACAGCCTGCGCCTGCTGTTCGAGGCGCCGCAGGCCTTGGCGCGGTTCATCGCCCCCAAGGGATCGGTCGCGCTGAACGGCACCTCGCTGACCGTGAACGAGGTGGAGGGCTTTCGCTTTGGCATCAACCTGATCCCCCACACGCAGCAGGTGACCACCTGGGGCGACGCGGAGACGGGCGATGCGGTGAACCTGGAGATCGATACCATGGCCCGCTATGTCGCCCGGCTGGCCGAGGCCGGAAGCCTGGGACACTAGGGGCCGGAATGGCACGCGGCGGGATCGGGCATCGTTGGAGGCAGGCGGTTGCCCCGCTGTCCGCCTGGTCCGGGGCAGAGTCGCACCTGCTCCAAGGCACCGCTTTGATGGCCGGCCCATCCCGTTGCAAGCGCAAGATCACGGCCGCGGGCCGGCTGGCAGGCGGCGCCAGCGGGACGCGCTTTCTCGAAGGACGACCCCATGCAGTTTGAACAGCCCGGCCCCGTCGAACGCGACCTGTCGGCCGCGATCTCTCCGATCGAGGACATCATCAACGAGGCCCGCAACGGGCGCATGTATATCCTGGTCGATCACGAGGACCGCGAGAACGAGGGCGACCTGTGCATTCCCGCCCAGATGGCCACGCCGGACGCGATCAACTTCATGGCCACCCATGGGCGCGGCCTGATTTGCCTGTCGCTGACCGCCGAGCGGATCGAGACCTTGGGTCTGCCGCTGATGAGCCCCAAGAACTCCAGCCGCCACGAAACCGCCTTCACCATGTCGATCGAAGCCCGCGAAGGCGTTACCACCGGCATCAGCGCCCATGACCGGGCCCGCACCGTCAGCGTGGCGATCGATCCGACCAAGGGGGCGCCGGATATCGCGACGCCGGGCCACATCTTTCCCTTGCGGGCGCGCGATGGCGGCGTGCTGGTCCGGGCGGGCCATACCGAGGCCGCGGTCGACATCTCGCGTCTGGCGGGGCTGAACCCCTCGGGCGTGATCTGCGAGATCATGAACGAGGATGGCAGCATGGCGCGCCTTCCTGACCTGGTGGCCTTTGCGCAGCGGCACGGGCTGAAGATTGGCACGATCAGCGACCTGATCCGCTATCGCCGCCGTTATGACAACCTGATCGCCGAACGGACGCAGCGCCCGGTCCATTCGCAGCATGGCGGCGACTGGACGATGCGCGTTTTCTCCGACGAAACCCAAGGTATCGAGCATATCGTGCTGACCAAGGGCGAGCTGTCGGGGGACGGGCCGGTCCTGGTGCGCATGCATGCGCTGGATCCGCTGCATGACGTGCTGGGCATCGGCCGGGAGGGTTCGGGCAGCCTGCCGGCAGCCATGCGCGAGATCGCGGCCGAGGGGCGGGGGGTCGTCGTGCTGATCCGCGACCTGTCCGAGGCGATCGCGGAACCCGGAGAGGTGGGGCCGCACACGTTGCGCCAATACGGCCTTGGGGCCCAGATCCTGTCGGCGCTGGGATTGTCCCAGCTGATCCTGCTGACGAATTCCGCACCGGTGAAGGTGGTGGGGCTTGACGCCTACGGGCTTTCCATTCATTCCACCCGGCCTATCGCGGAGGATTGAGAGATGGCGTCGCTGACCGAACATCACGAACTGCCGCTGCCGCGCCTGGAGGCGCCGGTGCGCCTGCTGGCCATCGTGGCCCCCTATTACCGTGAGATCGCAGAGGGTCTTGTGACCGGGGCGCGTGCCACCGCCGATGCGGGCGGCGCCACCCTCGAGGTCATCGAGGTGCCCGGTGCGCTGGAGATCCCGACGGCCGTGGCACTGGCCGCACGCAGCGGCCGCTATGACGGCTTCGTGGCGCTTGGCTGCGTGATCCGGGGCGAGACCACGCATTACGACACGGTCTGCAACGACAGCTCGCGCGGATTGACCCTTCTGGGCCTTCAGGGCGTGTGCCTGGGCAATGGCATCCTGACGGTGGAGAACCTGGGCCAGGCACAGGTCCGCGCCGACCCGGCGGGTCAGAACAAGGGCGGCGGCGCGGCCTCCGCGGCGCTGCACCTGATTGCGCTGGTGCGCAGATGGTCAGAGGCGTCGCAGGATGCGGCATCCGCGCATGACGTGATCCGCCTGGCAGGCGAACTGGAAGGGCAGGGCAAGGCATGAGCGGCACCGATCAGGAAAAGCGGCCCGACCGCCGCACGTTGAGCAGCGCCGCCCGCCTCTACGCGGTTCAGGCGCTGTTCCAGATGGAGGCCGCCGGTCAGTCGGCGGACCGGGTGACCCGCGAGTTCCAGAACTTCCGCATCGATTTCGAGGATCGGGACGGACCCACGGCCGAGGCGGATGAGGCGCTGTTTGCCCGCATTCTGGATGATGCGGTGATGTGGCAGTCGCGGATCGACCAGGCGACTGATCGGGGTCTGGTCGCCAAATGGCCGATCGACCGCATCGACCCGGTGCTGCGGGCCATCTTCCGCGCGGCCGGAGCCGAGATATTGGCAGATCGCGCCCCGGCCAAGGTGGTGATCACCGAATACGTGCGCCTGACGCTGGCCTTCTTCCCCGAAGGCCGCGAAGGAAAGTTCGTGAACGCCGTTCTGGACCACATGGCCCGCGACCTGCGCCCCGGCTCATTGGACTGACGCATCCCCTCTGAGTCGCTCATCAGGCCCGGACCTTGTCCGGGCCTTTTTGTTTGACGCGCTTCAGTTGCCCCGGCACTGTGACGCCGGAGGCTCGAACCGTGGCTTCTGTGCAACAATCACGACCGCTCGATGAAGTGGAATCTATGCCTAAATTTTGGGCAGTAACGCTTGTGTGTCGTAGACTACAGCCCTCGCGCCGAAAGCTCTGCCTCTGCTGACTCCGCAATAACTATTCTTTAGGAGGTATTTGGCTAACTAGCCAAAAGGTTGCATCACAATTCATGTCGACTGATTATCGGCATAGTTTCGCTGGTTGCCGTCAAGGCAACCGGGGCTCACGATTCCGAGACTTCCGCATAAAGCGCGCTGCTCTTTGAACCCACCGGCCACAGGTTTAATTGTTGTCACAGCAGAGATGCTCTGGGGCCCGGCATGGGAACCAGACCACGAAAACTCAGCTCGTGAGGATATAGAATGAAAAAAGTTACGCTGTTGACTGGCACCGCCGCGCTGCTGACCGTGCTGTCGGCCCCTGCCTTTGCCCAGTCCGAAGTCGCCACCGGCGCCGACGCCACCGGGATCTCCGGCATCGATGATCGCATTACCGACATCGAAGACAACGTCACCGACAGCTTTGACCGTGACAACGATGCCGACCGCTTTGGTCCCGCGGATCGCCGTCAGGGCCTGTTCGGCACCATGTCGCTGAGCTATACCGGCCGCACCGGCAACACCGAGAACCAGGATCTGGCGATCGCTGGCCGCATCAGCAACAACCAAGGTCCCTTCGCCCAGAGCGTCGGCCTGTCGATCGAGTTCGGCGAAGATGATGCCGGCAACAAGGATCAGGAAGAAGTCAACGCGATCTATGACGCGCAGTACTACTTCAACGATCAGTTCTACGCCTTTGCCCTGGGCCGCATCACCCAGGACGGTCTTGTGGACGGAGAGCCGAACTATGTCGGCGACACCGAGGTTGAAGACGAGTTCGAAGATTTCCGTCGCGATGCCTTCCTGGGCTTTGGTCCGGGCTACCGCGTGATCAACTCGCCCCAGACCACCTGGCGTATTCAGGCTGGTGTTGGCGTTCGCTACACGCAGACCGGCGCCCAGTATGCTGGCTTCGACGCGACCGGTGCAACGGTCACGGATTCGTCGGATACCGAAGTCGGCTACATCGCGTCGTCGCGTCTGTACCACCGCTTCAACGAGACGATCTTCATCACGAACGACACGGACTATCTGGGGTCGAAGGACTCGGCAGATGTCATCACCAACGAGTTCGGCGTGAACTTCCAGGTGGCTGAGCAGCTGTCGACCCGCATGAGCTACACGACCGAGTATCAGGAAGATCGTCCGACCCGCACCGACAACACCGTTGGTCTGGCCGTCGTCTACGGCTTCTGATCCATCCCTCTGGATTTAAGTCTCTCTGAAAGGGCGGCCCTCGGGCCGCCCTTTTGCATGGCCCGGCGCAGGCATGCGCGCGCTGTTCAAGCAGAGGGTGACGACGGGAAAGGGAGGGGGGGGTGGCGGGAACCGCAGCAACCGCGACGGCGTCAGATTTCCCGAAAGCCTGATCATTCAGGTGGGCGCCGGGTAACGTGACCAGGGTCACGACAGAGCCAGCACCCTCGGAAAACTTATAGGCCA